>DATIUV010000001.1:0-4135 GCA_035466595.1 Pelomicrobium sp.
GATGAGCTCCTTGCCGGTGCCCGACTCGCCGGTGATCAGGATCGGCAGGTCGTAGCCCGCCACCGCTTCCACCAGCCCGCACAGCTCCTCCAGCGGGCTACCGGACGCGCGCCGGATGCGATCCAGCTGGCCGCGGCGCCGCGCCTCGGCGCGCCGGCCGCGCACCTGCTGGGCCAGCACGGGCTCGGCCGTCCGCAGCTCCAGGTTGAGCGCGTGCGTCTGCAGCTGCAGGTCGTGCATCCGCGCCGCGCCGCGCACCGCCAGCAGCAGCGCCTCCGGGTGCCAGGGCTTCAGCACGAACTGGTAGATGCCGGCATCGTTGATGCCGGCGATCATGTCGTCGACGTCGGTGTAGGCCGAGACGATCATGCGCACGGCGTCCGGCCACTTGCCGCGCGCCTCCTTGAGGAACTCGACCCCGGTCATGCCGGGCATGCGCTGATCGCAGAGGACCACCTGAACCGTCTCGCGCTCGAGCACGCCGCGCGCCTCCGCGGCGCTGCCGGCGGTGAGGACCTCGAACTCCTCGTCGAGCGCCCGGCGCAGCGCTTCCTGCGAGCGCGGCTCGTCGTCCACCACCAGGACCGGCGGCAAGGCGCTCATGCCGCGCGCTCCCGCGGCGGCACGAAGCCCAGCCGCCGGTGCAGCGCCAGGTGCCGCGGCGTCCAAGAATGCGGCACCTTGCGCACGAAGTTGGACCGCGCCACGTGGTAGCTCGGATCGAAGCCGTAGAAGTTGAGCCGCATGCGCTCGAGCTCCTCCTCGCGGTAGCGCTCGAGCGGCTTCACCCGCTCCTCCTCGGCGCGGCGGGCTCGCTTCGCTCCCAGCAGCGCGGGGAAGTCCGGCGCCTCGGCGAGGCGCTCGGCGTATCGCGCCACCTGCGCGGCGAAGCGCGCCGGATCGCCGTCGAGCACGTCGTCGGCGAGCCCCGCCGCCCGCGCCGCGGCCGCGTCGAGCGGCAGGCGGTTCTGCGTGATCGCGCGCGCGCGCTCCCAGCCGACGCGGCGTGGCAGCGAATAGGTCCAGTATTCGGAGCCGAACAGGTTGCCCATGCCCTTGTAGTGCGGATTGAGCACCACGCCGCCGCGCGCGAGCAGGCGGTCCGCGGCCAGCGCCAGGAACACGCCGCCGGCGCCGACGTTGCCGCGCAGCGCGGCGATCGTGAGCTGACGCTCATTGGTGAGGATGGCGCGGGCGACGTCGTCGATGGCGTTGATGCTCTCCCACGATGCATCCGCCGGGCTGGCGGCCGCCTCGATGAGGTTCAGATGGATGCCGTTGGACCAGAAGTCCTCGCCGCCGAGCAGCACGAGCACGCCGACCGGGCGCTGCGACGCCGCCTCGATCGCCGCCTGCAGCCGGCGGCACTGTGCGACGCCCATGGCCCCGTTGTAGAAGTCGAAGGCGAGATAGCCGACGCCGGCCTTCTCCTCCCAGGTGATCTCGCGCCAGCCGTCGCCGGGCGCCGCGAGCAGCGGGCCGGCGTCGGCCTCCGGGATGCGCGCCGCGAGCTCGCCCAGCGCCAGGGTCGCGGGCAGCTTGAATGCCGCCGCGTCGCCGGCTCGCTTCAGATGCGTGATCCAGACGGCGCCGTCCGCGGTCGCGCGCAAAATCGCGCCGTCGCGCTGGGCGATCACCTCGCCGGGGCGGGTGCCGGCGATGCGCGGCTCGGCATGGCCGCCGTAGAGATGGAACGCGGTCTCGAACAGGGTATCCAGCACGCCGGGAAACGAATCGGCGGCGCGCAGTTTCGTCAGCACGACTTCGGTGGAATCGCGCGACCAGTCGATGGCGCGGTCGGCCTGCCGCACCAGCGGGCGCACGCGGATGCGCGAGTCGTCCGCCGCGAGCCGCTGCGGGCGGAACGCGCCGCCCTCGACGCGCGCCAGCGCCTCGCGCACGGCGCGGACCGCCGCGCCGGTGACCTCGTTGCGGTACAGGCTCGACTTCCTGGCCGCCCGCATCGGGAACGTCGCGCTGGCCCAGATCGGGCCGGCGTCGAACTCGCCGTCGGCCTGCAGCACCGTGACGCCCCACTCGGCCGCGCCTTCCAGGATCGCCCAGTCCAGCGACGACGGGCCACGATCGCCCGGCGGTCCCGGGTGCACGACCAGGCACAGGTGGCTTGCCCAGATCGACTCCGGCAGCGCGCGCTTCAGGAACGGCGCCACGATCACGTCGGGCCGGTACAGCGCCACCGCCTCCTCGCTGACGGCGTCGTTGACGTCGAACTCGATCGACACCTCGTGGCCGTCGCGCGTCAACTCGACGTAGAGCCGCTGCGTCAGGCTGTTGAAGCTGTGGGTCAGGAACAGGATGCGCATGCTTGCCACTTTTCAACGCAAAGACGCGGGGGCGCAGAGAAATACATGGAACCGCAAAGGACGCGAAGGACGCAAAGGAAGACCCGGCAATTGCCTTGCTTCGCGCACTTGGCGTCCCTGGCGGTCAAAAAATCTTCGCATTTCTCTGCGTCTCTGTGTCTCTGCGGTTAAACAGTCGCTCTGCCGCACATCCGCGGTGGCTGAGAGCGGCAACGGCGTCCTCAGCGCAGAGGCGCCGAGGCGCGGAGAAAACACGCTCGGCCGTGAACCGAAAGGGACGCGAAGGAAGGAAAGGAAAAAGCACCTGTCTTCCTCCGCGTCCTCTGCGTCCTCCGCGGTGAAAAGGCCTTTGCATTTCTCTGCGTCTCTAAGTCTCAGTGGTTCCGAGTCAGCATATTCTCGGCAGCTGCTCGCCGGTCAGCCAGTCGACGTTGCGCCGCCCGCCGAAGCCGGTGACCATCTGCACGAAGCCGTGGGGATCGTCGGTGACGCGGCCGATGATGGCTGCCTCCGCCCCCTGCGGGTGCGCGCGCATCGCGGCGAGCAGCGCGTCGGCATCCTCCGCCGCGCAGATCGCGACGAGCTTGCCCTCGTTGGCGACATAGAGCGGATCGAGGCCGAGGAACTCGCACGCCGCGTCCACCTCCGGCCGCACCGGCACCGCCTCCTCGCGGATCTCCATGCCGACCTTCGACTGCCGCGCGATCTCGTTCAGCGTCGAGGCGAGTCCGCCGCGCGTGGGGTCCCGCAGCACGCGTACGCCCGGCACCGCGCCCACCATCGAGCGCACCAGGTCGTGCAGCGCCGCGGTGTCCGACTCGATCGCGGTCTCGAACGCCAGGTTCTCGCGCAGCGACATGATCGCCACGCCGTGGTCGCCCATCGTGCCCGAGACGAGGATCGCGTCGCCGGGGCGCGCCCGGTCGCCCGAGACGTCGACGCCGTCGTGCACGACGCCGACGCCGGTGGTGGTGATGAACACGCCGTCGCCCTTGCCCGTCTCGACCACCTTGGTGTCGCCGGTGACGATGGGCACGCCCGCTTCGATCGAGGCGCGCGCCATCGATTCGACGATGCGCTTCAGGTCCGCGAGCGGGAAGCCCTCCTCGAGGATGAAGCTGGCCGAGAGGTACAGGGGCCGAGCGCCGGCCATCGCCACGTCGTTGATGGTGCCATGCACGGACAGGCAGCCGATGTCGCCGCCGGGGAAGAACAGCGGCGAGACGACGTGGCTGTCGGTCGCCATCACCATGCGGCCGCCCGCCACCGCGAAGCGCGCGTGGTCGTTCATCTCGCGCAGCCATTGGTTGTCGAACGCGGCCAGGAACAGCTCCTCGATCAGCTGCGCCATCGCGCGCCCGCCGGCGCCGTGCGTCATGTCGACGCGGCCGTGCTTGAAGTCGACGGGGCGGATGTAGTCGGGTTTCACGCCGCCCATGAGTCGTTCCTTCTTACACCACCGAGACACAGAGGCACAGAGAGAAACAACGCAATGATGAACCGCCAAGTACGCGAAGGTCGCGAAGGAAAAGAACAGATTCTTCCCTTTGCGTCCTCTGCGTCCTTTGCGGTGAAAAGCCTTTTGCTCTTCTCTGCGCCTCCGCGCCTCTGCGGTGAAGACACGTTCACGCCCTCCGCGCCGCGTCGCGGAACCGCCCGTAGGTGAAATGCGCGGCGCACGCGCCTTCAGACGAAACCATGCACGAGCCCATCGGGTTCTCCGGCGTGCACACCGTGCCGAACAACTTGCAGTCCTGCGGCGTCTTCACGCCGCGCAGGATCGCGCCGCACTCGCACGCCTTGTTGTCGGG
>DATIUV010000002.1:0-2041 GCA_035466595.1 Pelomicrobium sp.
AAAACGGCGCGGTTCGTCATTCCGGCGCAGGCCGGAATCCAGGGGCCGAAGCAGGAGCTCTGGATTCCGGGCTCCGCTGCGCGGCCCCGGCATGACAAATCCGGCCGCCGCCGAGCCACCCGTCCAGGTGAAGGCGTTCGTCGATCAGCCCTGAAAGAATTCCTTCACCTTATCCATCCAGGATTTGGCGCGCGGATTGTGGCGCTCGCCGCCGTCGATCGAGATCTGCTCGAACTCCTCGAGCAGCTCCTTCTGCCGCGCGGTCAGGTTGACGGGCGTCTCGACGACGACGTGGCACATCAAGTCGCCCGGCGACTGCGCGCGCACGCCCTTGATGCCCTTGCCGCGCAGCCGGAACACCTTGCCGGACTGCGTCTCCGCGGGAATGCGGATCTTGGCCGCGCCTTCCAGCGTCGGGATTTCGAGTTCGCCGCCCAGCGCCGCGGTGGCGAAGCTGACCGGCATCTCGCAGTGCAGATCGTTGTGGTCGCGCTGGAACACGGGGTGCGGCTTGAGCTGCAGGACGACGTACAAGTCGCCCGGCGGGCCGCCGCTGACGCCGGCCTCGCCCTCGCCGGACAGGCGGATGCGGTCGCCGTCGTCGACGCCGGCCGGGATCTTGACCGACAGCGTCTTGTGCTTGCGCACGCGGCCGGCGCCGCTGCAGTCGCCGCACGGCGTGGCGATGTGCTTGCCGCGGCAGGTCGGGCAGGTCTGCTGGATCGAGAAGAAGCCCTGCTGCATGCGCACCTGGCCGTGGCCGTGGCAGGTCGGGCAGGTGGTGGGGCTGGTGCCGGGCTTGGCGCCGGAGCCGTTGCAGGTTTCGCACTGCGCCATCGTCGGCACGCGGATCTTGGTCTCGGTGCCGAAGGCGGCCTGCTCCAGCGTGATCTCGAGGTTGTAACGCAGGTCCGCGCCGCGATACATCGACGCGCGCGAGCGCCCGCCGGCGCCGCCGAAGATGTCGCTGAAGATGTCGCCGAAGGCGTCGGCGAAGGAGCCGAAACCGCCGGGCCCGCCGGGCCCCGCGCCATGATCGACGCCGGCGTGGCCGAACTGGTCGTAGGCGGCACGCTTGTTGGCGTCGGAGAGCACCTCGAATGCTTCCTTGGCTTCCTTGAACTGCTCCTCGGCCTTGGGATTGTCCGGGTTGCGGTCCGGGTGGAACTTCATGGCGAGGCGCCGGTACGCCTTCTTGATGTCGTCCTCGGAAGCGCCGCGGCTCAGGCCCAGCACCTCGTAGTAGTCGCGCTTCGCCATGTCTCGCTTTTTTCTCTAACGTGAACAGCAAGCGGCCGAGTCAAGCGGCATCCTTCGGATGTCGGCTTGGCCTCGGCCAGTCAGGGCGGCGCGCCGCGCTCGCCCGGTACGGCAACGCCGGTACGTCGCGCCGCCTTAACCTTTCTTGTCCTTGACTTCCTCGAACTCGGCGTCGACCACGTCGGCTTCCTCCTTCTTGCCGCCGCCGGCCTCACCGCCGCCCGCCGCGCCGCCACCGGCCGCCTGCTGCTCGGCCGCGTACATCTGCTCGGCCAGCTTGTGCGAGGCTTCCGCCAGCGCTTTAGCCTTGGCCTCGATGGCGTCCTTGTCGTTGCCCTTGATCGCCGTCTCGGCCTCCGCGATGGCGGCCTCGATCTTCGCCTTCTCGTCGGCGGAGACCTTGTCGCCGTGGTCCTTCAGCGTCTTGCGCACCGAGTGCACCAGGTTGTCGGCCTGGTTGCGCGCCTGCACCAGCTCGAACTGCTTGTGGTCCTCGGCGGCGTGCGCCTCGGCGTCCTTCACCATGTTCTGGATCTCGTCCTCGGACAGGCCGGAGTTGGCCTTGATGGTGATCTTGTTCTCCTTGCCGGTGGCCTTGTCCCGGGCCGAGACGTGCAGGATGCCGTTGGCGTCGATGTCGAACGTGACCTCGATCTGCGGCAGCCCGCGCGGCGCCGGCGGGATGTCGGTCAGGTTGAACTGGCCGAGGCTCTTGTTGCCCGCCGACACTTCGCGCTCGCCCTGAAGGACGTGGATCGTCACCGCGGTCTGGTTGTCGTCC
>DATIUV010000003.1:0-18337 GCA_035466595.1 Pelomicrobium sp.
GCAGCCGGGGAATGGCTCGGAGTTTCGCGTCCTCTTCCCGGCGCTGGCCGCCGGCACCGCGGGTGCGGCCGAGGCGAAGGCCGAAACCAAGGCGGACCGCGGGCGGCCGGCGCTCGACGGCCGCGTCCTGCTGGCCGAGGACGAGCCGATGGTGGCCGAGTTCATGCGAGAAATTCTGGAAAGCTGGGGGCTCGAGGTCGCCGCCGCGGCCGACGGCGCGAGCGCCCTGTCCCTGTTCGAAGCGGACCCGGACGGCTTCGACCTGGTGCTGAGCGATCAGACCATGCCGCGGCTGACGGGCATCGAGCTGGCGCGCGCCCTCGCGGCCCGCAAGCCGGGTCTGCCGATCCTCCTCTACACCGGCCTCGCCGACGGCCTCACCCCCGAGCGGCTGACCGCCGCCGGCGTGCGCGCCGCCCTCTCGAAACCGGTGGACCCGGCCGAGCTGCTGGCGCTGCTGCGGGCCCACCTGCCCGCCCCCGCGCGCGCCTCTGCCTAGACGTGTCCCGCCCGCCGCCACCGAAAGCGGCGGCTTCCTGTGCTAGAATGCGCGGCTTTTTGTTTCCGGCCCCGCCGCAGCGAGCACCCCGTTATGGTCACCGCCCGACCGATCCGCAACATCGCCATCATCGCCCACGTCGACCACGGCAAGACCACGCTCGTGGACAAGCTGCTGCACCAGGCCGGCACGTTCGCCGCGCACCAGCACGTCGAGGAGCGCGTGATGGACTCCAACGACCTGGAGAAGGAGCGCGGCATCACCATCCTGGCCAAGAACACCGCGGTCGACTACGAGGGCACCCACATCAACATCGTCGATACGCCGGGCCACCGCGACTTCGGCGGCGAGGTGGAGCGGGTGCTGTCGATGGTGGACGGCGTGCTGTTGCTGGTGGACGCGGTCGACGGGCCGATGCCGCAGACCCGGTTCGTCACGCGCAAGGCCCTCGCGCTGGGCCTGAAGCCGATCGTGGTGGTGAACAAGGTGGACCGCGACGGCGCCCGCGCCGACTGGGTGGTAAACCAGACCTTCGACCTGTTCGACAAGCTCGGCGCCAGCGAGGAGCAGCTCGACTTCCCCGTGGTCTACGCCTCCGCGCTGCAGGGCTGGGCGAGCCTCGAACCCGGGGCCCGCGGCGAAACGCTGCGGCCGCTGTTCGAGACGATCCTGCGCCACGTGCCCGCCCCTGCCGGCGATCCCGACGCCGCGCTGCAGCTGCGGATTTCCGCGCTGGACTATTCGTCCTACGTCGGGCGCATCGGCGTCGGCCGCATCGCCCGCGGCACGATCCGGCCCGGCCAGGAGGTGGCGATGCTGCGGGGCGACGAAACGCCGGTAAAGGGCCGCATCGGCCAGGTGTTCGGCTTCCGCGGGCTCGAGCGTGTGCCGCTGGAGCAGGCGGCGGCCGGCGACATCGTCCAGGTGACCGGTATCGAGGCGGTGGAGATCGGCGCGACGCTGGCCGACCCCGAGCAGCCCGAAGCGCTGTCCTGGCTTCCCGTGGACGAGCCGACGCTGACGATGACCTTTCACGTCAACACCTCGCCGCTGGCCGGCAAGGAAGGCAAGTTCGTCACCAGCCGACAGCTGCGTGACCGCCTGCAGCGCGAGCTGCACGTCAACGTCGCGCTGCGCGTCGAGGACACCGAGGACGCCGACGTCTTCCGCGTCTCCGGCCGCGGCGAGCTGCATCTCACCATCCTGCTCGAGAACATGCGCCGCGAGGGCTACGAGCTGGCGGTGGGCCGGCCGAAGGTGATCAACCGGGTGGTCGACGGCGAGGTCTGCGAGCCCTACGAGATGCTCACCATCGACGCCGAGGAGACGCACCAGGGCGCGGTGATGGAGGCGCTCGGCAGCCGTCGCGGCGAGCTCGTCGACATGGTGCCCGACGGCAAGGGCCGCGTGCGGCTCGAATACCGCATCCCGGCGCGCGGCCTGATCGGCTTCCAGAACGAGTTCCTCAACCTCACGCGCGGCAGCGGCCTCATGAGCCACGTGTTCGACGACTACGGCCCGGTCAAGGCCGACATTCCCGGACGCCGCAACGGCGTGCTGGTGTCGCAGGAAGACGGCGAGGCGGTGGCCTACGCCCTGTTCAACCTGCAGGAACGCGGGCGCATGTTCGTCAGGCCCGGCGACAAGGTCTACGAGGGCATGGTGATCGGCATCCACTCGCGCGACAACGACCTGGTGGTGAACCCGATCAAGGAGAAGAAGCTCACCAACGTGCGCGCGGCCGGCAAGGACGAGAACGTCATCCTGACGCCGCCCATCCAGCTCACGCTCGAGTACGCGGTCGAGTTCATCGAGGACGACGAGCTGGTGGAGATCACGCCGAAGTCGATCCGCATCCGCAAGCGCTTCCTGAAAGAGCACGAAAGGAAGCGCGCTTCGCGCAGCACCGAGGGCGCCGCGGCCTGAGAGCCGGGAGACCCGCGGCCGCCTCGGCCTCGTCGCCTTCGGGCTGTTCGGGTTCGGGAGGCCACCGTCATGGCTGCGGTGGACGCTGGCGGCGGCGGTTCGGGCTGATCAGCCGCCCACCATCCCCTTCTTCAGGTCCTCGTCGGCCGGCTTGTCGCCGAGCCAGACCCGAAGCAGCGCGGGAAACAGCTCGTCGCCGGCGACGGTGCCGCGGACCTTGCCGTTGGCGGTGACGCGGGTGCCCTGCCCCGGGATGCCGTCGAGGAAGATCACCGTGCCCTCCTTGATCTCCTTGTCCTGGGTCAGGATCGCGGTGAGCTCCTTCACCTTCGGCTCCAGCGCCTTCAGCTCGGCTGGCGTATGGTTCTTTTCCAGGCCCTCGTTGAGCGACGCGACCAGGCTGTCGGCGCCGATGTCGCGCAGCATGTGCATCATCACGCGCTTCGGCCCGGGCGCGGCGATCGCCGCCTTCGGGTCGGCGGTCCTGGCCGGCAGGTAGAGCGCGCCGACGTAGACCTTGAAGAACACCTTGGTACGGATGCCGGCGCCGTTCAGCACGAGCTCGGCATCGCCGACCTTCGCCTTGTCGTCCAGCTTGACGCCCGCCACTTCGGCCGCCATCGCGGCGAAGGCGATCGCCATGAACGCCACCGTTGCCAGCCCGCCAGTCCAGGTCTTCATCGCCCGCTCTCCGTGATTACAGCGCTTCGAACAGTCCGGCCGCGCCCATGCCGGTGCCGATGCACATCGTCACCATGCCGTACTTCTGCTTGCGCCGCTTGAGTCCGCACATGATGGTGGCGGTGCGGACCGCGCCGGTGGCGCCCAGCGGATGCCCCAGCGCGATGGCGCCGCCGAGCGGATTCACCTTGCCCGGGTCGAGGCCGACGTCGCGGATCACCGCCAGCGACTGGGCGGCGAAAGCCTCGTTGAGCTCGATCCAGTCGACGTCGTCCAGCTTGACGCCCGAGCGCTCGAGCACTTTCGGAATCGCCTTCACGGGCCCGATACCCATGATCTCGGGCGGCACGCCGGCCACCGAATAGCCGAGGAAGCGCCCCAACGGCGTCAGGTTGTAGCGCTTGCACGCCGCGCCGCTCGCCAGCAGCACCGCGCCGGCGCCGTCGGAGGTCTGCGAGCTGTTGCCGGCGGTGACCGAGCCCTTGGCGGCGAACACCGGCTTCAGCCTGGCGAGCGCCTCCAGCGAGGTGTCCTTGCGCGGGCCCTCGTCCAGCGCTACCTCGCGCGTGTGCTCACGCATCTCGCGGTCGGCGAGGTCGGGGCGCTTCTGCACCACCGCGTAGGGCGCGATCTCGTCGCGGAACGCCCCCGACTCGATCGCCGAAATCGCGCGCTGGTGGCTCTGCAGCGCGAATGCATCCTGATCCTCGCGACTCACTTTCCAGCGGCTCGCCACCTTCTCCGCGGTGATGCCCATGCCGTAGGCGATGGCGACGTTCTCGTCCTTGGCGAAGATCTCGGGGTTGAACGACATCTTGTGGCCGCCCATCGGGATCATGCTCATGCTCTCCGTGCCGCCGGCGATCATGACGTCGGCCTCGCCGAGCCGGATGCGGTCCGCGGCCAGCGCCACCGCCTGCAGCCCGGACGAGCAGAAGCGGTTGATCGTCATGCCCGGCACCGAATCCGGCAGCCCCGCCAGCAGCAGCGCGATGCGCGCCACGTTCATGCCCTGCTCCGCCTCCGGCATCGCGCAGCCGACGATCACGTCCTCGACGGCCGCGGGATCGACGTTGGGCGCGCGCGCGAGCACCGCCCGCAGCACGTGCTCCAGCATCGAGTCCGGCCGCGCCGTGCGCAGGACGCCGCGCGGCGCCTTTCCGACCGGCGTGCGCGCCACTGCGACGATGTAGGCATCTTCAACCTGTCTTGCCATTTTCAATCTCCGTATTGGTTACCGCAGAGACGCCGAGGCGCAGAGAGAGCGCAGAAAAAACCCTTCACCGCGGAGGACGCAAAGGACGCTAAGGAGACCAACGTCATGCGAATGCGCCCTCCTCTGCATCCTCAGCGTCCTCTGCGGTGAAACGTCATTGCCCTTGCCTTTCTCTGCGCCTCGGCGCCTCTGCGGTTCAAACAACCGTTCCTCAGTTCCTGAGCGGTTTTCCCGTCTTGAGCGTGTGCTCAATGCGCTGCTGTGTCTTCTCCGTCGCCAGCAGCTCCATGAACGCCTCGCGCTCGAGATCCAGCAGCCACTGCTCGTCCACCAGGCTGCCCGGCGTGACGTCGCCGCCGCACAGCACGTGGGCCACCTTGCTGCCGACCAGGAAGTCGTGATCGGAAATGAAGCCCCCCGCCAGCAGGTTCGCCATGTGCGCCTTGATCGTGGCGATGGCGGAATCCCCGGCCACCGGGATGTCGACCGGCTTCAACGGCGGCCGATAGCCCGACTCGGCCATCGCGCGCAGCTCCGCCTTGGCCACGTGCAGCAGCTCGAAACGGTTCATCAACACGCGGTCGCAGGCCGTCAGGTAGCCCAGTTCCCTGGCGTTCTCCGCGCTGCGCGCGACCTGGGCGGTGCCGATGGTCTCGAACGCACGCCGCAGGTGCGGGAACAGATCGCCGCCGCGGGCTTCCTGCGCCGCCCGCAGCGTGTACTCCTTGCAGCCGCCGCCGGCCGGCAGCAGGCCGACGCCGACCTCCACCAGCCCGATGTAGCTCTCCAGCGTCGCCACCGCGCGGTCGCAATGCATGATGAACTCGGTGCCGCCGCCGAGCGCCATGCCGTCGACCGCGGCCACCGTCGGCACCATCGAGTACTTGAGCTGCTGGGTCGTGTGCTGGAACTGCTCCACGACGCGCTCGATGCGCGCCAGGATCGGCGCCTGCAGCCGGTCCGCCATGTTGAGCGAGCGCGCCGCCTTCATGATCAGCGACGTCGCCTCGCGCCGGAACTTCTTCACCATCTTGTCCAGCGCCGACGGCGGCTCACCCTTCTTCTTCATGCTGTCCGTGACTTTGGACAGGTTCGCGCCGAGCGAGAACGGCGGCTCGGTCTGCCAGATCACGAGGCCCATGTAGGTCTTCTCGGCTTCGTCCAGCGCCTGCAGCGTGCCGTCCAGCACGTCGTCGCCAATGGTGTGCTGCTTCGACTTAAACGACAGGATCGCGATGTCGTCGCCGGTGTGCCAGCACCTCACCGCGTCGGTCTCGAAGATCGTGTGGCCGTAGGTCGCCTCTTCCCCGACCACCCGGTCCGGGAACGGCTGCCGCCGGTAGACCGGCAGCTGCGAGCGGCCCTGGTAGCCGGTCGTGGCCGGCGAGTACGAGCCGTCTTTCGTGTGGACCCCGCTGCGGTTGGGATCGGCGGCCCAGTCCGGCAGCGGCGGCTCCGCCATGGTCTTGCCGGCCTTGATGTCCTCGGCGATCCAGCCGGCCACCTGGCTCCAGCCTGCCTGCTGCCAGATCTCGAACGGGCCTTCCTTCCAGCCGAAGCCCCAGCGGATCGCCAGGTCCACGTCGCGCGCGTTGTTGGCGATGTCCTGCAGGTGATGGGCGCAGTAATGCCAGACGTCGCGGTAGCAGGCCCAGACGAACTGCGCCTGCGGATGCGGGCTCGCGCGCAGCTGGGCGAATTTTTCGGCGACGTTCCGGTTCTTGAGCAGCGCCACCACCGCCTCGTCGGCCTCGGCGTCGGCGGGAACGTAGTCCTTCTTCGCGAGGTCGAGGACATGGATGTCCTTGCCCTTCTTGACGTAGACGCCGCGCTTGCTCTTCTGCCCCAGCGCCCCCTGGTCGATGAGCGCCTGCAGCCACTGCGGAATCGCGTAGTACTTGTGCCATGGATCGCCCGGCAGCGTGTCCTGCATCGTCTTCACGACGTGGGCAAAGGTGTCGAGGCCGACCACGTCGGCGGTGCGGAAGGTCGCGCTCTTGGGCCGGCCCAGCAACGGGCCCGTCAGCTTGTCGACGACGTCGAAGCGCAACCCCAGGCGCTGCGCGTGGTGCACCGTCGCCATCATTGAAAACACGCCGACGCGGTTGGCGATGAAATTGGGCGTGTCCTTGGCGCGGATGACGCCCTTGCCGAGGCTGGTGACGAGAAAGGCCTCCAGATCGTCGAGCACCTGGGCATCGGTGTAGGCCGTCGGGATCAGCTCCACCAGGTGCATGTAGCGCGGCGGGTTGAAGAAGTGCACGCCGCAGAACCTCGCCCGCTGCCCCTCGGGCATGCCCTCGGAGAGCGCCTTGATCGACAGGCCCGAGGTGTTGCTGGCGAAGATCGTGCTCTCGCCCAGGTGCGGCGCCACCCTGCGGTACAGATCCAGCTTCCAGTCCATGCGCTCGGAAATCGCCTCGATGACGACGTCGCAGTCCTTGAGCAGCTCGAGGTGCTGGTCGTAGTTGGCCGGGCGGATGTACTTCGCATGGTCCTTGGTGGCGATCGGGCTGGGGTCGAGCTTCCGGAGCCCCTCGATCGCCTTGACCACGTTCCCGTTCGGATCGCCCTCCTTGGCGGGCAGCTCGAACAGGATCGGCTGCACCCGGGCGTTGGCCAGCTGGGCGGCGATCTGGGCGCCCATGACGCCGGCGCCGAGAACGGCGACTTTGCGGACTTGCAGGTGTGAGGTCGAGGTCATCATGCGGCTTCGGGGTTGAGACCGTCCTGAGGACGGTCCGGCACCGGCGGGAGAGCCCGTGCGGGCCGGGGAGGAGAAAAAACGGGCGGCGGCGTCGCCGCCGCCCGCGCCTGCTTCAGAAGCTGTGCGAGAACTGCACGCCGATGACGTCCACCGAGGCGTCGTACTCGCCCACCACCCGCGTGCCGATGCCGGCCGGGGTGAGTTCAGTCTTGTCGATCTTCGGATCGTCGACGAAGATGTGCGTGTAGCCGACGTCGATGGCGCTGTTCGGCGACATCTTGTACTGCACGCCGATCGCGAGCCACCAGCGGCTCTCGTCCGGAATACGCACCGTGCGGAACGCGTCCGACGTCGGGGTCTCGTCGTAGGCGACGCCGAAGCGGAACTTGAGCGCGCTGCTGTACTTGTAGTTCGCGCCGACGGCAAACCGCCAGGTGTCGTCCCAGTTCTGGGGCGTGACCGTGAGCGTCGCGCCGGTCGGGCCGATCACGCGCAGCTCCTCGAACTCGCTCCAGTTGGTCCAGGCAATGTCCGCCAGCAGGTCCCATTTCGGGTTGAGCTCGTGGGCAACGCTAAAGGTGAGGATGTCCGGCAGCGTCAGGTCGGCGGTGGCCCCCAAAATGCTGGTGGCGCCGCCGGTGGCGGCCAGGATGTCGCTGCCCTGCACGTCGCCCTGGATGTCGTAGCTGATCCGCGACTGGTAGGCGGCCCCGACGCGGGTCGCCGGCGTCGCCTGCCACAGCACGCCGAGGCTGAAGCCGTAGCCCCAGTCGTCGCCCTCGAGCTTGGTGACGCTGCCCGTGAAGCCCTGGTTGGTCAGCTCCGCGTCCGCCTTCTGGGCCCGCAGGCCGAAACCGATCGCGAAATCGGGCGAAGCCTTGTAGGAGACCGTCGGCGTGATCGCCAGCGTCTTCAGCTCCGACTTGATGCCCTGAAACTGGCCGACCCAGGGCGTGTCGTACTCGGTCTTCAGGCCGAACGGCGCGTTGATGCCGATGCCCAGCGACCACTTGGTGTCGATGGCGTGGGCGTAGTAGATCGCCGGCAGCAGCGCCCAGTCACCGGCGTCGCCGCCGTTACCCGCCAGCGGCGGCAGGCCGGGGGGGGTGACCCCTACGGGCAGCGGCCCGGCGGGCGTGGCGTAGGACGAGCCCCGGTCGCTGAACTTGCTGCTCGGCTTGATCGCGTTCAGCGAGAACGCGAAGTCGCGGCCCTTCAGGTAGGCCATGCCCGCGGGGTTGAAATAGATCGTGCTGGCGTCCTCGGCCGCCGCAGCCGTGCCCGAGTAGGCGTTGCCCAGCTGGCTGGCGTTCTGTTCCAGCAGCTGGAACCCGGACGCCCACGCTCCCCCGGAGGCTCCGGCCAGAATGCCCGCCGCCCCCAGGGCGGCGCACAGCGGCTTCAACACAGGTTTCATCTCTCTCAAGCTCCTCTCTGATAGAAAGTGCGTTCTCCGTTCTTGTTGAGCCGCCACGCACCCGGCGGGCTCTCACCCTGGTTTCAGGTCTCTCCGTCGCTTTCCGGCGGCACCGGCCGCGGGCGCCGGTCCGCGTCTACCGCGACGTAGGTTAGCACTGCTTCGGTCACCTTGACACACAGCTCCTCGGCACGGTGGCGCTGGGCGTAAACCTCGACGTCCACCGTGATCGAGGTCCGCCCGACCCGGATCACCTTGGCGTAGAAACTGACGAGGTCGCCGACCAGCACCGGCTGCCTGAACACGAAGTTGTTGACCGCCACCGTCGCCACCCGGCCGCGGGCCCGGCGGATCGCCGGAATGCTGCCGGCGATGTCGACCTGCGACATGATCCAGCCGCCGAAGATGTCGCCCGCGTAGTTCGCGTCGGCCGGCATCGGCACCACCCGCAGCACGGGATCGCGGCCAGCCGGGAGGTCGGCGTACTCGGGTTCGCGCTCAGCCACGGCTGCGCTCCCCGTTTGAGCACCGCGAGCGGGCGTGCAATACGCAAGCCAGCCTGCGCCCCTCCGCAATCGGAATCGTGTCCACCTTCACGCCGACGGCCATGTCCACGCTCTCCTCAGCCGACGAAGAGGTCCGTGAACAGCGGCACGCCGGGCCGGCAGGCGTACGGGTCGAAATCGGTGACGCCGGCCTCGCGCAGCACGTCCTCGTCGATGAAGAAGTTGCCGGTGCAGGTTTTGGCATCGCGAGTGAGGATGGCGTGCGCCGCGTCCGCCATGATGGCGGGCTTGCGGCTCGCGTCGAGCACCGCCTTCGGGAAATTGAACTCGATCGCCGCGGTGGCGATCGTGGTGCGCGGCCACAGCGAGTTGACCGCGATCCCGGTGCCCTTCAGCTCGGCAGCCAAGCCCAGCGTGCACATGCTCATGCCGTACTTGGAGATGGTGTAGGCGACGTGGTCCTTGAACCAGCGCGCATCGATGTTGAGCGGCGGGGACAGCGTCAGGATGTGGGGGTTCGACGATTTCTCGAGGCGCGGGATGCAGGCCTGGCTGGCGGCGAAGGTGGCGCGCACGTTCACCCCCAACATCAGGTCGAAGCGCTTGACCGGCGTTTCGCGCGTTCCCGCCAGCATGATGGCGCTGGCGTTGTTGACCAGGACGTCGATGCCGCCGAAATGGCTCGCCGCCCGGTCGACCGCCGCCTTCACGGCCTCTTCGTCGCGCACGTCGAGCTGGATCGCGAGCCCCTGCCCGCCGGCTTCGGCGATCTCGTCGCATACCGTATGAATCGTCCCTGGCAGCTTCGGGTGCGGCTCCACGGTCTTGCCGGTAACGACGACGTTGGCGCCGTCGCGCGCACAGCGCAGCCCGATCTCGCGGCCGATGCCGCGGCTCGCCCCGGTGATGAAGACGGTCTTTCCATTCAGGCTCGGCATTCTTCTTTCCATCCTTCCTTTCTCACCGCAGAGGCGCAGAGGCGCTGAGAACAGCATTTAACCGCCGAGGACGCAAAGGACGCGAGGGAAGCCGAGTGGCCCGACCACAGATTCCTGCTTTGTGTCCTTCGTACTCTGCGGTGAAAAGGTCTTGCCCTTCTCTGCGCCTCCGCGTCTCTACGGTGAAAAAAAAGATCATCGACCCCCAATGTGACGAGACGAAACAATCTTCCCTTTGCGTCCTTCGCGTCCTTTGCGGTGAAAAGTTCTTGCCCTTCTCCGCGCCTCTGCGTCTCTGCGGTTCATATTGAGCATCAATGCCCGGTAAACCGCGGCGCGCGCTTCTCGACGAACGCAGCGATGCCCTCCGCCGCGTCGGCGGTCGCCGCGCAGCGCGCGAACGCCGCGATCTCGGCGGCGAGCTGCTCGGGCAGCGGCCGCGTCGCGTTGCCGTACATCAGCGCCTTGGCCTCGCCGTAGGCGCGCGTCGGCCCGGCGGCGAGCCGCGTCGCCAGCGCCGCCGTGCGCTGCGCCAGCTCGGCCGCCGGAACGGCCCAGTTGATCAGGCCCAGCCGCAGCGCCCCCTCGGCGTCGAATGTCTCCGCCAGCAGCACCAGCTCCATCGCCTTCTTTTCGCCGACGACGCGCGGCAGAAACGCCGTCGAGCCGCCGTCGGGATTCACGCCGATCTTGGTATACGCCAGGTTGAACCGGGTGTCGCCGGCAGCGATCACGAGGTCCGCCGCCAGCATCAGGCTCACCCCGGCGCCGGCCACCGAGCCGTGGACGCTGGCGAGCACCGGCTTCGGCATCGCGCGCAGCGCGACGATGGCGGCGTTGAGATCGGGCCCGACCGACAGGATCAGCTCCGGCAGGTCGGCGACGTGCTGGTGGAACAGCTTGACGTCGCCGCCGGCGAGGAACGCGGGCCCCTCGCCGCGCAGGACAACGGCCCGGATCGCGTCGTCGGCCGCCAGCGCCTGCGTGGCGTCGCGCAGCGCCGCCATCATCTCGCCGTTCATGGCGTTGAGCGCCGCCGGCCGGTTGAGCGCCAGCGTCGCCACCGCGCCGTCGCGGTGGATCCGGACCGTCTCGTTCACGCGGTCTTCCTCAGCCGCGCGGCTTCCGCTTCGGGCTGCTTGGCGATGCCGAAATCAGGCTCGAAGTCGTCCACCATGATCACCTCGCGCCGCAGCCGCCTGAGCTCGGCGAGCCGTGCCAGCTCCGCCTCGGTGACGACACCGGCTTCTTTCGCCAGCTGCGCCTCGTCCTCGCCGCGGTTCGGCTGGATCTCGCCCCGCTTGATGGCGGCGCGGATGCGCGCCTCGGCGTCCTCGCATTCGATCGCGAGCCGCATCGCGGCGTCGAGCTGCGCCAGCGGCTCGTCGGCCGCGTGCGGAACGTACATGCCCGCCGTCAGCCGATCCCGCGCGGCGGAGGGCTTGAGCAGCAGCTCGACCAGCTCGTGTCCGATACGGTCGCTGGGCGCGCGCTCGCGGCGCCCGAGCGGCAGACACACGGCCTGCAGGACCCAGGCCAGCGGCCGGCTCGGGAAGTTGGCGATCAGGCCGGCGAGCGCCGTCTGCAGGCGATGCAGCGAGTCCTCCAGCGCCCAACGCACCAGCGGCAGATCCTCGGCCTGCCGCCCTTCATCCTCGTAGCGCTTGAGCACGCTGGAGGAAAGGTACAGCTCGGAGAGGACGTCGCCGAGCCGCGCGGAGAGCTTCTCGCGCCGCTTCAGGCTGCCGCCCAGCACCAGCATGGCGATGTCGGCCGCGAACGCGAGCGCCGCGGAGTAACGCGTGAGCTTCTGGTAGTAGCGCTTCAGCTCCGGCGCCCCCGGCACCGCGGCCCCGCGCCCGCCGGTCAGCCCCAGCACGAACGCGCGCGCCGCGTTGGTCGCCACGAAGCCGATGTGGCCCCACAGCGCGGCGTCGAAGTCCCGCGCCGCCTTGGCCGGGTCTTCCTCGCGCACGGCGGCGATCTCCTTCAGCACGTACGGATGGCAGCGGATCGCGCCCTGGCCGAAGATGATCATGCTGCGGGTCAGGATGTTGGCGCCTTCGACCGTGATCGCCACCGGCGTCGTCTGGTACGAGCGGCCGAGGTAGTTCTTCGGCCCCAGGCAGATGCCCTTGCCGCCGTGAACGTCCATCGCGTCGTTGACGACCTGGCGGCCGCGCTCGGTGAGGTGGTACTTGCAGATCGCCGAGATCACCGCGGGCTTCTCGCCCAGGTCCACCGCGCCGGCGGTCATCACGCGCGCGGCGTCCATCAGGTAGGCGTTGCCGCCGATGCGCGCCAGCGCTTCCTCGACGCCTTCGAAGCGGCCCACGGGCGTCTTGAACTGCACGCGCACGCGGCCGTAGGCGCCGCTCGCGAACGCCGCCACCTTGGTGCCGCCGGTCGCCGACGCCGGCAGCGAGATCGAGCGGCCGGCCGCGAGGCACTCCATCAGCATGCGCCAGCCCTGGCCAACGTAGTCGCGCCCGCCGATCGCCCATTCCAGCGGGATGAACACATCCTTGCCCCAGTTGGGGCCGTTCTGGAACGCGGCGTTGAGCGGGAAGTGCCGGCGGCCGATGTTGACGCCCGGATGTCTGGTGGGAACGAGAGCCAGCGTGATGCCGATGTCCTCCTGCTCGCCGATGAGGTGGTCCGGGTCGTACAGCCGGAACGCAAGGCCCAGCAGCGTCGCCACCGGGCCGAGCGTGATGTAGCGCTTTTCCCAAGTGAGGCGGATGCCGAGGGTCTCCTTGCCCTGGTATTCACCCTTGCAGACGACGCCGAAGTCCGGAATCGAGCCGGCGTCGGAGCCGGCCTCCGGCCCGGTCAGGCCGAAGCACGGGATCTCCTCGCCGCGCGCGAGGCGCGGCAGGTAGTGGCGCTTCTGCTCATCGGTGCCGTAGTGGAGCAGCAGTTCGGCCGGACCCAGCGAGTTGGGCACCATCACCGTCACCGCGGCGGTGCCGCTGCGCGAGGCGAGCTTGGTGACCACCGCCGAGTGCGCCAGCGCCGAGAAGCCCAGTCCGCCGTACTGCTTAGGGATGATCATGCCGAGGAAGCCGGCGTCCTTGATGTACTGCCAGACGTGGGGCGGCAGGTCGTGCCATTCGTGCGTGACGCGCCACTCGTCGATCATCGCGCACAGCTCCTCGACCGGGCCGTCGAGAAAAGCCTGCTCCTCGGGCGAGAGGGTCGGCTTCGGCGTCGCCAGCAGCCGCTTCCAGTCCGGACGGCCGCTGAAGAGCTCGCCGTCCCACCACACGGTGCCGGCGTCAAGCGCCTCCTGCTCCGTTTGCGAGACCTGCGGCAGCGCACCGCGGAACCAGCCCAGCAGGCGGTCGCTGACCCGGCGCCGCACGGACTCGACGTTGAGGGCGACGGCGGCGGCCGTGGCGAGCCCCAGCAGCAGCACCAGCAGCCACGAAGCGCCGCCGGCGGCGGCGGCCACCGTCACTGCGGCGGCGCCGCCGGCCCAGACGATGCCGCCGGCGCGCACCAGCGCCAGCACCAGCGCGACGATCACACTCACCAGGATCCAGAACAGGGTCGTCATGACGAGACCTCCTTCGTTTGCTGATTCGGTTGCCCGCGCCGCATCGCGCTCAGGCCCGGCGCCGGCGGCCGCGCGCCGCGGCCAGCATGCGCGGGCGCGGCAGCGGCGCCGTCAGCCCGCCGAGGGCGAACGGCACCAGGTGCCGGATGATGGCTTCGGGATCGTCGCTGCCGTCGAGCGAGTAGTTGCAGATCAGGCGCAGCGCGTCGTTGCCGGCCATGCTGTAGGCGATCGCGCCGAACAGGAAGTGCAGTCGCCAGACCAGCTCCTCTTCCGGAACCTGCGGCAGCGCGCGCGCGACCGCCGCCTCGTAGCGCACCACCACTTCGGCGTACTGCTCGGGCAAATAGTTGCGCATGTATTCCGCCGGCTCGGTGAAGGCCTGGCCCAGCAGGCGCAGAAACACGGAGCCGCCGCGGATCGGATCGCGCGACAGACGCAACGACGCGCACAGGAATGCCTCCAGAATCTGCTCGGGCGACACCGCTTCGGCACCGGCGGCGCGCTCCAGTTCATCGAGGACGGCAACACGCTCGCGGTTCAACGGCGTGAGGCGGCGGCTGAAAACCGCCTTGACCAGTTCCTCCTTGGAGCCGAAGTGATAGTTGACCGCCGCCAGGTTGACCCCGGCCCGCGCCGTGATGTTGCGCAGAGAGGTGCCCGAGAAGCCCTGCTCCATGAACAGGGCCTCGGCCGCGTCCAGGATGCGGTCCTTGGTCGCCGGGCTGGCGCGGTCGGCAGGCCCTCCGGCCGGCTCCGGCGCACGCGCGGTGGTGGCGTTTTTACTCGGCATTGCCTCCTCGAACGACCGATTCAAACGAACGTTTGAGCCATTTAAGACCGAGCCGTCTAGGGTCGTCAACCTAAATCGGGGATTTCTTGCGCGGTTCGACCGGACGGGGCCGGTCAACCGCGCTGGCAATCCTGCCCGGGGCGCAAGGCGGTGACCCGCCCCAGTGCGAGCGCTCGGCGCCTTCCGATCCAAGGTTCGATCGGGGCGCCGCCGGTCAACCGGGAATTCCGACCCTGGCTCGGGCGCCGGGGGTTGGCGGTCGCAGGGAGGGGTGGATCGAGCGCTTCCGGCTCAGGCGAGGGACGGCAAAGGGCCGTCCGATACGCCCCGGCATGCGGCCGCTGCGGTCACATGTTCGAGTAATTGGGCCCGCCGCCGCCCTCGGGCGTCACCCAGACGATGTTCTGGGTCGGGTCCTTGATGTCGCAAGTCTTGCAGTGGACGCAGTTCTGCGCGTTGATCTGCAGCCGCTGGCCGCCGTCGGCGTCGACGAACTCGTAGACGCCGGCCGGGCAGTAGCGCGCCTCGGGACCGCCGTAGACCGCCAGGTTGACCGCCACCGGCACCGAGGCGTCGTTGAGCGTGAGGTGCGAGGGCTGGTTTTCCTCGTGGTTGGTGCTGGAGAGGTATACCGACGACAGGCGGTCGAACGTGATGACCCCGTCGGGTTTCGGGTAGTCGATCGGGCGCGCTTCGGCGGCCCGGGCCGTGGCTTCGTGGTCGGCCTTCGGGTGGTGCAACGTCCACGGCGCGCGCCCGCGGAACACCAGCTGGTCGATGCCGAACATCAGCGAGCCCAGCCTGAATCCGCGCGCGACCCACGGCTTGAAGTTGCGCGCGACGTGCAGCTCGTCGTGCAGCCAGCTCGAGCGGAACGCGCGCGGGTACGCCTCCAGCTCGTCGCCGCGGCGGCCCGCGGCCAGCGCCTCGAACGCGGCCTCGGCGGCGAGCTTGCCCGACTTGATCGCGGCGTGGGAGCCCTTGATGCGCGCCGCGTTGAGAAAGCCGGCGTCGTCGCCGATCAACGCGCCGCCCGGAAAGACCAGCTTCGGCTGCGACTGCAGCCCGCCGGCGGTGATCGCGCGCGCGCCGTAACCCACGCGCTTGCCGCCCTCGATGTGGGTCCGTATCGCCGGGTGCGTCTTCCAGCGCTGCATCTCCTCGAACGGCGACAGATAGGGATTGCTGTAACCGAGCCCGACCACCAGCCCGAGCGAGACGAGGTTGTCCTCGAAATGGTAGACCCAGGAGCCCCCGTGGGTGGCCGCGTCGAGCGGCCAGCCGGCCGTGTGCACCACCAGGCCGGGCCGGTGCCGCTCCGGCGGCACTTCCCACAGCTCCTTCACGCCAAGGCCGTAGACCTGCGGATCGCGCCCCTCGTCCAGCCGGAAGCGCGCGATGAGCTGCCGGCCGAGGTGGCCGCGGCAGCCTTCCGCGAACAGGGTGTAGCCCGCGTGCAGTTCCATGCCGCGCTGATACTGATCGGTCGGCTGGCCGTCGCGGCCGACGCCCATGTCGCCGGTGGCGACGCCGACGACGGCGCCGGCATCGTCGTAGAGCACCTCGGCCGCGGCGAAGCCGGGAAAGATCTCGACACCCAGCGCCTCGGCCTGCTCGCCGAGCCAGCGGCAGACGTTGCCGAGGCTGACGACGAAGTTGCCCTCGTTGTGGAAGCACTGCGGCAGCAGCGCGTGCGGCAGCGCCCAGGACCCGCGCGCCGACAGGAACAGGAAACGGTCCTCGCTGACCGGCACGTTCAGCGGCGCGCCGCGATCCTTCCAGTCAGGAATCAACTCGGTGATGCCGAGGGGATCCATGACGGCGCCCGAGAGGATATGCGCGCCCACCTCGGAGCCCTTCTCCAGCACGCAGACCGACACGTCGCGGCCCTGGAGCTCGCCGAGCTGCTTGAGGCGGATCGCCGCGGCGAGGCCCGCGGGGCCGGCCCCGACGACGACCACGTCATAGGCCATCGACTCGCGTTCACTCATCGGCCGTTCTCCAAGTGGAGGTCGCCCGCGCCGGCCATCGACTCAGAACCGCTCCGCCTCGAGCGCCATCACGCTGGCGGCGCCGCGCATGGCCTGGTGTGCGAGGGCGCCCGCCTGCGGCAGCAGGTGATCGGCGTAGTAACGCGCCGTGGTGATCTTCGCCTCCAGGAAGCCGGCGTCGCTGGCGGGGTCCTGCAGTTGCGCGCGCGCCGCCCGCGCCGCGCGAGCGTGCAGCCAGCCGCCGCTGACGACGCCGAAGAGCTTCAGGTACGGCACCGACCCCGCCGCCACCGTGGCCGGATCCTGCGCGTAGGTCTGCGCGACCCACGCGGTCGCCTGCTCGAGCGCGTCGATGCCTTGCCCGAGCGACTCGGCGATCGGCGCGAGCTTCTCGTCGGCCGCGGCGGACAGCGCCCGCGCCTCGCCGCGCATGGCGCCGATCAACGCCTTCGCGGTGCGGCCGCCGTCGCGCGCCACCTTGCGCCCCACCAGGTCGCCCGCCTGGATACCGGTGGTGCCTTCGTAGATCGTCGTGATGCGGGCGTCGCGCAGGTGCTGCGCCGCGCCGGTTTCCTCGACGTAACCCATGCCGCCGTGCACCTGGATGCCGATCGACGCGATCTCGATCGCCGATTCCGTGCACCAGCCCTTCACCACCGGCGTCAACAGGTCGGTCAGCGCCTGCGCCTCGCGCCGCGCCGCCGGATCCGGGTGGCGCTCCGCCTTGTCCATCTGCGCGGCGGCGAAATACGCCAGCGCGCGCATCGCCTCCGTGGTGGCTTTCATGTTCAGCAACATGCGGCGCACGTCGGGGTGATGCAGGATGGGGACGCGCTCGGTGCCCTGGTGGCCGATGGGGCGCCCCTGCACGCGCTCGCGGGCGTAAGCCAGCGCCTGCTGGTAGGCACGCTCGGCGACGCCGACGCCTTCCAGCCCGACGGCGAGCCGCGCGTGGTTCATCATCGTGAACATGTACTCGAGGCCGCGGTTGCGCTCGCCCACCAGGTAGCCGATCGCGCCGCCGTGATCGCCGAACGCCATGACGGCGGTCGGGCTGGCGTGAATGCCGAGCTTGTGCTCGAGCGACACGACGCGCACGTCGTTGGGCTCGCCGACGCTGCCGTCGGCCTGCGGCAGGAACTTGGGCACGATGAAAAGCGAGATGCCCTTGACCCCTTCCGGCGCGTCCGGCAGGCGCGCCAGCACCAGGTGCACGACGTTATCGGCCATGTCGTGGTCGCCCCAGGTGATGAAGATCTTGGTGCCCTGAATGAGGTAGTGGTCGCCCGCCGGCGTCGCCTTCGTGCGCACCGCCGAGAGGTCGGAGCCGGCCTGCGGCTCGGTCAGGTTCATGGTGCCGGTCCACTCGCCGGAAACCATCTTCGGCAGGTACAGCGCCTGCTGCGCCTCGGTGCCGTGATGCAGGATCGCCTTGACCGCGCCGTTGGTCAGCATCGGGCAGAGCGAGAACGACAGGTTGGCCGCCTTCCACATCTCGTGCACGGGGTACGCCACCAGGTGCGGCAGGCCCTGCCCGCCGAAGCGCGGGTCGGCGTCGAGGCCGGCCCAGCCGCTCTCGGTGAACGCGCGGTAGGCCTCGGCGAAGCCGGCCGGCGTCACCACGCCGCCGTCGGTCAGCCGGCTGCCCTCCTGGTCGCCCGCGGCGTTGAGCGGCGCCAGCACGCCGCCGGCGAACTTCGCCGCCTCCTCGAGGATGGCATCCACCACGTCGGCGGCCGCTTCTTCGCAGCCCGGCAGCGCCGCGATCTCGGCCAGGCCCGCAAGTTCGTTGAGGGCGAAGCGCATGTCCTGCAGGGGGGCGGTATAGGTCATTGCAATTCCACGATCAGATTGAATTCGACCGCGCAGCGCGCGTGGCGCTCCCGGCGCGTCGGCCCGCCGACGCCGGGGCGCGGGATCAGCCGCGGTCCAGGGCGGCGGTCAGCTCGGGAACCAGCTTGAACAGGTCGCCGACCAGGCCGTAGTCGGCGACCTGGAAAATCGGCGCTTCCTCGTCCTTGTTGATCGCGACGATGACGCGGGAGTCCTTCATGCCGGCCAGGTGCTGGATCGCCCCGGAGATGCCGACGGCGACGTACAGCTC
>DATIUV010000004.1:0-19905 GCA_035466595.1 Pelomicrobium sp.
GAGGCGCCCATCCGCTGCCGGTTGAGCGAGGGGTCCGCGCCCAGCTGTCGCGCGAGGTCGCCGGTGCCGGGCACCTCCACTTTGATGACGTCGGCGCCCACCTGCGCCAGCTGGTAGCCGCAGAACGGCCCCGCCAGCACGTTGGTGAGGTCCAGCACGCGCACGCCCGCCAGCAGCCCGACCACCAGTCCTCCGTTTCAATAAACGAAACGTTGTTCGTATCGCGAAACATGGTGTGGGCACCGCCGGCCCGCCGTCAAGCTGCAACGCACCATCGGTGGCGCGGGCGCAGGCGGCGCACAATGCGATAATCGCGCTCGGGAGGAGGAGCCGCGTGGCCACCATCAACTACCTGACGACCGTCCAGTTCGATTTCGGCGCGATCCGGCTGGCGCGCAGCGAATGCGAGCGCCTGCGCATCCGCCGGCCCCTGGTGGTGACCGACGCCGGCGTCGCCGCCGCCGGCCTGCTCGAGCGGCTGCAGGAAGTCCTCGGAGACGCGGTCGATGCGGCGGTGTACGACGCCACCCCCGCCAATCCCACGGAAAGCGCGGTGCTGGACGCGCTCGCCCGCTACAAGGAGCACGAGGCCGACGGCGTCGTCGCGCTGGGCGGCGGCTCCAGCATCGATCTCGCCAAGGCGGTGGCGCTGCTGGCGACGCATCCGCAGCCGTTGGCGCAGTACGCGGCCGTCGAGGGCGGCGTCGGACGCATCGGCGCCATCGTCGCGCCGCTCATCGCCATACCGACGACCGCCGGCACCGGCAGCGAGGTCGGGCGCGGCACGATCATCGTGCTCGCCGACAGGCGCAAGCTGGGGTTGGTGTCGCCGCATCTGCTGCCGAAGGTGGCGATCTGCGATCCCGAGCTGACGCTGGGCTTGCCGCCGTACCTGACCGCCGCCACCGGCATGGACGCCATCGCGCATTGCATCGAGACCTTCCTGTCGGCCGCCGTGAACCCGCCGGCGGACGCCATCGCGCTCGACGGGCTGACGCGGGCGGCCGCGCACATCGAGCGCGCGACGCGCGACGGCGCCGACCGCGAGGCGCGCTGGCAGATGATGATGGCCGCCACCGAGGGGGCGCTCGCGTTCCAGAAAGGCCTCGGCGCGGTGCACGCGCTGTCGCACCCGCTCGGCGCGCTGCCGCAGAAGCTGCACCACGGCACGCTGAACGCGGTGCTGCTGCCGGCGGTGCTGCGCTTCAACGCGCCGGCGGTCGGCGACAGGATCGAGCGCATCGGCCGCGCCATGGGCCTGCCGCCGAACGAGGACGTGGCGCAGGGCATCGCCGACCTCAACGCCGCGCTGGGGCTGCCGAAAGGCCTAGCCGCCATGGGCGTCGCGCGCGAGGAACTGCCCGCGATCGCCGAGGCCGCCACCCGCGACCATTGCCACGCCACCAACCCGCGGCCGGCGACGAGCGCGGATTACCTGGCGATGCTCGAGGCGTCGTTCAACTGAGCCGCATTGCGCGGCCGGAAGTTTTCCTGATGCACGGGCGGTTTCCCTGTATAGTGCGCGCTGTGCAATGCGGCAGCTCGCTGTAACGCCGGCCCGATCCCACGACTTCGGGCCGCTTCGAGGCCTGTATTCCACAGCCTCATCGTTCCTTCCCTGTTTCCTGGCCTTTCCTTCCGATCGGCGCTGGCGGCATCCGGACCGATGAATTTCGCGGTCCTCGCGCGTCCCTGAACCGGGTTGCGCGGATCGTTTGCCCGCGCCCGGCGCGCCCTTGCGTATCGAGAACAGGAAAGACGGAAAACCATGCCATTCACCCAGCTCGGCCTGCACCCCCATCTCGTCAGGGCGGTTCAATCCGCCGGCTATTCGATCCCCACCGCGGTGCAGACCGCGGCCATCCCCGCCGCGCTGAGCGGCGGCGATCTGCTCGTTTCGTCCCAGACCGGCAGCGGCAAGACCGCCGCTTTCATGCTGCCGTGCCTGCAGCGCCTCGCGACGCCGGCGGCGACCCGTCATCCGCGGGTGCTGGTGCTGGCGCCGACGCGGGAGCTGGCGCAGCAGGTGATGCGCACCGCCGAGACCTACGGCCGCTTCCTCGGCGAGCTTCGCTGCGCGAGTCTGGTGGGCGGCGCGCCGTTCGGGCCCCAGCTGCGCGCGCTCGAGCGCCGCGTCGACGTCGTCGTCGCCACGCCGGGCCGGCTGCTGGATCACCTGGAGCGGCGTCGCATCGATCTTTCGCGTCTCGAGGTGCTGGTCCTGGACGAGGCGGACCGGATGCTGGACATGGGCTTCATCGGCGACATCGAGACCATCATCGCGCGCGCGCCGGCGCAGCGGCAGACGCTACTCTTCTCGGCGACGCTCGACGGGGTCGTGGGCAAACTGGCGCGGCGCATCACCCGCGACGCGCAGCGCATCGAGATCACGCCGCCCCCGGAGCACCGGGCGCAGATCGACCAGTCGCTGCTGTTTGCCGACGATGCCGACCACAAGGGCCGGCTGCTCGACGCGCTGCTGCGCGAGGAAGACATCGGCCAGGCGCTGGTGTTCACCACCACCAAGCGCTCGGCGCAGGACCTTTCGGGCCGCCTGCGCATGCGCGGGTTCGCCGCCGGCGCCCTGCACGGCGACATGAACCAGCGTGAGCGCAACTACACGCTGCAGGAGCTGCGCCGCGGGCGCGTGCGGGTGCTGGTGGCGACCGACGTCGCCGCCCGCGGCATCGACGTTCCGGGCATCAGCCACGTCATCAATTTCGACCTGCCGCGCCGCGCGGAAGACTATGTCCACCGCATCGGCCGCACCGGCCGCGCCGGGCGCACCGGCATCGCGGTGAGCTTCGCCGGCCATCGCGAGCGGCACGTGATCCGCGAGATCGAGCGCTTCACCGCGCAGCCGATCGAGGTGGGCGTGATCCCTGGGCTGGAGCCGCGCGCGCGCCCGACGCCGCCGCGCCGCCCGCAGGGCGCGCCGGCCCGCCGCAGCCATCATCAGGACAGGCGCTCGCGCTGAGCGCCGGCTTGCCCCGGGAAAAAAAGCCCCGGATCTCGCGATCCGGGGCTTTTCATTTCTCCGTTCGCGGGCTTCTCAGACGAAGATCGACTCGTCGTACTCCGCTTCCTTGAGCTTGGCCTGCGCCGCGGCGAGACGCGCGATCGGCACGCGCGGCCCCGAGCAGGACACGTAGTTCAGGCCGAGGTAGTGGCACAGGCGGATCGAGTCCGGGTGCCCGCCGTGCTCGCCGCAGATGCCGATGATCAGCTCGGGCCGGGTCTGCCGGCCCCAGCCGATCGCGAGCTGCATCAGGCGGCCAACGCCCTTCACGTCGAGCACTTCGAAGGGGTTGTCGCGCAGGATGCCGGTCTCGTTGTAGAACGGCAGGAACTTGTTCTCGGCGTCCTCGCGCGAGAACGAGAAGGTGGCCTGGGTGAGGTCGTTGGTGCCGAAGGAGAAGAACTCCGCGACCTCGGCCAGCCGGGCGGCGCGCATACACGCGCGCACCACTTCCACCATGCTGCCGAACTTGAAGTGGAGCTTGACACCGTGGTGCGCCTCCACTTCGGCCTGGATCTCGCGCACCATCTGCTGCACGCGCTTGAGCTCCTCCACCGTGCAGACCTGCGGCACCATGACCTCCGGGTGCGCGTCGACCTTCTCCTTTGCGCACTCGGCCGCCGCCTCGAGGATGGCGCGGATCTGCATGCCGTAGATCTCGGGATAGGAAAGCCCCAGGCGCACGCCGCGGTGGCCCAGCATGGGGTTCACTTCGGAGAGCGTGACCACCTTTTTCAGCATCGCCTCCTTGCGGGTCAGCAGCGAATCGTCGTGCGACCCCCGGTACTCGTTGAGGCTCTTCTGCAGCTTGTCGAGGCTGCCGATGTACTGCTTGTGCAGATCGAGGTCGAGCAGCTTCAGCGTCTCGGGCAGCTCGTTCATCGCCCGCATCGTCCGCTTGAGGCCCTTGAGGTGATTGATCTCGAATTCCAGCTGGCTCGCGGTCGGCAGGAACTCATGGATCGGCGGGTCCAGCAGCCGGATGGTGACGGGCAGCCCCTCCATCGCCTTGAAGATGCCCTTGAAGTCGGCACGCTGGATCGGCAGCAGCTTGTCGAGCGCGGCGCGGCGCTCCTCGGGGGTGTCGGCCAGGATCATCTCCTGCACGATCGGCAGGCGGTCGGGGTCGTTGAACATGCGCTCCGTGCGGCACAGGCCGATGCCCATGGCGCCGTATTTGCGCGCGCGCGCCGCGTCCCGCGGCGTGTCGGCGTTGGCCATGACCTCGACGGTGGCCGTCTCGTCGGCCCACTCCAGGACCGTGTCCAACTCGGGGAAGAACTCCGCCTCGACGGTCGGAATCTCGCCCGGGTAGACCTTGCCGGTGGAGCCGTCGATGGTGATGACGTCGCTCTCGTAGAGCACCGTATCGCCGACCTTGGCGCGGCGCTCGCGCACGTCGATCTGGATCGCCTCGCAGCCCGACACGCAGGGCTTGCCCATGCCCCGCGCGACCACCGCCGCGTGCGAGGTCTTGCCGCCGCGGCTGGTGAGAATGCCCTGCGCCGCGAAGAAGCCGTGGATGTCCTCGGGCTTGGTCTCCTCGCGCACCAGCATCACCTTCTCACCCAGCTTGCCGCGCAGCTCGGCGGTGTCGGCGTCGAACACGATCCTGCCCGATGCGGCGCCGGGCGAGGCCGGCAGGCCGGTCGCCAGCGCCTCGGCCTTGTAGGCCGGGTTGAGCTGCGGCACCAGCAGCTGCTCGAGCAGCGCCGGGTTGATGCGGCCGAGTGCCCGCTCCTTGGAGATCAACGCCTCGCGATACATCTCCACCGAGCTGATCACCATCGCCCGCGCGTTCATCTTGCCGTTGCGGGTCTGCAGGCAATACAGCCGCCCTTTCTCGATCGTGAACTCGAAGTCCTGCACCTCCTGGTAGTGCCGCTCGAGCCGGTCGCGCAGCTCGACGAGCTGGCGATACAGGTCCGGCATCTCCTGTTCCATCGCCGCGATCGGCTTCGGCGTGCGGATGCCGGCCACCACGTCCTCGCCCTGCGCGTTCACCAGGTACTCGCCGAAGATCACGTTCTCGCCGGTGCCCGGGTTGCGGGTGAAGCCGACGCCGGTGGCGGAATCGCTGCCCATGTTGCCGAACACCATGGTGCAGATGTTGACCGCCGTGCCGTTGGCCATCTCCTTGGTGATCTTGAACTGCCGGCGATAGTCCACCGCGCGCTTGCCCATCCAGGAGCGGAACACGGCCGCGATCGCCATCTCCAGCTGCTGCAGGGGGTCGGCCGGGAACGGCTGGCCGGTGTGCTTCTCGACGATGGCGAGAAACTCGTCCGCCAGCGCCTTCAGCGCGTCGGCCGACAGATCCACGTCCTGCACGACGCCTTGCTTCTGCTTGGCGGCGGCCATCGCCTCGTCGAAGGCCTCGTCCGGCACGCCCAGCGCGATCTTGCCGTAGAGCTGGATGAACCGGCGGTAGGCGTCATAGGCGAAGCGCTCGTTGCCGGTCTGCTGGATCAGCCCTTTCAGGGTCTCGGCATTGAGGCCGAGGTTGAGAATGGTGTCCATCATGCCCGGCATCGACATCGCCGAGCCCGAGCGGACCGACACCAGCAGCGGGTTCTTCGCCGAGCCGAAGCCCTTGCCGGTCTTCTTCTCGAGCTCCGTCATGTTGGCGCGCACCGCCTCCATCAGCCCGGGCGGCATGCTGCGGTTGTCGAGGTAGGCGAGGCAGGCCTCGGTGGTAATGACGAAGCCCGGCGGAACGTTGAGGCCGATCTGCGTCATTTCGCACAGGTTCGCCCCCTTGCCCCCCAGCAGCATCTTGTTCTTGCTGTCCCCTTCCTCGAATGCGTAGACGAATTTCAGCGGGCGGTCCATTGCTCGGCTCCTCAGGTAGTTAGGTCCCCGGTACGGGCCCGGGGGTCCCGGTCGTGACGACGCCGGGTTGACTGGCAACTGGGATAGCATGCCGCGCGGAGGGCGCGGCGGTTTTGATATCGATCAAGCCCCGCGCCCGTAGAATGCGGGTCATGGAAAGCCCACCCGCGCCGCCCTACGCCGGCCTGACGCCGGATCGCGTGCTCGACGCCCTCGAAAGCGTGGGCCTCGCGGCCGACGGGCGCCTGCTCGCCCTCAACAGCTACGAGAACCGCGTCTACCAGGTCGGCGTCGAGGACGCGGCGCCCGTGGTGGCCAAGTTCTACCGGCCTGCGCGTTGGAGCGACGACGCCATCCTGGAGGAGCACGCCTTCACCGCCGAGCTCGCGGCGCGCGAGATCCCGGTGGTGGCGCCGCTCGCGATCGACGGCCGCACGCTGCATGCGCACGCCGGTTTCCGCTTTGCGGTCTACCCGCGCCACGGCGGCCGCGCACCGGAGCTGGACGACCCCGACACGCTGGAATGGCTGGGCCGCTTCATCGGCCGCATCCATGCCGTCGGCTCCGTGGCGGCGTTCCTTCACCGGCCCCGCCTCGACGTCGCCAGCTTCGGCGACGAGCCGCTCGCGTTTCTGCTCGACGGCGACTGGCTCCCGGCAGACCTGCGCGCGGCCTATGCCGCCATCGCCACGCAGGCGCTCGACGGCGTGCGCGCGGCCTTCGACCGGGCCGGCGACGTGGCGCCGATCCGCCTGCACGGCGACTGCCACGCCGGCAACGTCCTGTGGACCGAGGACGGTCCGCATTTCGTCGACTTCGACGACGCCCGCATGGGGCCGGCGGTGCAGGATCTCTGGATGCTGCTCTCGGGCGATCGCGCGGAGATGACACGCCAGCTCGCGGACGTGCTGGCCGGTTACGAGGACTTCCACGCGTTCGACGCCCGCGAACTGCAGCTGGTCGAGGCGCTGCGCACGCTGCGGCTCATCCACTACTCGGCGTGGCTCGCGCGGCGCTGGAACGATCCGGCGTTTCCGGCGACCTTCCCGTGGTTCGGCAGTCAGCGCTACTGGCAGGACCAGGTGCTCACGCTGCGCGAGCAGGTCGCCGCGATGCAGGAGCCGCCGCTCCCCTGGGCGTAACCCGCGCAGTCGCGGCGCGGCGGCCGATCTGCTAGAGTCCCACGCCTCTTCGGCCCGCGGATGAGCCGCCGGCCGCCAACCAGGGAGCGCCAGAATGAAACTCAGCCAGCTTGTCGTCGGATTGGCCTTGTCGGCTGTCGCCGCCGTGCCGGCCCTCGCCCAGAGCAAGGGCGGCCGCGCGGCCGCCGTGGCCGTCAGGACCACCGCGACGGTCGTCGCGGTCGATCACCAGAATCGCATCGCCGCGCTGAAGGGACCCGGCGGCAACGTCGTCGAGGTGCACGTCGGCCCCAACGCGCAGAACTTCGACCAGGTGCAGGTGGGCGACAAGGTCGACGTCGAATACCTGGAAGCCGTGGCGGCAGAGGTCAAGCCGGCCGCGGGCAACACGCCGGGCTTCGCCGTCGTGCGCTCGGACGAGCGTGCCGGCAAGGGCGATCCCGCCGCCGGCATGATCACCAGCACCGTGTTCGCCACCGCGCGCGTCGATGCCATCGACCGCAAGGCGCGCACGGTGACGATCACCGGCCCGCGCGGCCGTTCGGTCACGGTGAAGGTTCCCGACGACTCGCCCACCTTCGACAAGGTGAAGAAGGGCGACCTCGTCTCGATCACCTATTTCGAAGGCCTGGCGATGACGCTGCGCAAGCAGTAAGCCCGTCTTCCACGCCGACGAGGTTCGGCCGGTACCCGATCGCCATCGCCAATCCGCCGCCGTCGTCTCCCGGCGGCGCCGGCAGCGACACCGGCCCCCAGCGCTGCGCGGGCCGCCCTAGCGACGCACTTCCGCGAGCAGCTGCGGCAGGTTGACGCTGCGGGCACGCGCCTCGATCTCGCCCGCGTAGCGCGTCTGCAACCCCTTGGCCTCGCCCAGCATGCCGTCGAAGGCCTCCCGCAGCGCCGCGGCGCTCAAGGTGCGGCCGCCGGCGTAGTAGCGCCGGGCGACGTGGCCCAGCGCGTAGGTGGTGGCGAAGGAGAAGCCCGAGCTCACCGCCTGCCGCCCGAGCCCGCCGAGCAGCCCGCCGCCGACCTTCTTCAGCAGGCCGCCGATCAGCTTCGCGCCCACCTGCTCGACGTACTGCGAGGTCAGGCCGACGCCCGCGGTGGCCAGGAAATCCTTGATGTGGCCGCGGTCGAGCTCGAAGCCGTGCGCCTTGCCGATGCGGTACACCATCTTCATCTGCAGCGGGATGATGGCCACGGTCGCCAGCGAATCCGGCAGCAGCTCGAGCGCGCCGTTGAGAATGGCGTAGTTGAGGATCATGCCGTCCATGTCGGCGCCCGCCATGGTGCTGGCGTACGCCGGCTCGGCCGTGGTCGACACGGCAAGCGGCGCCGCGGCCACGGCTTCCGCCTCGTGCACGAACGACTCGGCGCGCGCGTGGTCGAGGCCGAGCGCGCGCTCGAGGCTTGCCAGGAAATCGCGCTCCACGGCCGTCGGCGCGCCGTCCGCCTCCGACACCACCACCGCCATTTCGTAGGCGAGCTGGCGCAGTTCCGGCGTCGCCAGCGGCCGCACGGCATCGGCGAGCGTGATCCGCTTGAGCACGACGTCCTGCAGCAGCTGCGGCGGCACCGCGCCGCCGAACGAGGACGCAATGCCCTTCACCGCCTCGCGCTCGGCCGCGCTCTTGCCGCCGTCCGCGAACGCCGCCATCAGCGCAATCGTCAGCACCGCGCGCTGCTCGTCAGCGGTCACCGCTGCGCTCCGACGCACGCCAGACAGAATTCCCGCGCACGCGCGGCCGGCGACAGCGCCGCGCCCGAGGCGGAAAAACCTCGCGTCATCATGACCATGTCCATCTCCCAAAAATAGGTCCGGCGGACCGCCGGCCCCCGCTAGACCCGCGGCGTCCTGCCGAGTTCCGTGCCGCGTATCGGGCCCGGGCCCGAATCGCGCTGAACTCTCGGTTGCCGCAGGCAACCAAATTTAAAAGCCAAGGAAAATCCGCGACGTGAGCGCGCTGCGGCCGCAGCGCGGCAGCGCGTGTGTTCAACGCCCGAAACGAGCGAAAGGAGTTCACATGAAACGGCTTTCATCCGCATTGTTGATCGTCTGCGCCGCCGCCTTGGCGTCGCCGGCCATCGCCGCCGAGACGAGCACCGTCGTCACCACCCAGGCCATCGTGCAGGCGATCGACTACGGCAGTCGCATCGTCGTGCTGCGGGGACCGATGGGCGGCACCGCCCACATCCGCGTCGCCGAGAGCGTGCCCAACCTGGACCGCGTCCAGCCCGGCGATCGCGTCAAGGTGGCCCACACCGAAGCGGTCGCCGTCGAGCTCGAGCGGTCGGACCGTTCGCCGAGCGCCGCCGTGGTGCGCACCTTCGAAACGCCGGTGGCGGGCGGACGCCCCCGCGCCGAGGCGAGCAGCACCGTGTACGCGACGGCGAAAGTGAAGTCGATCGACCGCGACGCCCGCACGCTGACGATCACCGGTCCCGCCGGCCACGACGTCACGATCAACGTCGGCCCGGCGCTGCGCGACGAGTTCGCGCGCGTCAACCGCGGCGACATGGTGGCGATCCAGTATCACGAGGCCCTGGCGTATTCGCTGCAGCCCGGCTGACCGGGCGCAGCCGGCCGAAGCGCGGCCGCTGACCGGCGGCCGCTTTGCTTTGTGCCGTCGGCTGCGGCGCAGCCTCTCAGAGGCCGGCGGTCGGGCTCGGGATGCGCGCGTTGATGGCGTCGATCTCGGCCAGCAGGTCGGCGTCGATCTCGAGCGACACGCGCAAGTTCCGCTCGAGCTGCTCGACGCTGGTTGCGCCGAGGATGGTGGCGGTCGTGAACCAGCGCGAGCGCACGAAGGCTATGGCAATGTCCGCGAGCCGCAGGCCGCGACGGTTCGCCAGCGCGGCGTACTCCTCGGCTGCGCGCACGACGCCCTCGCGCCGGTAGCGCTCGCCGAAGCTCTCGAACAGGGTGAGCCGCGCCCGCTCCGGCCAGACGCCGCCGACGTACTTGCCCGCCAGCACGCCCATGGCGAGCGGGCTGTAGGCGAGCAGTCCCACCTTCTCGCGGAAGCAGGCCTCGGCGAGGTCGTACTCGAACGTGCGCGACACCAGGTTGTAGCTGTTCTGGATCGTCACCGGCCGCGCGAGGCCATTCTCGCGCGCGAGCCGGCTGAATTCGCAAACGCCCCAGGTGGTCTCGTTGGACACCCCCCACGCGCGGATCTTGCCGGCGCGCCTGAGTTCGTCCATCGCCCGCACCTGCTCCAGCATCGGCACCTGCGCCTTGTCCGCCTCCTTCGACGGATCGAAGCGCGAGGTGCCGAACATCGGCACGTTCCGCTGCGGCCAGTGGATCTGGTAGAGATCGATGTAGTCGGTCTGCAGCCGCTTCAGGCTCAGCTCGCAGGCTTCGCGGATGTTGGCGCGGGTGAGATCGGTGCGTCCGCCGCGCACCCAGTCGCGCCGGCCGGGCCCCGCCACCTTGGTGGCCACGATCACCTTGTCGCGCTGCGCCTTGCCAAGCCAGCTGCCCAGGATCGTCTCGGTGCTCCCCATCGTGCGCGGCCCCGGCGGAATCGGGTACATCTCCGCGCTGTCGATGAAATTCACGCCGTGCGCCAGCGCGCAGTCGATCTGCGCGTGGGCCTCGGCCTCGCTGTTCTGCTCGCCCCAGGTCATGGTGCCGAGGCACATTTCCGATACCTTCAGGCCGGTGTCGGCCAGCTCGCGGTAGATCATGCTGCAGGTCTCCGGCGTTGCCGTTTCCGAACGCGGAGCTTACACCAGGCTTGCCGGCGCCCGCGCACCGCGGAAATTTTTGACGCCGCTGCGGTCGTACCTGCAGGCGCGCGGCGCCGGAGGAACCCCCATGGTTGCCGTCATCTCGCTGCTCATCGTGGTGATCCTGTCGATCACCGTCACGCGCATCGCCACCATCGCGCTGGCGCACACGGGCGTGTCGCGCGAGGTGGCGCGGTTCCAGGCCCGCTCCGCGTTCACCGGCTCCGGCTTCACCACGCTCGAGTCGGAGCGGCTGGTGAACCACCCGGTGCGCCGTCGCATCATCCTGGCGCTGATGATCCTGGGCAATGCCGGGATCATCACCGCGGTTTCCTCCCTGATTCTGACTTTCGTGCGCGACGGCGGTCAGTCGCTGACGCTGAAGATCGTCCTGCTCGTCGTCGGGCTCGCCGCGCTGTGGGCGCTCGCCAGCAGCGCCTGGGTCGACCGCCACCTGTCCAGGCTCATCGAGCGCGCGCTCAAGCGCTACACGTCGCTCGAGGTGCGCGACTTCGCGAGCCTGCTCAACCTCGGCGGCGACTACCGGCTGGTCGAGCTGCAGGTGGAGCGCGACGACTGGCTGGCGGACAAATCGCTCCGGCAGGCGGAGCTGCAGGACGAGGGCGTGCTGGTGCTGGGCATCCAGCGCGCGGACGGCACCTTCCTCGGCGCGCCGCACGGGCCCACCGAGATCGCCGCCAACGATCTGCTCATCCTCTACGGTCGCACCGAGGCGCTGGAGCGCCTCGACGAGCGCCGCCGCGGCCGTTCGGGCGACCGGGAGCACGAACGCGCCGTGCGCGAGCAGCGCAAGGTGGCGCGCGAAGAGGAGCGCCGCGACTCCGCGAGCGACGGCTGACCTTCGCAGGCGGGCGCCGGGCTCGCCGACGGGGCGTGTGCCGCGTAGACTGTCCGCACGCCGACATCGCCATCCATGTCTCTTCGCGACCTGCTTTCCCGCCTGATCGGCACCGCCCCCACGGCGGCGGCCGACGATTTCCCCCCTCACATCGAGGCACTGGTGCCGACGCTCGTCGACCTGATCGCCGAGGAGGTCGAGCCCCGTCTCACGCTGCTGCCGGGCTACGGCGGCAAGCTGGAACCGTCGGTGCGCAGGACCATCGCCTACCTGCGCAGCTTCGGCCCCGACCTGCAGGCGCCGCTGGCGCTCTCCCCCCGCGACTGGAACAGCGAACCGCGGCTGAACGGCTTTTTCGCCACCGCCGGCGACATCACGGACACGCTCGGGCGCAGCCGCGAGCTGCGAGCGCATTTCGCCGCCCGCCCCGCCGATGCCGAGGCCTACGCGGTCCTCAGCATGGAGCGCCATGAGCGCACCGTGCTCGGCGTGGCGCTGGAGGGCGGCGTGCTGCGCCAGGACGTGCCCCAGACGACCGTGAGTTTCGGCGATCACCGCGTCGGCGCGCCGGGCGCCACCGAGCAGGCGACGCGGCTCGAGCTCGGCGTGCGCATCTTCCGCGGGCTGCTCGAGATCGCCATGGAACGCATCGAGGCGGTGCAGGGCGAGGCCCGGGACGCCGACGAGCGCCACGCGCGGCTGGCAACCCGCCTGCGCCGGCTGAAGACGCGCAGCGCTGACGTCGAGACGCTGGCGGAGAGCCCGGCGAGGCACGCGGGCGAGATCGCCGAGCTGGAGGCCGAGATGGCGAGGAGCGCGGCCGACGCCACGGCGTCCAGGGCGCGCATGTCCAGCCTCGACGGCTACGTCGCCGAGGTGACCGCCGTGCTGGGCCGGCCCGACGAGCAGTTCACCGTCCAGTGGATCGACGTGCGCGTCAACCGCATGGGGATCCGCGTCGGCGCCGGCGCCGAGGAACCCGTCAACGAGTTCCGCGTCGCCGAGCTGGCGGCGCGCGACTTCCGCCGCGCGCTGGCGCTGGTACGATGCCGGCGCGATGACCTGCCGCGCGAGCGCGCCGCGTTCGCCGACGCCGAGCGCTATCTCTGACGGACGCGGCCCCGGCGGCCGCCAAGGCATCCTCACACCGGCACGAGTCGAGCGAGGGCGACAACACGCCTGCACGACGGCGGCGTAGAATTGCGCTTTATCTTTTGCTGGCGCGCAATCGACGACGTCGCCATGGCCACGGCGATCAACAGCACGGTCGAGCTATCGGCGGCCAACGCCGCTTTCATCCAGCAGGGCGTGTCCGTCATCGTCGGCGGCCGCGACCGCGACAACGCGCCGACGCTGGTGCGCGGCATCGGCTGCCGGGTCGCGCCGGATCGCACGCGCGTCACTGTGTTCCTTGCCGCCTCCCAGGCCGCCGAGCTGCTGGCGGACCTGCGCGAGCACGGCGCCATCGCCGTGGTGTTCTGCCAGCCCAGCACGCACCGCACGATCCAGTTGAAGGGCACCGACGCGACGGTCGTGTCGCTCGAATCCGGCGACCACGAGCGCATTGCCGCCCAGTCCGCCGCGCTGGCCGCCGACATCATCAGCGTCGGCTACCGCGAGGCGCCGGTGCGCACGCTGCTCGCCTATGCGCGGGAGGACGTGGTCGCCGTGGCGTTCACGCCGTCGGCCGCATTCCAGCAGACGCCCGGCCCCAACGCCGGCGCGCGCATCCCGGGCTGAGCCATGACTGTCACGCTGGAGACGATCCGCGGCTGCTTCGAGGGCGTGATCCCGGCCCAGGTCGCCACCTGTGCGCCCGAGGGTACCCCCAACGTCACCTACGTCTCGCAGGTGCACTATGTCGACGCCGCGCACGTCGCCCTCACCTACCAGTTCTTCAACAAGACGCGCGAGAACATCCTCGTCAATCCGCGCGCCTGCGTGCTGGTGAACGTGCCCGAGACGGCGGCGCGCTACCGCATCCGCGCCCGCTATCTGCGTACGGAAACCGCCGGGCCGGTGTTCGAGAGCATGAAGGCGAAGCTCGCGGCGATCGCGTCGCACACCGGCATGACCGGCGTGTTCCGGCTGCTGGGCTCGGACATCTACCGGGTCGAGGGCATCGAGCATCTGCCGGGCGCCGAGCTGCCGCCGCCGCCGCCGCGTTACCGGCTCTCGAGCCTGCGCGCCTGCAGCGAGCGGCTCGCCGCCTGCACCGAGCTCGGCGCGCTGCTCGACGAGACGCTGGCCGCGCTCGAGCAGCTCCTCGGGGTGGAGCACCTGATGGTGCTGATGTTCGACCCGGTGGCGCGGGCGCTCTACACGGTGGCGAGTCGCGGCTACGAGGCCTCCGGCGTCGGCGCCGAGATTCCGCTCGGCTACGGCGTGATCGGCGTCGCCGCCGCGCAGCGCACGCCGATCCGCATCGGCCACATGACGGAGGACTACAGCTACGGCCGCGCGGTGCGCGAGGCAGTCCGTGCCGGCGACCTGGCGGCATTGCTGCACCAGGAGATCCCGCTGCCGGGACTGCCCGCCTCGCGCAGCCAGCTGGCGGTGCCGATCGCCTCCGGCGCCGAGCTGCTGGGCGTGCTCTACGCCGAGAGCGCCGAGGAACGGCGCTTCGACTACCAGGACGAGGACGCCTTGATGACGCTGGTGCCGCACCTGGCGAGCCTGATGGCCCGGTTGCGGGAGTCCGCCGAGTCCGCCAGCGAGGCGCCTCGCGCCGGTCACCGGGCGGCGGCGCTCAAGGGGGCGCCGCTGGTCATCCGCCGCTACCCCGGCAACGACAGCGTGTTTCTCGGCGACGACTACCTGATCAAGGGCGTGGCGGGCGCCATTTTCTGGAAGCTCGCGAGCGACTACGCGCGCAACGGCCGCACCGAGTTCAGCAACCGCGAGCTGCGGGTCGATCCGTCGATCCGGCTGCCCGAGGTGTCGGAAAACCTGGAGGCGCGCCTGATCCTGCTCGAGCGCCGCCTGCGCGAGCGCTCGGCCGACGTCACCATCGAGAAGACCGGCCGCGGCCGCTTCCGGCTGGTCGTGCGCCGGCCGCTCGAGCTCCGGGAGGTCGCAGAGCCCGGCGCCTGAGCCGTCTCAGCGCGCTGCGGCCTGCTTCGGCACATTCTGCGGCACGAACACGTAGAACGGCGTTGACACGGGTTGTCCCGGCGGAACGAAAGCCGGCGCCGGCTGGCCGGCGGGCGGCAGGCTCCGCACGTAGCGGTACAGCGCGCGCAGGTCGTCGTCGCTCATGTCGCGCAGGTTGAACCAGGGCATCGGCGGACGCATTGCCGTGCGGGCGCGTTCGAGCCATTGGGCTTCGGTCAGATCGCGCAGCTTGAGCCGCAGGTTCGGCGGATAGGTGGTGCCCCACGGCCCCTGAAAGCCGGTGGAAAGGCCCGTCAGCCACTCCCGCTCCGGGACCCGGCCGTCGGTTTCGAGATAGTTGGGCGTGTGGCAGTCGTTGCAGGCGCCGATCTGTACCAGATAGCGCCCCCGCTCGAGCGTGCTCTGCTCGACGTTTCGATCGCCGGCAGCCGCGCCGGCATTCCAGATCATCAGCGGCAGCGCGAGCGCCGCCGCAAGCGTGCGTGTCTTCATCAGTCCGTCTCCCTCGTTTGGCTCCGCGCTCGCCGGCAAGGCGCGCGTTCGGCGTGGTCGGACTATACGGAGACGGGCGCCGCGGCGTTCCTAAATGTTGCCTAAACGAATGCTAAGTTTTTCCTAAACGCGCCGTTACTCCAGCTGGAACCGCACCGGCAGCAGGACCGCCTTGCCGGCGCTGGCCGGGCCCAGGGCGCCGAGCAGCCGCACCGCCCGCAGCGCGGCCTCGTCGAGTATCGGGTGACCCGAGCTGCTCGCCACCGACGCCGCCGCGATGCGGCCGTCCGCGCCCACCTCCAGCAGCAGCACCGTCTCGCCCTGCAGGCCGCGGCGCACCGCTTCTTCGGGGTAGAGCAGCGTCTCGGCGAGGCGCTGGTAGGTGGCGCCCAGCTCCTGCGGCGCCATCGGCTCCGGTTTCGGTCTCGGCAGCGACCTCTCGGCGGACGGCGGCTTGGGCGGCGGCTCGGCCTTGCGCGGCTTCGGGGCCGGAGCGGGCTTCGGCGGCGGCTCGGGCGCGAGCGTGTCCTTGATCACGGGCGGCGGGGTCGGCGGCGCTGCGGGAGCGGGCGGCTCTTCGGCGATCGCCGGCTCGCGCGGCACGAGACGCGCCTCGATCACCGAGATCGTCGCGTCCAGCGTCGCCATCGCCCGGCGAAAGGCCGGATCGAGCAGCGTGAGCGCCGCGGCGTGCAGCGCAATGGAAACGCCGACGGCGAGCGTCTGCGTTCGGGTTTCCCTGTTCATGGGGTCGGCGGCCGTGCGCCGGCGCGGACGCACGCTCGCCTTTGACAATCGGCCATGGATTTTCGACTATGAGGGCCTATGCGCGCTCAACGCAAGGGCAAGCCCGCGGCGCCTGCCGCCGGCAGATGGCTTACCGTCGTGTTCGCCGTCGCGCTGCTGGCGGCGCCGGGCGCGGCGACGCTCGCCCAGGAGCCGGCGCAGGGATTTCGCCTGCCGTTCAGCCTGGATTTCCGCGGCAGCTACCCGCCGGACCCGGTGCGCTTCGGCGCCGCCGTGGAACGCGGCGACCTCGAGACGGTCCGCGGCTGGCTCGACCGCGGGCTCGATCCCAACCTGCTGGCGGATCGCGTCGGCACCGGTCTCATGATCGCCGCCTGGGAAGGCAACCTGCCGATGATGGAGCTGTTCGTCGCGCGCGGGGCCGACGTCAATGCGGTCAACAGCAAGGACGAGACGGCGCTGATGCTGGCGGCGTGGCAGGGCCGGCTGCCGGCGGTGCGCTGGCTGCTCGAGCGCGGCGCGCGCATCAACCGCACCGGCATGAAGTGGTCCGCGCTGCACTACGCGGTGTTCAACGGCCACGACGAGATTGCGCGCCATCTCATCGACCGCGGCGCCGCGATCAACGCGCGCTCGCCCAACGCGTCGACGCCGCTGATGATGGCGGCGCGCGAAGGCCACGAGCAGACCGCCAAGATGCTGCTCGACCTCGGCGCCGACACGCGCATGCGCAACGACTGGGGCGACGACGCGCTGGCCTTCGCCATGCGCTACGAGAACGTGCGCATCGCGAAAATGGTGTCGACGCAGGAGGAGTTCGCGCGCGCGGCGCGAGCGCCCGACAGCTTTGGCCCGAAAACGCGCTCGGCGGCGGCGCCGGCGCGCATCCAGGCGCTGATGCGCGAGATGCTGGCCGCCGAGGCGGCCGGCCGGCTCACGCCCGAGATCTACGAGAACTACCAGGCCGCGCTCAGCGATCTGCGCGCGGAATCGGAGCAGCAGGCGACGCGCGACGACGCGCCGGAGACGCCCAAGGCGCTGGTGATCCGGGCCCGGCGCGGGGAGCCGGGAAAGGAAAAGGCGACGCTGATCTACGAGGACGGCGCCCGGCCCGGCGCGCCGTCGGGCAACTAGCCGGCCTTACGCGGCCGAGCGGGACGAGCCGGTGTCGCGGTGGCGGAAGTTGATCCGCGCCTTGGTGAGGTCGTAGGGCGAAAGCTCCACGGATACGCGGTCGCCCTCGGTGATGCGAATGCGGAACTTGCGCATCTTGCCCGACGCATAGGCCAGAACCTCGACGTCGTTGTCCAGCCGCACCCGGAAGCGGGTGTTGGGCAGCACCTCGATCACGGTGCCTTCCATCTCGATCAGTTCTTCCTTGGCCATGCTGTTCCTTTCGGTTGGCTGCGGGGGCGTTCCGGCTCAGCGCGTGCTGGGGTCGTCTTCGACGACGCGCGGCGGACGCCCGGGCCGGCCGCGGCGGGCCTTGTTGGCCTTGGCCTGGGCGGACGAGCCCTTGCTGGAGCTCGACTGGCGCAGGCGGTGGCTGAGAATCATGGCGGTGGCTTCTTGCGGTGACAGGGGTCGGGCCATGGGAACACCTCCGTTCGGATGATGAAAAAACAGAACGGCCCCCCGCGGGAGTCAAACAGCAGCAGGAGGCCGTAAGATGTGGATAATTATACAGCTTTCGGGGGCCCGGCTCAAGGCGCCGGCGGGGCGCGGGATCAGGCGGGAGTTCGCACCTCGAGGCCCAGCCCCGGGCGGGCCGCCACGCCCGCCGGATCGAGCAAGCCGCCGGCGCCGAACATCAGCGGCGGGTCGCAGACGTCCCGCGCCAGCAGCAGCGTGCCAAAGGCGCCCTCCTGGGCCTCGAGCCGGTCGCCCGCGGCCGCGGCCACCGGCAGCGCCGCGCGGGTGAGGACGCTGGTCTCCCCGACCTGCGCGCCGACGATGACACCGATGCCGGCTGCGCGCGCGGCTGCCACTGCGGCCAGCGCGCGGCCGACGCCGCCCATCTTGGACACGCGCACGTTGACGATCCAGCGCGCGCTTGGCCCCGGCAGCGCCGCGATCTGCCCGGCGCGCGCGCAGCTCTCGTCCAGGATCACCGGGACGCCCAGTTCGTCCGCCACCGACGCCATGCCGGCGAGGTCGCCCGCCGCCAGGGGCTCCTCGACGGCGAACAGCAGCGGGGCCAGCGGCCGCAGGTGCGCCAGCGCTTCGTCGACCGAGCGCCAAAGGTTGTTGGCGTCCGCGCGGACCCGCGCCGCGCCCAGCGCCGCGAGCTCCTCGAGCCGCTTGCGGTCGCGCGCGGCGTCGCGCGAGAGCTTGACCTTGAAGTCGGTGAACCCCAGCTGCCGGTAGCGGCTCGCCTGCGCCGTGAAAATCTGCGGGTCCGAATCGCCCAGCACCGCGGTGTAGCGGAAAACCCCCGCCAACTCCGGCAATCGCAGCAGCGCTTCCACCGATCGGCCCGACTGGCGGCCGAAGAGGTCCAGTGCCGCGAGCTCGAGCGCGCACCACGCCGCGGGGTTGGCGTCGATCGCCGCCCGGTGGCGCTCGGCGTACGTCGCCAGGGCGCCCGCATCGACCGCCTCCTGGCGCACGGCGTCGGCGTGGCGCGCGATGAAAGCCAGCGCGCCGTCGACCGACTCGCCCGTGACGTACTCCCGCGGGCAGCCTTCGCCGCAGCCAACGTTGCCGGCATGGTCGCGCGCCTCGACCCACACGGCCGCGGTCTGCGCGCGCTCGGCGGCGGCGTGCCGGAACGTGACGCGAAACGGAATCGCCAGCGGCCGGACGTCGAGACGGGCGATCGGGGTCATCGGCGCGGGTCGACCACGTAATCGTCGATCGGGAAGGCGAAGTCCTTCGCGTACTGCAGCGCCACGGTCTTGAACTGGCCCTCCCGCTGCCCGCGCTCGACCGAGAAGCGGCGCAGCGCGTCCAGGGTGCCGGGCCTGAGCCAGCACGCCGACGGCGCCCGCAGCCGGCCGCTCGCCCGCTTGGCGCGGTACTCGATGTTGAGCTCGGCCAGCCGCGCGTCGACGGCCGCCGCCAGCGCGGCGGCGTCGGCGCTCGCGGGGGCGGCCGGCTCGACGTATACGCGGTAAAGGGCGCGGTCGTCGTCCGCCAGCGCCATGACGAAGACCGGCGTCACGCCGTGACCACCCGCAGCGGCGTCCACCGCCGCCAGCAGCTGCTCCTCGTGCAGCTTCTCGCCGGTGATGCTGGTCACGCCCTTGCCCTTCTGGACGAACCTGAGCAGCGGCAGCCGCTCGAGGCGGCCGGCGACGCGCACGATGTCGTTCATCGGGTAGCGGTACAGCCCCGCGGGCGTGGTGACGACGACGTAGTACTCGGCGCCGTCCTCGAGCTCGTCGAGCAGCCGGAAATCGCGCTCGCCGCGCTCCCAGGCATCACGCTCGACGAATTCGAAGAAATGGTGGCGCAGCGTCGGCGCGCCGGCGCCGGTCTCCGGGTCGATGGTGGTGGTGACGCGCAGCTCGCTCGAGAGGTAGCCGAGCTCGACCAGCTCGGCGCCGGCCGGCAGCCGCGCTTTCAGCGCCGGCACCGCCACGCCGCAGCTGCCGCCGGTCCACACCGTCAGCAGCCGCAGCCGCGGCCAGAGGTCGGCATAGGTGAGCGCGCCGTCGCGCGGCAGAGCGCGCAGCGCGCGCGCCCGTTCGGGTGCGGGCCTGAGCGCCCGCGCCACCGCCGCGGCGACGGCGGGAGGCAGCTCGCCGAACGCCCCCGCGTCGCCGCGCTCGAGGCATTCCGCCAGCAGCTCGCGCGACGCGCCCAGCACATCCAGCAGGCGCAGGAAAGACGACGGATTCGCGCCGGCCATGTAGGTGATCGCGGGCACGGCGAGCGCCAGCAGGAGGATGACGCGGTACTTGAGCTCGTAGTCGGCGATCTCGTTGACTTCGGGCGGCAGCACGTAGCCGCGGCGCAGCAGG
>DATIUV010000005.1:0-29455 GCA_035466595.1 Pelomicrobium sp.
GAACGACCACAACAGCATGCCGCCGCTGACGACGGCGATGGCGATGAGCCAGATGTGTTCCTGCACAAAATCCATTACTCGGTCCCGATTTCCAAGGCCGCCCATTCTACCAAAGGGCGCAGCGCGCCGCCCTGCGCTTCCGGCAGGCGCGCGATGCCGTCCAGGAACGCAGGCAGGTGCGCCGGGTAGACCACGGCCGCCTGCCGGAGCACGCGCATGGCCTCCTCCGGATTGCCCGCCAGCGCCAGCAGCGCGGCGTGGCGATAGGCCACGTCCGGCAACGGCAGGAAGCGTTTCGCCTGGGCGCTGAGAAAGCGCTTCTCGTCGAGGCGCTCCGTGTCCAGCGGCACCGAACGCGCGTACATGAGCTCGATGTAGGGCGCGAGCAGCGTCTCGCGATGGAGGTTGCGCATCGACTCGTTGAGCTGGCGCATGCCCTGCTCGGCATCCAGCGCCGAGCGGCTCAGCATGAGCTCGAACTCGAGCTTGTTCGCCGACGTGACGACGTTGTGCAGGGTCAGCGCGCCGAGGGCCGTCATGCCGGCGAGGGCGCCGCGCAGCGTCCAGCCCGCGCGCAGGGCGCGTCCCGCGGGATCGCCGCCGCCGAGCAGGAACGCCGCCGGGGCCAGGAAGTACGCGTACCAGAGCGGATATTCCAGCAGGCTGTGGGCGCCCAGCACGGCCAGCAGCGAGAGCCACCACGCCCGCGACGCGTCGATCCGCGCCGCGCGCAGGAACCGCAACGACCACCCGACGACGCCGACGACCACCGCGGCGCCCCCCACGACGCCGAGTTCCGCCAGCAGCTGGAACGGCAGGCTGTGGGCGTGGTGGAACAGACCTTCGCCGATCGCGCGGCTGCCCGGCGAGCGCGCCAGGATCTCGTAGAAGCCATGGGCGTAGCCGCCGAGCCCCGAGCCCAGCCACGGCTGCGCCAGGAACAGCTCCCAGGCGCCGCGCCAGGCCTCGATGCGGATCGCCATCCCTACTGCAATGGCGGTGAGGCGGTCGGCCGAGGTGAGCGCAGGCAAATCGGGAATGAGCCACGGCACCTTGGCCAGCAGCTGCGCGGCCGCCAGCCCCGGCAGCAGGCCGGCCGCCCAACGGCCGAGCGCGCGCTGCTGCGCGGAATCGGCTGCGCGCCGCGCCGCCAGCGCCAGCAGCGTGAAAAAGCCCAGGTAGAGCCAGCCGCTGCGGGACCCCGACAGCGCCAGCCCGAACAAGAGCAATCCTGCGACCGGCACCGCCACCCGCGCCGCGACGCGGCCGGTGATCTGCAGATAGACGACCGAGGCCAGCGCCATCGCGGTGAAGCTGGCGAAATGGTTGGCTTGGCCGACGTTGCCGAAGAACACGCCCGCGTGGCGGTCGAGGATGAAGTCGTCCCAGATGCCCTGCGCGTCGTAGTACTGCAGCAGCGCCATCACCACGCTCGCGACGCCGCCCAGCGCGAGCGCCTGCGCAAGCGCGTCCGCGACCCGCGGCAAGCCCAACGTTTGCACCAGGCTCCGCCCCAGCACCGCGCACCCCCCTGCCCAAACCAAGTACAGCAGCGCGATCAGGATCTGCTCCGGATACGGCGCCATGCCGAGGCCGAGCTGGAGCAGCAGCAGCGCCCCGAGCACGAGCGGGACCCAGCCGACGCGCGGCAGCTCGACGGCGGGCCGGCTGCCCAGTACGAGGCCGAACGCCAGCGCGGCGAGGCCAAGCGCGAACGCCACCGCCTCCGCGTGCAGGCTCGGCAGCGGCGGGACGTGCTTCCAGTACAGAAACGGAAGAACCCAGGCGAGCCCGGTCAGGACCAGGCTCGCCCGCAGGGCGAGCGGCGCGCGCGCCGCCGGGCTCAGGCGGCGCAGGCCGGCTTCACGCCCAGCTTCTTGAGGATGAGTTCGAGCGGGCAAAAACGGGTGAAGCCGCTCTGGAACAGGTTGAGCCCCACGAACGCCGTGAACCAGAGCCAGTTTGAGTTGTGGAACAGGGGGCTCGCCTCGACGCCCAGCCCCAGCGAGAGCAGGACGAAGAAGCCGGCGACGATGCGGACGATGCGTTCCGTGGTCATGGTGAGTGCCTCCTATGCTAAGCAAAAAAGCGCCAACGCGCGAAAAACCGGCCTATGCCGCCTGCTCCCGACGACGGAAGGCGGCGTAGTAAAGGACCGGAATCACCACCAGCGTCAGCACCGTCGAGACCAGGATGCCGAAGATGAGGGAGATTGCCAGGCCATTGAAGATCGGGTCGTCGAGGATGAACAGCGCGCCCACCATCGCGGCGATGCCGGTCAGCGCGATGGGCTTGGCGCGGGTCGCAGCCGAAGCCACCACGGCGTCGGCGAAGTCCATGCCCTCGGCGCGCTTCAGCTTGATGAAGTCCACCAGCAGGATGGAGTTGCGCACGATGATGCCGGCCAGCGCGATCATGCCGATCATGGAGGTGGCGGTGAACTGCGCGCCCAGCAGCGCGTGGCCGGGCATGACGCCGATCACGGTCAGCGGAATCGGCGCCATGATGATGAGCGGCGTCAGGTAGGAGCCGAATTGCGCCACCACCAGGAGATAGATCAGGATCAGCCCGACGGCGTAGGCGATGCCCATGTCGCGGAAGGTCTCGTAGGTGACCTGCCACTCGCCGTCCCATTTGAACGCGTAGCCGGCGTAGGGGTCCTGCGGCTGGCTGATGAAGTGCTCGGCGAGGCTGCCGCCCTGCTCGAGCTCCATGCCCGCGATGCGTCCGCGCGCCGCGAACATGCCGTAGAGCGGGCTGTCCGGTCCGCCGGCGACGTCGCCGACCACGTACACGACGGGCAGCAGATCCTTGCGATAAATGGTCTTCTCGCGCGAGACGGGCAGCGCTTCCACCAGCTCGGCGAGCGGGATCAGCGCGCCGTCGCGCGCGCGCACCGGGAGCTTCAGCAGGTCGTCGAGGCTGCCCTGGCGCTCGGCCGGCAGCGTGAGCCGCACCGGGATCTCGTACTTTGCGGCGCCGCTGTGGATCGGCGTCACGTTGGCGCCGGCAAGCCCCATCATCATCGTTTCCACCACGTCCGCCTGCGCCACGCCCTTCTGCGCCGCCTTGCCCTGCAGCACCCGCAGCTGGATCTTGGGCGCGTCCTCGTCGACACTGTCGTCGATGGCGGTCATGCCCGGGGTGGCCTCGAACTCGCGCCGCACCGCCTTGGCCACGGCCAGCTGGCCGGCATACTCGGGACCGTAGATCTCCGCCACCACCGGCGAGAGCACCGGCGGCCCCGGCGGCACCTCCACCACCTTGACGTCGGCGCCGAACTCGCGCGCGATGGCCTCGATCGGCTCGCGCACGCTCTGTGCCACTTCATGGCTCGTGCGGTCGCGCCGGTCCTTGTCCTGCAGGTTGACCTGGATGTCGCCGAGCTCGGGGCTCGCGCGCAGGAAGTACTGCCGCACCAGGCCGTTGAAGTTGATCGGCGATGCGGTGCCCGCATACGCCTGGTAATCCGTGACCTCGGGCACGGTGGCGAGATATGCGCCCATGCGGCCGATCACCCGGGCTGTCTCCTCCACCGGCGTGCCCACCGGCATGTCCACCACCACCTGGATCTCGGATTTGTTGTCGAACGGCAGCATCTTGAGGATGACCCATTGCACCGCCGGCAAGGCGACGCTGGCGGCGATCAGGGCCAGCACGCCGATCCACAGCCGGCCGCGGTTGCGCGCCCCCGTCTTCCCCGCCAGGAACGGCCGCAGCACGCGATCGGCCACCCGGTCGAGCGCTGGGCTGTGCGCCTGCGCGTGCGCCTCGTCGCGGCCGGCGAGCTTCAGCGCCAGCCACGGCGTGACGACGAAAGCGATGCCGAGCGAGATCAGCATCCCCATCGACGCATTGATCGGGATGGGGCTCATGTACGGCCCCATCAGGCCGGTGACGAACGCCATCGGCAGCAGCGCGGCAATGACCGTGAAGGTGGCCAGGATGGTGGGTCCGCCGACTTCGTCGACCGCCTCCGGGATCACCTCGGTCAGCGGCTTGCGGTCGATCTGCCGCCGGCGGTGGATGTTCTCGACCACCACGATGGCGTCGTCGACCAGGATGCCGATGGAGAAGATGAGCGCGAACAGGGACACGCGGTTGAGCGTGAAGCCCCAGGCCCACGAGGCGAACAGCGTCGCCGCCAGCGTCAGCACCACGGCGACGCCGACGATCACCGCCTCCCGCCGGCCCAGGGCGACCAGCACCAGCGCCACCACCGAGGCCGTGGCGAAGGCGAGTTTCTGGATCAGCTTCATCGCCTTGTCGTTGGCGGTCTCGCCGTAGTTGCGGGTCACCGTCACCTCGACGCCGTCGGGCACCACCGTGCCGCGCAGCTGCTCCATGCGCCGCTTGAGCCGCTCCGCCACGTCGACGGCGTTCTCGCCCGGTTTCTTGGAAACCTGCACGGTCACCGCCGGAAACTCCCCGCGCGCCGCGACCCCCTTGTCGCCGGCCGCGGGGCCGGTGCCGAACACGACGTAGTTCTCCGGCTGTTCGGGGCCGTCACGCACCTCGGCGACGTCGGTCATGAAAACCGGGCGGCCGTCCCTGACCCCCACCACGAGGCTGCGCACGTCCGCGCTGCTGGCGAGGAAGGTGCCGGTCTGAACGAGGATCTCGCGGTTGTTCTCGACGATGCTGCCCGAGGGCTGCGACGCGTTGGCGCGCCGGAGCGCGTTGCCGAGGTCCTGGGCGGAAATGCCGAACGCGTTCAGGCGGTCGGGATCCAGCAGGACCTGCACCACGTGGCGCGGCCCGCCGATGGTCGTGACCTCGCGCGTGCCCGGGATGCGCTTGAGCTCGACCTCCACGGCGTGAGCGACCTGGCGCAGCTCGAAGCCGCCCCGGGCGGGGTCCGCCGTCCACAACGTGAAGCTGACGATGGGCACGTCGTCGATGCCGACCGGCTTGATCAGCGGCTCGCCGACGCCGAGGTTGGGCGAGATCCAGTCGCGGTTGGAAAACACCGTGTCATACAGGCGGACCAGCGCCTGCGTCCGGTCCTCGCCGACCTCGAACTGCACCGTGATGATCGCCGCGCCCGGCTTCGAGACCGAATAGACGTGCTCGATGCCGCTGATCTGCGACAGGACCTGCTCCGCCGGAATGGTGACCAGATTCTCCACGTCCAGCGCCGACGCCCCCGGGAAGGGCACGTAGACGTTGGCCATGGTGACGTTGATCTGCGGCTCTTCCTCGCGCGGCGTGACCGCCACGGCAAACAGGCCCAGCAGCAGCGCCACCAGAGCGATCAGCGGCGTCAGCTGCGAGCGCAGGAAGTAGCGGGCAATGCGCCCCGAGATGCCCATCGGAGCGCCGGCCGCCGGGCCGCTCGCCGGCGCCACGCTCAACCCTCCCGCTTGCGCGACAGGGCGATGCCGGCCTTCACCGGGTCGAGCGCCACGCGCTCGCCCGCCGCGAGCCCGGCCAGAACCTCGACGCTGCCGTCGGACGTCGGTTCGCCCACCCGTACCTGCCGCAGCGACACGCGCCCGCCGTCCCCCACCACGTACACCGCGGCCACCTCGCTGCGCCGCAGGATCGCCGAGGCCGGCAGCGTCAGGCGCTTCTCACGGCCCACCGGGAACAGCGCGCGCGCGAACATCCCCGGCAGGACGCCCGGAATGTCAGGCGGCAACTGCAGCCGCACGCGCGTGGTATGCGTGTTGGGGTCGGCCGAAGGCTGCACGGTGACCGAGCGCGCCTTCACCCGTCGATCGATGACAGGGATCGCGACCTCCACCGCATCGCGCGGGTCGAACGCGGCGAAGCGATGCTGCGGGAGATACGCGACCACCCGCAGCTCCCCGGGATCGAATCCGGTCATCAGCGGCTGCCCGGGCTGAACCGCCTCGCCGAGCTCGACGTGGCGCCGGATCACGACGCCCGAATACGGCGCCTCCACGGTCGCGTACTGGCGCGTGGTGCGGGCAATGCCGACGGAGGCGCGGCGGGCGTCCACCAGGGCCTTGGCGGCCTCGTATTCGGCCCGCGCGTTGTCCAGCGCGGCCTCGCTGATGAACTTCTGGTCGTACAGCCGACGGTAGCGCTCGTACTGGGCGCGCGCGTTCTCGAACTGGGTTTGCGCCTGCGCCAGCACGGCCTCGGCTTCCGCCAGGGACTGGCGGACCTCGGAGTCGTCGATGCGCACGAGGACGTCGCCCTGCTTCACGCGGTCGCCGACGTCGAAGCGGATCTCCACAATGCGGCCCGCGATCTGGGCCGAGACCGTGGACTGCTGGACCGCCTCGATGACCCCCTCGGCCGAGTGAACCAACGGGACCTCGCGATATTCGACGGTGGCGGTGGCGAGCGGCTCCGCCGCCGCGGCCAGCCCGCCCATCGACGCCAAAAGGAATATCGGAATCAGTAGTCGCATCGGCAAAGGCCTGGCAAACCTGTATATTAGCACAATCTAATATATGGTCGCGCACCAGTGCTTCAAGGGTATCCCCGGTGGGGCCCCTCGGAGTTGCGCTAGATCAACGGATTAGCCGCCGTAGCCGCAGAAGACATCCCGCATCATGCTGATGAGCTTCAGCGTGCGGGGGTCGGCGATGCGGTAATAGACGCGGTTGGCGTCCTTGCGGGTACGCAGCACACCCTTGTCGCGGAGAATGGCAAGATGCTGGCTGATGTTGCTCTGAGAGGTGCCGACGGCCTCCACGATTTCCTGCACGCTGACCTCGTTCTCGCCGAGGACGCACAAAATCTTGAGTCGCAGCGGATGCGACATCGCCTTCATCGCGCGGGACGCCTGCTCGATGTGCTCGTCCTGATCGATGAGATGAGTCGGAAAGTCCATTTCGGGCGTCGTGGCGGAACCTAGCATCTGGAAAAAACCTGCTGCCTACATAAGGCTTTTATAAAATATACACCAAATTTCTGCCCCAACCGGGGTTTGTTGCCAAAAATGAAGGGGCTGGGCAATGCACAAACTAGTGCTGCTGCGACACGGGGAAAGTGTCTGGAACAAGGAAAACCGCTTCACCGGGTGGACGGACGTCGATCTCTCGCCCAAGGGGCTCGAAGAGGCCAAAGCGGCGGGCGAACTCTTGCGTAAAGAAGGCTATACGTTCGACGTCGCCTACACTTCGGTGCTGAAGCGGGCCATCCGGACGCTGTGGATCACGCTCGACTGCATGGACCTGATGTGGATCCCGGTCCACAACTCCTGGCGCCTCAATGAACGGCATTACGGCGCGCTGCAGGGCCTGAACAAGGCGGAGACGGCGGCCAAGTTCGGAGACGAGCAGGTACTGGTATGGCGGCGCAGCTATGACACGCCGCCACCGGCCCTGGAGCGCGGCGACGAGCGCTTCCCCGGCAACGACCCCCGCTACCGGGATTTGCCGCCCGAGCAGATCCCCTTGACCGAGTCGCTGAAAGACACCGTCGCGCGGTTCCTGCCCTACTGGAACGACACCATTGCGCCGGCGGTGCACGCCGGACGCCGGGTGCTGATCGCCGCGCACGGCAACTCGATCCGGGCCTTGGTGAAATACCTCGACCACGTCAGCGAGGAGAATATCGTCGGCCTCAACATTCCCACCGGCATCCCCCTCGTCTACGAACTCGACGCCGCGCTCAAGCCCATCCGCCACTATTACCTCGGCGACGCCGAGGCGGCGGCCGCCGCCGCTCGGGCGGTGGCCGCCCAGGGCCGTTCGCGCTGACGGGTGCCGCCGCTGCGTTTCCTTGTCCTCCTGATCGCTGTCCTGGCGGCGCCCGCGCTGGCCGCGAAGCCGGCGCCGAAGGAGGAACTCGAAGAGCTGCGTGGCCGCCTGCAGGCGCTGCAGCGCGAGATCGAGCGGACGGAGGAGTCGCGCGGCGAAGCGGCCGACGCGCTCAAGGCGTCCGAGCAGGCGATCAGCGAATCCAACCGCAGGCTGCGCGACCTCGGCGAGCAGCGCCGGGAAATCGACCGGCGCCTGGACGAGCTCCGGCAGGGCCGGCGCGACCTGGAAAAGCGCGTCGGCGCGCAACGGGAGTCGCTCGGGCGAGTGCTGCAGCAGCAGTACCTGGCCGGCCAGGGCGAGTCACTGCGGCTGCTCCTGGGCGGCCAGGATCCCAACCGCATCAGCCGCGACCTGCACTATCTCACCTACGTGTCCCGCGCCCGCGCCGACCTGGTGAAGACACTGCAGGCGGACATGGCCCAGCTCGAGCAGAACCTCGCGGATACCGAGCGCGAGCGCGGACGGCTCGCGGAAGTGGCCAACGAGGCGTCTCTGGAGCGTGAGCGTCTGGAGAAGGAAACGCGCGAGCGCAAGGAGGTGCTGGCCAAGCTGTCGCGCCAGATCCGCGACCAGCGTCGGGAAGCGGACAAGCTCAAGCGCGACGAGGCCCGGCTCAGCAAGCTGGTGGAGGAGCTGAACCGCATGCTCGCCAGGAAGCGGCCGCAGGCGTCGATCAAGAATCTGGCGATTCCCGACGCGACCCTCGACGGCCGCCCGTTCCGGGATCTCAAAGGACAGCTCAAGCTGCCGGTTCCCGGGGAACTCGCGCACCGGTTCGGCAGCCCAAGGGAGGGCAATTTGACCTGGAAGGGCGTGTTCATCCGCACCGGGTCGGGCAAGGAAGTGAAAGCCGTGGCCGGCGGCGTCGTCGTCTTCGCCGACTGGTTGCGGGGATTCGGAAACTTGCTGATACTTGACCATGGGCAGGGGTACATGAGCCTCTATGGGTTCAACGAGGCGCTGTTCAGGCAGGTGGGCGAGCGAGTCAAAGGCGGCGACACGGTCGCGCAAGTCGGCAACACGGGCGGCAGTTCCGAGCCCGGCCTTTACTTCGAGATCCGTCACGAGGGGAAACCGCTGGACCCGATGCAGTGGGTCTCGCTGCGGTAGGAAAGCGCGGCGATCCCGCGCCTCATTCGGCACGCGATGTGCGTGCCCGGGCACGGCGGGTTATCCGCAGGAGCGATAGGCAATGCGTAACAAAGTTCAAAAGTTGGGTCTCGTGCTGCTGGGGGCTCTGGGCGGCATCCTTTTCAGCCTGCACCTTTCCGCCGTGGCGCAAAAGGAGGCGCTGGGGCCGCTCCCGGTCGAAGAGCTGCGGGCCTTCGCCGAGGTATTCGGACGGATCAAGAGCGATTACGTCGAGACGGTCGAGGACAAGAAGCTCATCACCGAGGCCATCAACGGCATGCTCACCGGCCTCGACCCGCACTCGGCCTACCTGGACCAGGACGCCTACAAGGAGCTGCAGGTCGGCACCCAGGGCGAGTTCGGCGGCCTCGGCATCGAGGTCGGCATGGAGGACGGCTTCGTCAAGGTGATCTCGCCGATCGAGGACACGCCGGCATTCCGCGCCGGACTCAAGTCGGGTGACCTCATCATCAAGCTGGACGACACCTCGGTGAAGGGCATGACGCTGCAGGACGCGGTCAAGCGCATGCGCGGCAAGCCCGACACCCAGATCAGGCTCACCGTGCTGCGCAAGGGCGAGGCCAAGCCGTTCGAGGTCACGCTCACCCGTGCCGTGGTCAAGGTCCAGAGCGTGAAATCCAAGCTGGTGGAGCCCGACTACGGCTATGTGCGCCTGACCCAGTTCCAGGAGCACACCGGCGAGAGCCTGGCCAAGGCGGTCAAGGGCCTTTACTCGCAGAACCAGCGCGACCTCAAGGGCCTCGTGCTCGACCTGCGCAACGATCCGGGCGGATTGCTGAACGGTGCCGTTGCGGTCTCCGCGGCGTTCCTGCCGCCGGAAGCGCTGGTGGTCTACACCGAGGGCCGCAACGAGGACGCCAAGATGCGTCTCACCGCGTCGGCCGAGAATTACCTCCGCGGCCCGCATCGCCGCGACTACCTCAAGGATTTGCCGGAGGCCGTGAAGTCGGTGCCGATGGTGGTGCTCGTGAACGGGGGCACGGCGTCGGCCTCGGAAATCGTCGCCGGCGCGCTGCAGGACCACAAGCGCGCGGTCGTCATGGGCACGCAAACGTTCGGCAAGGGCTCGGTGCAGACGATCCTGCCGCTCGGCAACAACACCGCCATCAAGCTCACCACCGCGCGCTACTTCACGCCGGGCGGGCGCTCGATCCAGGCCAAGGGCATCACGCCGGACATCATGGTCGACGATCCCAACAACCCCGAGGCCGAGAGCATGCGGCTGCGGGAAGCGGACCTTGGCCGGCACCTGACCAACGGCGACGAGAAAAAGGCAGAGGAAGAGAAAAAGGCGCCAGCGGCGACGCCCGAGGCGAAAGACGAGAAGCCGGAGGACAAGCCGAAGAAGGCGGACACCAAGCCCACCGTCTTCGGTTCGCCGGAAGACTACCAGCTCAATCAAGCCCTGAACCTGCTCAAGGGGCTGGCCATCGTCGCCAAGTAGCGGTTGGCCGCCCCCGCGGGTTTGGCGTTACCATGACGGGATGATCCGAGCCGCTTCGCCGCCGCGGAGCCGGACATCCCGTCATGCAAGCCGACGACACCTTCAAGCGTCGCCAGATCGTCTTCCACCCCGTCCCTGCGGGGCAGGCGCAGCGTGCCGGCGCGCTGCTCGGGCGGGTGAAGGGGCTTGCCGTGCGCTGCGACGCCGACGCCGCTTCCCTGAGTGTCGAATACCACGTCCCGGACTTCACCCTCGCGGGCATCGAGGAGGCGCTGGAAGCCTACGGGTTCCACCTCGACGGCTCGCTGCTGCAGCGCCTGCGCCGCGCCGTCGTGCACTATGCGGAGGAGGTCCAGTGCGAGAACCTCAGCATGCCGGAGCGCTGCGAGAAGTGCCGCGAAATCTGGGTGCAGGCGTTCGAGCACCATCCGCACGGCGATCGCGACGAGACGCCCGAGGAATGGCGGGCCTATCGATGAGGTCCCGGCCGCGCAGCACGCGAACCCCTGCGCCTGACCGCCCGCCCCCATGAACGACGAGCAGCTGCTCCGCTACAGCCGCCATATCCTGCTGCCCGAGCTGGGTGTCGAAGGCCAGGAGCGCATCCTCGCGGGACACGCCGTGGTGATCGGCGCCGGCGGGCTCGGCTCGCCCGTGGCGCTGTACCTCGCCTCCGCCGGCGTCGGCCGCCTGACGCTCGCCGACGGCGACACGGTGGACCTCACCAACCTGCAGCGGCAGATCGTGCATCGCACGGACGCGATCGGCATGCTCAAGGTCGAATCCGCCCGCCGCACGCTCGCCACCATCAACACCGAGGTGCGCGTGGAAACGCTGGCCGAGCGGCTCGATGCGGGCGCGATCGACCGGCTGGTGCGCGATGCCGACGTGGTGCTGGACTGCAGCGACAACTTTCCGACCCGCCACGCCGTCAACCGGGCCTGCGTCATGCATCGCAGACCGCTGGTGTCGGGCGCGGGCGTGCGCTTCGACGGGCAGGTCACCGTGTTCGACAGCCGCCGCGCCGACGGCCCCTGCTACCACTGCCTGTTCGCGGAAGAGGCCGATCTCGAGGAAACCCGCTGCGCGGTGATGGGCGTGTTCGCGCCGCTGGTGGGCATCATCGGCACGGTGCAGGCGGCGGAGGCGCTCAAGCTGCTCGCCGGCATCGGCGCGCCGCTGGCCGGTCGCCTGCTGATTCTCGACGCCCTGTCGATGGAGTGGCGCAGCATCCGCGTGCCGCGGGACCCTCATTGCAAGGTCTGCGCACGCCAATCCGAGACGGCCGCGCTGCTGCGCTAGCGCGGACTGCGGGGCGGCGCGGCGCTCAGCGCGGCATCAGCACCGCCCACTGCCCCTCCCAGTGCTCGAGAGGCTCGCGCTTGAAGCCGCTCTTGGCGTACTGATGCCAGCGGCCCGCGACGAAGCTCATCACCAGATTGGCGCGCGCGGCGCTGTCCTCGTCGGCCGCCGCGGCGGCCTCGCCGGCGGCGAAGCGCAGGCACTGCCGCAGGGTCGCCTCCAGGCGGTCGTGCAGCTGGTTGATGCGCGCCTGCAGGCGGGGGTCCTCGTTCACCAGCGCGTCGCCGATCAGCACCCGCGTCATGCCGCGGTTCTGGCGCGCGAAGCCGAGCAGCAGCGAGGTGATCTTCTCCAGCTGGCGCGCGCCGTCCTTCTCCTCCGCGGTGATGCGGTTGATGAGGCCGAACAGCGTCTGCTCGATGAACTCGATCAGCCCTTCGAACATCTGCGCCTTGCCGGAGAAATGCCGGTACAGCGCCGCCTCCGACACGCCGAGCTTGGCGGCCAGCGATGCGGTCGTGATCTTCTCCGGCTTTGGCTCCTCCAGCATGTGCGCCAGCGTCTGCAGGATCTGCAGCTTGCGCTCGCCCGGTTTCGCAGGCATTGCTCCCCCCTTTCCGCCGCGGCCCTCCCGCCGCTCACACGACGCGCGTCAGCCGCCTCCGCAGCTCCAGCAACGAATCGACCCGCAGGTCCACGTACCACGGCACCCGCCGCGCCGGCCCCACCAGCACCGTGCGCATGCCCAGGCGCTTGGCGGTCGCCAGATTCTCCAGCGAATCCTCCACCATGATGCACTGGGCCGGCCTGAGCGCGTAGCGGCGCAGCAGGCGCCGGAAACCGGCGATGTCAGGCTTCGGCCGGAAACGCGTGTGCTCGATCGAGAAGACGTCCTCGAACAGGCCGTCGACCCGCAGCAGCTTCACCACCGCGCGGGCATAGTGCAGCGGCGAGTTCGAGAACACGATCTTGCGCCCCGGCAGCCGCCGCAGTACGCCAGGCAGGTACGGGTAGCGCGCCAGCATCCGCGTAAGCTCCGGGAACTGGTGCGTGTGCCAGAGAAAGTGGTGCGGGTCGGTGCCGTGGTGGCGCATCAGGCCCAGCAGCGTGGCGCCGTACCGGTGCCAGTACGTCACCCGCAGCGCGGACGCCTCCTCCGGGCTCAGGCCCAGGTGGGTCTGCAGGTACTCCGTCATGCTGCGGCTGATGTGCGGGAAAATGTGCGGCGACGCATTGTGCAGCGTGTTGTCGAGATCGAAGATCCATGTCAGCACGCTCCCGTCGTCCCCGCGACCGCCGCCTCAACGGGCCTTGATCAGGGTGCCCACGCCCTCGTCGGTCAGCACCTCCAGCAGCACCGCGTGCTCGACCCGGCCGTCGATGATGTGGCACGAGCGCACGCCGCTGCGCACCGCGTCCAGCGCGGCGGAGATCTTCGGCAGCATGCCGCCATGGATGGTGCCGTCCGCGAACAGCGCGTCGATCTCCTTCGCCGACAGGCCGGTGAGCAGGTTGCCTTTCCGGTCCAGCACGCCGGGCGTGTTGGTCAGCAGGATGAGCTTCTCCGCCTTCAGGATCTCGGCCAGCTTGGCCGCCACCAGGTCGGCGTTGATGTTGTAGGACTCGCCGTCGGCGCCGACCCCGATCGGCGCGATCACCGGGATGAAGTCCTGGGTGTCGAGCAGCGCGATCAGCTTGGGATCGATGGCGACGATCTCGCCGACCTGGCCGATGTCGAGCCACTCCTCCGGCCCGGCGAGGCCCTTGACCAGCATCTTCTTCGCGCGGATGAACGCGCCGTCCTTGCCCGAGAGCCCGATGGCGCGCCCGCCGTGCTTGTTGATGAGGTTGACGATGTCCTTGTTCACCAGGCCGCCGAGGACCATCTCCACCAGGTCCATGGTCTCGCGGTCGGTGACCCGCATGCCCTGGATGAACTCGCCCTGCTTGCCGACGCGCTTGAGCAGGTCGTCGATCTGCGGGCCGCCGCCGTGCACCACGACCGGGTTCATGCCCACCACCTTGAGCAGCACGACGTCGCGCGCGAAGCCGTTCTTCAGCTTCTCGTCGATCATGGCGTTGCCGCCGTACTTGATGACGATGGTCTTGCCGTGGAAGCGCTGGATGTAGGGCAGCGCCTCGGCGAGGATCTTGGCTTTGGCCTGGGCGGTGGCCGGGGTGAGACTCATGGGCGGGGCTGGCGCGGTGTTCTTCTGGTCGCGCCGTATTCTACACCCCGGCGCCGGGCGGCAACGAAAAGGGCGGCCCGCAGGCCGCCCTTGCTCGCTCGCCGGGCCCGCCGCCCGACGCAGTGTGGCCTTACTGCACGGACAGCCGCTTGGCCGCGGCCATCGCCTTCTTCGGCAGCTTGAGCTCCAGCACGCCGTCGTTGAACCGGGCGCTCGCGCCCGCCTCGTCCAGCTCCGACCCGAGCGTGAACGCGCGCGAGAGCTTGCCGTAGTGGCGCTCGCTGCGCAGGACCTTCTCGCCCTGCTTCTCTTCCTTCTCGCGCTTGGTCTCGGCCGTGATCGACACCTGGTTGCCCTCCACGGTGACGTGGATGTCCTCCTTCTTCACGCCCGGCAGCTCGGCGTGAATGGTGTAGCCCTTGTCGTCCTCCTTGACGTCCATTTTGAACTGCACGGGCGTGCGGCCTTCCAATTGCATGGGCCGGACGAAGAAACCCTGCAGCAGATCGTCGAGATCGCTGAACGGATCGAATCGCGTGATGTTTGCCATGATGACCTCCTTTGACTTCGTTTCGGGGCGCCCGCCGCGCCCGCTTCAGTCTGTTACCTATTAACCGTGTCCCCGTTTTTCAAGCGGTCGCCCGATCTGCACACTTATTTGACCGGCCGGCCTGCCCGATCGGCGGTTCAGCGCCTGTATAATTCCGACTTTTGCCCATGAAACGCCTCTTATTCCTGTTCCTCCTGGGTTTTTCGCTGGCCAGCGCGGCCCAGGCGCCCGCCCCCGTCCCGCAGCCCCCCGCCATCGAGGCCAAGGCCTGGCTGCTGATGGACTTCCATACCGGCCAGGTCATCGCCGAGAAGGGCATGCACGAGCGGGTCGAGCCGGCCTCGCTGACCAAGCTCATGACCGCCTACCTGGCGTTCGCCGCGCTCAAGAAGGGCCAGCTCAAGTTGGACCAGGAGGTGCAGGTCTCGGAGAAGGCCTGGAAGGCGATCGGCTCGCGCATGTTCATCGAGCCGCGCAAGCCGGTGACGGTGGAAGAGCTGCTGCGCGGCATGATCGTCCAGTCGGGCAACGACGCCTCGATCGCGCTGGCCGAGGCCGTGGCGGGCTCCGAGGAGGTGTTCGCCCAGATGATGAACCGCGAGGCCGAGCGGCTCGGCATGAAGAACACCCGGTTCACCAACTCCACCGGCCTGCCGGATCCCGAGCTGTACTCGACCCCCTACGACCTGGCGCTGCTGGCCGCGGCGATCATCCGGGATTTCCCCGAGCACTACCCGATGTACTCGGAGAAGGAGTACACCTACAACAAGATCAAGCAGGCCAACCGCAACCGGCTGCTGTGGACCGATCCCAACGTCGACGGCGTCAAGACCGGGCACACCGAGGCCGCCGGCTACTGCCTGGTTGCCTCGGCCAAGCGCGACCAGCGGCGCTACATCTCGGTGGTGATGGGCACGGGCTCGGAGCGCGCGCGGGCGATCGAGAGCCAGAAGCTGCTCAACTTCGCGCTGCAGTTCTACGACACCGTCAAGCTCTACGCGCAGGGACAGAGCATCGCCACCATGCCGGTCTGGAAAGGCAAGGCCAACGAGGTTAAGGCAGGCTTCAACCGCGACGTCTGGCTGACGCTGCCGCGCGGCCAGCGCGAGAACCTCAAGGCCACCCTGGAGCGCAAGGAACCGCTGCTGGCGCCGGTCCAGGCCGGCCAGCAGGTCGGCACGCTCAGGCTCGCGCTCGACGGCCAGCCGGTCGCGGAGTACGCTGTGGTGGCGCTCGACGGTGTGCCGGTGGCCGGCATCTTCGGCCGCGCCTGGGACAGCATCAAGCTGCTTTTCAACTGAGAACGCGATGATCTATCTGAACGGCGAGTTCATGCCGATCGAGGAGGCCCGCATCCCGGTCCTCGACCGCGGCTTCATCTTCGGCGACGGCGTCTACGAGCTGGTGCCGGTTTACGGCCGCCGGCCGTTCCGGCTCGTGGAGCATCTGGCGCGGCTCGAGAACAGCCTGCGCGAGATCCGCCTGCCGAATCCGTACACCCGCGACGAGTGGGCACGCCTCGTGGCCGAAGTCGTGGCGCGCAATCCGTGGGACGACCAGGCGGTGTATTTCCAGGTCACGCGCGGCGTTGCCAAGCGCGATCACGCGTTCCCGGCCGGCGTCGCGCCGACCGTTTTCATCATGTCGAACCCGCTGTCGACGCCGTCGCGGGAGGCGCTCGAGCACGGCGTGCCGGCCGTCACGACCGCCGACAACCGCTGGGGCCGCTGCAACATCAAGTCGACCTCGCTGCTCGCGAACGTGCTGCTCAAGCAGCTGGCCGCCGATGCCGGCGCGTCCGAAACCATCCTGCTGCGCGACGGCTTTCTCACCGAGGGCTCGGCCAGCAACGTCTTCGTCGCCCGCGCGGGGAAGCTGCTGGCGCCGCCGAAGACGAATCTGATCCTGCCGGGAATCACCTACGACCTCGTCCTCGAGCTGGCGACGGCGCACGGCGTCCCGCACGAGGTGCGCCAGGTTTCGGAGTTCGAGCTGCGCAGCGCGGACGAGATCATGGTGACCTCCTCCAACCGCGAGGTGCAGCCGATCACCACGCTCGACGGCAAGCCGGTCGGCGACGGCAGGCCGGGCCCGGTGTTCCGCCGGCTGCACGCCCTCTACCAGGAGTACAAGGCGCGGCTCGCGCAGGAAGAACCGGCGGTCGCCGCGGTGGCGGGATAGATCCGGTGGAGGGACAGTCCTCCCTGATCGAATATCCGACCGACTTCCCCATCAAGGTGATGGGCCGGATGCAGCCGGGCTTCGCCCAGAACGTGCTCGCCATCGTCCAGCGGCACGCCCCCGACTTCGACGGCGCCGCCATGGAGCTGCGCCCCAGCAGCAAGGGGAAGTACCTCAGCGTCACCTGCGTCGTGCGGGCCACCTCTCGCGAGCAGCTGGACAGCCTATACCGCGAGCTGTGCGACCACCCGCAGGTCGTGATGGTGCTGTGATGGCGACGGCTTCCGCACCGCGTATCGAGCCGTCGTCAGCCGCGATGGCGAGCGTTCGCCGCCTCGGCCGCGCCGACTACGTGCCCACGTGGCACGCGATGCGCGACCGCACGCTGGCCCGCGGCGCCGATTCCGCGGATGAGATCTGGGTGGTGGAGCATCCGCCCGTGTACACGGTCGGACTCGCCGGACGACCCGAGCACCTGCCCTCGCGCGCCGACATTCCCGTCGTCAAGGTCGACCGCGGCGGCCAGATCACCTACCACGGGCCCGGGCAGATCGTCGTCTACCTGCTGCTCGATCTGCGCCGGATGCGGCTCGCCGTGCGGCCGCTGGTGCGCATGATGGAGGCGAGCGTCATTGACCTGCTCGCCTGTCGCGGCATCGCTGCGGCCGCGCGCGAGGACGCGCCCGGCGTCTACGTCGGCGGCGCCAAGATCGCCGCGCTCGGGCTGCGCGTGAAGAACGGCTGCTGCTACCACGGGCTGGCCTTCAACGTCGACATGGACCTGTCACCGTTTCTCGCCATCGACCCATGCGGCTATCCGGGCCTGGCGGTGACGCAGGCGCGCGACCTCGGCGTCGGCGATAGCACGGAAACCCTGGCCGCGGAACTCGTTCATAATCTTCAGGCCCGCATCCACGGAACACGCTGAATGGACACCCCCACCCGCCAGAAAGGCGACGCCAAGACCGCCCGCAACCCGGTCAAGATCGTGCCGGTCGCGCCGCTCAAGAAGCCGAGCTGGATCCGGGTCAAAACGCCCACCAGCGGCCGCTTCCTGGAGGTGAAGCGCCTGCTACGCGAGCAGAAGCTGCACACCGTGTGCGAGGAAGCGTCCTGCCCCAACATCGGCGAGTGCTTCGGCAAGGGCACCGCCACCTTCATGATCCTCGGCGACCTGTGCACGCGCCGCTGCCCGTTCTGCGACGTCGCCCACGGCCGTCCGAAGCCGCCCGACGCCGACGAGCCGCGCCACCTCGCCGAATCCGTCGCCGCGCTGCGGCTCTCCTACGTCGTCATCACCAGCGTCGACCGCGACGACCTGCGCGACGGCGGCGCGCGGCACTTCGCCGATTGCATTCGCGCGGTGCGCGAGCTGTCGCCGGCGACGAGGATCGAGGTGCTGGTGCCCGATTTCCGCGGCCGCCTCGAGCCGGCACTCGACGCGCTCGGCGAGTGCCCGCCGGACGTGATGAACCACAACCTGGAAACCGTGCCCCGACTGTACAAGCTGGCGCGCCCGGGCGCGGACTACGCGCATTCGCTCAGCCTGTTGAAGGAATTCAAGGCCCGCTTCCCGCACGTTCCGACCAAGTCCGGCCTGATGGTGGGCCTCGGCGAGACCGACGAGGAGATCCTGGAGGTGATGCGCGATCTGCGCGCGCACGACGTCGAGATGCTCACCGTCGGCCAGTACCTGCAGCCCTCCGCCGGCCACCTGCCGGTGACGCGCTTCGTGACGCCGGAGCAATTCCAGGCGTTCGAGCGCGCGGCCGCCGCGATGGGTTTCGCCCACGCGGCCTGCGGGCCGCTGGTGCGCTCCAGCTATCACGCCGATCAGCAGGCGCACGAGGCGGGCGTCGCCTGAATTCGATCGGCGCGAGCGCGCCGGCTCGGCTAAACTGAGCTGGCGTTTTCGCTCTACCAAGTGAGGAAGCCGATGAAACGCCTGCTCGCCGCGTTCGCCGCCGCCACGTTCGCCGCCTCCGCCGGTGCGATCTCGCTCGGCGACATCTCCAACCAGGACGCCGTCGCCGGGCTCAAGCAGGCGCTGACGCAGGGCGCCGACTACGCCGTGAAGTCGCTCGGCGTGAAGGACGGCTTCCTCGGCAACCCCAAGGTCACCATCCCGCTGCCGGAGTACCTGCAGAAAGGCGAAGGCATGCTGCGCATGATGGGCATGGGCACGCAGCTCGACGAGCTCAAGGTGACGATGAACCGCGCGGCAGAAGCCGCCGTCGTCGAGGCGAAGCCGATCCTCACCAATGCGGTCAAGCAGATGACGGTGCAGGACGCCAAGGGCGTCCTGACCGGCGGCGACACCGCGGCCACCGAGTATTTCCGCCGCACCACGTCCGACCAGATCGCCGCCAGGTTCGCGCCGATCGTCAAGAAGTACACGGACAGCCTCGGCGTCTCGGCGCAGTACAACCAGATCGCCGGCCCGGCCTCGCAGTTCGGGCTGATCGACGCCAAGCAGTCGACCGTGGACGGCTACGTCACGCAGAAGGCGATGGACGGATTGTTCCTGATGGTGGCCGAGCAGGAGCGCGCGATCCGCAAGGACCCGATCGGCCAGTCCAGCAAGCTGCTGCAGAAGGTGTTCGGCGCGGTGAAGTGACGCGCCGGGTCGCCGGCGCCGCCGCGACCGTGCAAGAGGAGGATTCGATGAAGCTGCGAGCCGAGCATCCATTTTCCGGGACGCGCATTGCGCTGGTCGCCGCCGCGGCTGCGCTCATGCTCGGTGCCTGCGGGCAGGAGCAAGGCAGCGGCACCTCGGCGCTGCCCGCGGCGAACGAGTACTCCGTCGCGCCGCCGACCGAGTCCCGTCCCCAGCCGGCGACGTCGGCGCCGCCCGCGGCGGCGCCTGCCCCGAATGCCCCCCCGCCGGACGGCAACACGGCGCTCGCCGGCAAGGTGAAGGACGCCGTCAAGGCGGCCATCGGCGGAGGCGCCTACAAGGTGGACGTCACCGCCAGGGACGGCAGCGTGACGCTGTGGGGCACGACCGACACGGACGAGGATCGCATCAAGGCGGAACAGGCGGCCCGCGCGGCGGCGGGCGGCGCCACGGTGATCAACGAGCTCGTGGTGGTGAAGGGCTCGTGACGAGCGCGCGGCCGTTCAGTCGGCCGGAGCGCCGATGCCGCGCAGGAATTCCTGCCGCAGCGCGCCGTCTTCGCTGAAGCAGCCGGTGAACGCTTGCGTGCGCACGCGCTCGTCGCCGCGGCGGTCCTCGCCCAGCAGCAGGCAGAGCTGTTCCGCGTCGATGACGCACGCCGCGCCGCGCGCGCGGCCGTAGCTCATCAGCGCCCGCGCGATATCGCGGGTCATCCACTCCTGGTAGGTGAAGCGGTGGCCGATCGCGTCCACCATCTTGGCGATGCGCGAGAACCCGTGCAGGCGCCCGCCGGGCATGTAGGCGACGTGGGCGACGCCGCGAAACGGCACCAGGTGGTGCGGGCATACGCCATGCACCGCGATGCCGCGCACGGTGACCATGTCGCGGCCGTCGTCCTCGAAGCCTTCGCCGAGCGCCGCCGCCGGATCGACGCCGTAGCCGCCCAGCAGCCGCCGCTCCCAGAGCGCGCCGACGCGCTCGGGCGTGCGGCCCATGTGAGCGCCCTCGGGGGGCACGCCGCACGCCTCCAGCAGCGCAGTCACGGCGCGCTCGAACGCGGCGCGGTCGAACGAACGCTGCTGGTGGACGCCGAAATCGTCCGCGTCGGGACGCGGTATGGCGGGATGGGCCGGATCGTTCATGGGATCACCTCGTCGCCTTCGCCCGAGCGGCGAAGCCTGGATTCATTACAACACGGCAGCGAGGCGCGCCGCCAGCGGTGGGGTCAGTGCGCCTCGTCCCAGTTGCGGCCGACGCCGACCTCGACGGTGAGTGGGACGCGCAGCTCGGCCACGCCGCCCATCAGCCTCGGCAGCTCGGCCTTCGCGCGCTCGAGCTCGGCGTCGGGCACCTCCAGCACCAGCTCGTCGTGCACCTGCAGGATCAGGCGCGCGGCGAGCTGCCCGGCTTCGATCCACCCCTGCACCGCGATCATCGCCAGCTTCACCAGGTCGGCGGCGGTGCCCTGCATCGGCGCGTTGATCGCCTGCCGCTCGGCGGCCTGCCGGCGCGGCCCGCTGCCGCCGCGGATTTCCGGCAGCCAGACGCGGCGGCCGAACACGGTCTCGACGTAGCCCTTCTCCCGCGCTTCCTCGCGCACGCGCTGCATGTACTGCGCGACGCCGGTGAAGCGGTCGAAGTAGCGGTCGATGAAGGTTTGCGCCGCCGAGCGCTCGATGCCGAGCTGGCTCGCGAGCCCGAACGCCGACATGCCGTAGATGAGCCCGAAGTTGATCACCTTGGCGTAGCGCCGCTGCTCCGGCGTGACCTCGTCGAGCGCGGCGCCGAACACCTCGGCGGCGGTGGCGCGATGGATGTCCTCGCCCGCCTCGAACGCCTTCAGCAGGCCGGGGTCGCCGGAGATGTGCGCCATGATGCGAAGCTCCACCTGCGAGTAGTCGGCGGACACGATTCGGCAGCCCGGCGGCGCGATGAACGCCTCGCGGATGCGCCGGCCTTCCGGCGTGCGGATCGGGATGTTCTGCAGGTTGGGGTCGTTGCTCGACAGGCGGCCGGTCACCGCCACGGCCTGGCCGTAGTTGGTGTGCACGCGGCCGGTCGCCGCGTTCACCATGCGCGGCAGCTTGTCGGTATAGGTGGACTTGAGCTTCGCCAGGCCGCGGTACTCGAGGATCAGCTTCGGCAGCGGGTGGTCGAGCGCGAGCTGCTGCAGGACGTCCTCGTCGACCGACGGCGCGCCCGAGGGCGTCTTCTTGATGGGCTTGATGCCCTGCTTCGTGAACAGGATCTCCTGGATCTGCTTCGGCGAGTTCAGATTGAACGGCTGCCCGGCAGCGCGATGGGCGTCCTGCTCGAGCGCCGCCATCTTCTTGCCGAGCTCGGCGCTCTGCGCTTCCAGCAGCTTCGCGTCCACCAGCACGCCGTGACGCTCCATCGCGAACAGCACGCGCATCGTCGGCAGCTCGAGGTCGCGGTAGACGAAGGCGAGCTTTTCCTCGGCCTCGATCTGCGGATAAAGCGTCTGATGCAGCTGCAGCGTGATGTCGGCGTCCTCGGCAGCGTAGGCGGTGGCGCCCTCCAGGTCCACCTGATCGAAGCCGATCTGGCTCGCACCCTTGCCGCACACCTCCTCGTAGGTGATGGTCTTCACGCCCAGATGCCGCTCGGCGAGGCTGTCCATGTCGTGGGCGCGGTGGCTTTCCAGCACGTAGGACTCGAGCAGCGTGTCGTGGGCGATGCCGGCCAGGCGCACGTCGTGGTTGGCGAAAACGTGCGCGTCGTACTTGCCGTGCTGCGCGAGCTTGGGCTTCGACGCGTCCTCCAGCCATGGCTTGAGGCGGGCGAGCGTGGCGTCGAAATCGAGCTGGTCGGGCGCACCGGGATAGCGGTGGGCGAGCGGGATGTAGGCGGCCTTGCCGGGCTCGACCGCGAGGGATACGCCCACCAGCTTTGCCTGCAGCGGATCGAGGCTGGTGGTCTCGGTGTCGACGCAGGTGAGCGCGGCGGCGTCGATGCGCGCGAGCCAGTCGTGCAGCTGCGCCGGCGTCAGCACGGTTTCGTACTCGCGCGCGATCGCCGTGGCCGATGCTTTGGGGCCGGGCTCGGCAACGGCCGCCTGCTCGCCGCCGGCCTCCAGCTCGCGCAGCCAGGTCTTGAAATCGAAGCGGCGGAACAGCTCGCGCAGCGCATCCGCGTCCGGCGCGCGCGGCGCCAGGTCCTCCACGCGGGCGGGCAGCCCGACGTCGCACTTCACCGTCAGGATCTCGCGCGCCTGCGGCAGCCATTCATTGACTTTGCGCAGGTTCTCGCCCACCTTGCCGCCGACGTCGGCCGCGTTGGCGAGCACGCCCTCCAGCGAGCCGTACTGCTCGAGCCACTTCAGCGCGGTCTTCGGCCCCACCTTCTCCACGCCCGGCACGTTGTCGACCGTGTCGCCGATCAGGGTCAGGTAGTCGAGAATCTTCGCCGGCGGGAGGCCGAACTTCTTCTCCACGCCGGCTTCGTCGAGCTTCTCGTTGGACATGGTGTTGACCAGCTCGACCTGCGGCGTCACCAGCTGGGTCAGGTCCTTGTCGCCGGTCGAGATGACGCAACGCATGCCCTTCCGCTCGGCCTCGCGGGCCAGCGTGCCGATGACGTCGTCGGCCTCCACGCCCTCGATCTCCAGCAGCGGCCAGCCCATCGCCTCGATCGCCTGCTTGAGCGGCGCGACCTGCTCCGCCAGCGGCTCCGGCATCGGCGGACGGTGCGCCTTGTACTCGGGATAGAGGTCGTCGCGGAAGGTCCTCCCCTTGGCATCGAAGACGCATGCCAGATAATCGGCGCTATACTCCTTGCGCAGCCGGCGCAGCATGTTGAGCACGCCATAGATGGCGCCGGTCGGCTCGTTCGCCTTGTTGCGCAGATCCGGCAGGGCGTGGAACGCGCGGTAAAGATAGGACGAGCCGTCCACCAGCAGCAGCGTCTTCACGGAAAGCAGAACCCTTCGAGGAAACCGGTATGGATTCGACCCACAAGCTTCCGTCCCTGGCGGGCGCGGAAGACAGCAAGAAGGCGTGGTCCGCCCGCGAGTCGTGGCGGGTGTTCGGGATTATGTCAGAATTCGTCGAGGCGACGGAACGCCTCGCGACCATCACGCCGGCGGTGTCGGTGTTCGGCAGCGCGCGCGTGACGCCCGACAATCCCTATTACGCGCTCACTGAAAAGATCGCGCGGCTGCTCTCCGACGCCGGCTTCAGCGTCATCTCCGGCGGCGGTCCCGGCGTGATGGAGGCGGCCAACAAGGGCGCCTACTTCGGCAAGTCGCCGAGTGTCGGACTCAACATCCAGCTGCCCCACGAGCAGCACGGCAATCCGTTCCAGGATGTCTCCCAGACTTTCCGCCACTTTTTCGCGCGCAAGTACATGTTCGTCAAGGCGGCAACCGCGTGGGTCGTGATGCCCGGCGGCTTCGGCACGCTGGACGAGTTGATGGAGGCGCTGACGCTGGTGCAGACCGGCAAGTCGCGGCGCATCCCCATCATCCTGGTTCACGAGCCGTACTGGCGCGGGCTGCTCGACTGGTTCCGCGGCACGCTGGTGCGCGAGGGTATGATCGACGCCGGCGACCTGGACCTCATGCAGATCATCGATGAGCCCGAGAAGGTGGTGGAAGCGATCTTCCGCTACTACGAGACCCGCGGATTCGAACCTTCCGCCGCCGAGCGCGAGATGCAATTGAGTCTGTGACACGCGCGGCGGGTTGTTTTTGACCGCTGCTGCGGCGCAGCGCCGGGCGCTATAATCGGGGTTGGTCATAGCGCCCGCCGCCGCGGGCATCGGAAGGAATTCATGAAACGCCGTCTGCCGGCCCGCGCGTGCGCTCTCGCGGCCGCCCTTGCCTTCTCCCTCGCCGCCGTCGCCCAGGCCCCGCCCGGCTCCGAGCAGCTGGAGGCGCCGCCGCCACCGCCGCCGGGCCTGGAGCCGAATCCCGCGCTGGAGCCGGAAGTCACGATCTACCAGCGCGGCGAGGAGCAGGTGGAGGAATACCGTATCGGCGGCCAGCTCTACATGATCAAGGTCACGCCGCGCGTCGGCCCCTCCTACTACCTGATCGATTTCCAGGGCAACGGGCAGTTCATCCGCCGCGACTCGCCGGATCCGGGCCTGAGCCCGCCGATGTGGGTCATCCACCGCTTCTAGTCCTGGCGGCATCATGTCGGTGTTCACCCCCGTGCAGCCGGAGGAGCTGGCGCTCTGGCTGAAGCGCTATGCGGTCGGCTCGCTGGTGGCCCTGGAGGGGATCGCCGAGGGCATCGAGAACACCAACTATTTCGTCACCACGACGCAGGGCCGCTTCGTCCTGACCCTGTTCGAAAAGCTGACCGCGGCCGAGCTGCCGTTCTACCTTGGCCTGATGGCGCACCTGGCCGACCATGGCATCCCAAGCGCCCGGCCGATCGCGGCGCTCGACGACCGCACGCTCGGCGAGCTGAACGGCAGGCCGGCGGCGCTGGTGAGCTTCCTGCCGGGGCGCCCGGTGACGCAGCCGAGCGCGGAGCACTGTGCCGCCGTCGGCACGGTGCTGGCGGAGATCCACCTTGCGGGGAGCACCTATGCCGGCCGGCTGGAGAACCCGCGCGGGCCGAGATGGTGGCGGGAGACCGCGCCCAGGGTGGCAGCCGTGCTGCCGGCAGCTGACGCTGCGCTCCTCAAGGAGGAGCTGCGCGTGCAGGCGCTGTACCGCTTCCAGGACATGCCGCGCGGCGCGATCCACGCCGATCTCTTTCTCGACAACGTCTTCTTCGAGCACGCTCGCGTTTCCGGCGTCATCGATTTCTACTTCGCGTGCACGGACGTGCTGCTGTACGACGTCGCCATCGCCGCCAACGACTGGTGCCTGGCGGACGGCGCGGATCTGGACGACATGCGGGTGCGCGCGCTGCTGTCCGCGTACCACGCCGTGCGGCCGCTGAACGCTATCGAGCGCGGCGCCTGGCCGATCCTGCTGCGCGCGGCGGCGCTGCGGTTCTGGATCTCGCGGCTCCACGATCTGCATTTCCCGCGCGAGGGGCCGCTCACGCACGCCAAGGATCCGGAGCATTGCAAGCGCATCCTGCAGGCGCACATCGCGGCGATGCCGCGGCGTTCGCGTCTTTGGGTCTAGACTAGAATTGTGTGTCGGCGCGCACGATGGCACGCCGGCTTTGGGGGGAAAACGAAGAATGTTGCAGGTGAGGCAGCTGCCGCCCACCGCCGGCTGGGACTGGATCGTCCGTGGCTTCGCGCTGTTCCGCAAGAGCCCGCTCAACTGGATCCTGATATGCACGGCGCTGATGGCGATCGGCATCGTCCTGTCGATGGTGCCGTATCTCGGCGTGCTCTTGTTCTACCTGCTCTCGCCGGTATTCCTGGCCGGCGTGATGCTCGGCGCCGAGGCGCTGGACCAGGGCCGGCCGCTGCTGCCCACCTATCTGCTGGAGGGCTTCCGCCGCGGCACCAGCGCGCTGGTGACGGTGGGCGGCGTCTACCTGGTGGGGCAGGTGGTGATCGACGGCGTCGTGCAGGTCATGGGCGGCGCGGCGCTGCAGGAGTTCGTGCAGACGGTCCAGGGCAGCGAAGGCGGCGCCGTGCCGGAGATGCCACGCGAGCTGATGCTGGCGCTGCTCACCGCCGCCGCGCTGTCGGTGCCTCTGGTGATGGCCGTGTGGTTCGCGCCGCTGCTGGTGATTTTCGCCGGCATGCTGCCGTTCGCGTCGCTGAAGCTCTCGTTCGGCGCCTGCCTCGCCAACATCCTGCCGCTGACGGTCTACGCCTTCATCCTGATGGCGCTCGGGTTCGTCGCCCTGATCCCGGCGGCGCTCGGCCTCGTGATTCTGGTGCCGGTGGTGTTCGCTTCGATCTACGTGAGCTACCGCGACATCTTCGTCGCCGGTCAGGAGGCGCCGGCGGCGGATAATGGGTGATGAGCGATGAGTCATGGGGAACGGGCAACACCCATCACCCATTACCCATTGCTCTTTACCCATCGCCCTAAGCGGGCACCAGCTTGGCGTAGGCGAGCGCCAGCCACTTCATGCCGGCATCGCTGAAGCGAACCTGCACGCGCGCGTCGGGGCCGCGTCCCTCGCAATTGACGATGACGCCGCGTCCGAACTTGGGGTGCAGCACGCTCTGGCCGACGTGCCAGGCCTCCCCGCCCGCCGGCAATGAAAACGTCGGCTCCGCGCCGCGCCGCCAATGCACCGTCGGCGGTGCCGCGGGCTCCCGCGCGACCGACGGCGCCGCCCCGCCGCCGACGTTCTTCAACAGGTCGACCGGAATCTCCTGCAAAAAACGCGACGCCACGTTGTAACGGGTCTGCCCGTGCAGCATGCGGCTCTGGGCGAGGCTCAGGTACAGGCGGCGACGCGCGCGGGTCAGCGCCACGTACATCAGGCGCCGTTCCTCCTCCAGCCCGCCGGGGTCGAGGAAGCTGTTCTCGTGCGGGAACAGGCCCTCTTCCAGCCCGGTGATGAAGACGCTGTGGAACTCGAGACCCTTGGCCGAGTGCGCCGTCATCAGCTGCAGCGCGTCGTCGCCGGCGCCGGCCTGGTGCTCGCCGGCTTCCAGCGAGGCGTGGGCGAGAAAAGCGGTCAGGTCGTTCTCGTCCGACTCCTCGGCGAACGCGCTGGCCGCATTCACCAGTTCGCCCAGGTTCTCCAGCCGATCCTGCCCTTCGCGCTCCGTCCGGTAGTGCGCCGCCAGCCCGCTCGCCTCGATGACGTGCTCGACGGTCTCCGCCAGGGACAGGCCGTCGGTGGCCTGCCGCATCGACTCGATCAGGGCGACGAAGCCCTCGACGCCGCGCCCGGGCGGCGCCGGTTTCGCCTGCGCACGGCGCGCCGCGGCGCTCCACAGGCTCGCGCCCGTCGCGTTGGCCTCTTCCTGCAGCTGCTCCAGCGTGCGGCTGCCGACGCCGCGCGTCGGAAAGTTCACGATCCGGAGCAGCGCGCCGTCGTCGTCGCTGTTGGCCAGCAGGCGCAGGTAGGCGAGCGCATGCTTGACCTCCTGGCGCTCGAAGAAACGCAGGCCGCCGTAGACGCGATACGGCACGCCGGCGCGGAACAGGGTGTGCTCGATCACGCGCGACTGCGCGTTGGAGCGGTACAGGACCGCCATCTGCGACAGCCGCACGCCGTCGCGGTGCAGCGCCTGCGCTTCCTCGACGACGAACGACGCTTCATCGCTGTCGGTGAGCGCCAAATGCAGGCGCAGCGGCTCGCCCTCGCCGTCGGCCGTCCACAGGTTCTTGCCCAGACGGTTCGCGTTGTGGCGGATCACCGCGTTGGCCGCGGTCAGGATGTTGCCGTGGGAGCGGTAGTTCTGCTCCAGCTTGATCAGGCGGTGCCCCGGATAGTCGCGCTCGAAATCGCGCATGTTCTCGACGGTGGCGCCGCGGAACGCGTAGATCGACTGGTCGTCGTCGCCGACGGCGAACAGCGCGTTGTCGCCCCCGGCCAGCAGCTTGAGCCAGAGGTACTGCAGGCGGTTGGTGTCCTGGAACTCGTCGACCAGGATGTGCCCGAAGCGGCCGCGGTAGTGCTCGCACAGAAGCCGGTTGGCGGTCAGCAGCTCGAACGCGCGCAGCAGCAGCTCGGCGAAGTCGACCACGCCCTCGCGGTTGCACTGCTCGTCGTAGGCAGCGTAGATGTCGCGCAGCCGCCGGGAGAACTCGTCCGGCGCGTCGACCTCGCTGGCGCGCAGCGCCTGCTCCTTGGCGTCGTTGATGAACCGGGCCACCTGACGCGGCTGGAACTTCTCGTCGTCGATGTTGAGCGCTTTCAGCAGGCGCTTGACGAAGGCGAGCTGATCCTGGCCGTCCATGATCTGGAACAGCTGCGGCAGGCCGGCCTCGCGGTAGTGCGCGCGCAGCAGCCGGTTGCACAGGCCGTGGAACGTGCCGACCCACATGCCGCGGGTATTGATGGGCAGCATCGCCGCGATCCGCGTGAGCATCTCGCGCGCCGCCTTGTTGGTGAACGTGACCGCCAGCAGTCCGTGGGGACCGGCCTGGCCGGTGTGGATCAGGTGCGCGATGCGGGTGGTGAGTACCCGCGTCTTGCCGCTGCCGGCGCCCGCCAGCACCAGCGCCGACTGGGGCGCGCCGGACGCCTGCCTGAGCGGGAGGGTAACGGCTTCGAGCTGCTGGGGATTGAGACCTTCGAGAAGCGACATCGAGACACGAATTCGTAAAGACGAATTGTACCTCAGCGACGCTGCCCGCCGCGCTCGGAAACGCGGCGCCAACCCCGGCGCGCCGGTCAGCGGTTCAGCCGGCGGCTCTCGCCGATCAGGTCGTGGATGATCGGCGTCAGGATGATCTCCATCGCCATGCCCATCTTGCCGCCCGGCACCACGATGTTGTTGCGCCGGGACATGAACGAGTCCTTCAGCATCGACAGCAGGTAGGGGAAGTCGACGCCGCGCGGATCGCGGAAGCGGATCACGACGAAGCTCTCGTCCGCGGTCGGAATGTCGCGCGCGACGAACGGGTTGGACGTGTCCACCGTCGGCACGCGCTGGAAGTTGATGTGCGTGCGCGAAAACTGCGGGGTGATGTAGTGCACGTAATCCGGCATGCGCCGCAGGATGGTCTCGGTCACCGCCTCCAGCGAGTAGCCGCGCATGCGGGTGTCGCGGTGGATCTTCTGGATCCACTCGAGATTCACGATCGGCACCACGCCGATCAGCAGATCCACCTTGCCGGCAATGTCGACTTCGTCGGTGTGCACGCCGCCGTGCAGGCCCTCGTAGAACAGCAGGTCGGTGCCCTCCGGGACGGGCTCCCACGGCGTGAACGTGCCGGGGGCCTGCTTGTAGGGCTCCGCCTCCTCCTCGTTGTGGAGGTAGAAGCGGTACTTGCCCTTCCCCGTCTCGCCGTAGTCGCGAAACAGCTGCTCCAGCGCCGGCCAGTCGTTGGCCTCCGGGCCGAAATGGCTGATGGCGCGCCCCTTTTTCGCCGACTTCTCGATCTGCTTCTTCATCTCGACGCGGTCGAACCTGTGGAACGCGTCGCCCTCGATGAAGACGGCCTCGATCTTCTCGCGGGTGAAGATGTGCTGGAACGCGGTCTTGACCGTGCTGGTGCCGGCGCCGGACGAGCCCGTCACGGCGACGATCGGATGCTTCTGCGACATGGTTCAGCTCTCCCTGTGGCGCCCCGCGGTCCGAAGACCCCGAGGCCATGTCGAATTTAACAAATGGGTTCGAGCGGCTCGATAAGTCTTGCTTATCGTTTTGATAGTCGGCGGGACGGCCGACCCCGATGCCGCGATCCGGCGCTTCGGCCGGGGTGCC
>DATIUV010000006.1:0-16127 GCA_035466595.1 Pelomicrobium sp.
GGCGGAGAGCGAGCCGAAGCTCATGCCGGCGATGGTGATCGGGATCTCCAGCTCGATCGGCCTGGTCGCGAAGCGGGTGCCGAGCACGGTCTTCGTCACGCACTTCTCGCGGTAGCCCTCGAGCGGATAGCGCGACATCGACGCGCCGAGGAAGACGAGGTCGTCGAAGTGCGGGACCTTGCTCTTGGCGCCCAGGCCGCGGATCTCGTAGAGGCCGTGGGCCGCGGCGTTGTGGATGTAGTCGATCACGCGGCGGTCGTAGCTCGCGCTTTCCGCGTTGTGCAGGCGGCGCCGAATCTCGACGGGCTGGTTCATGTGGTCACCTCAAGAAGGAGCTTTTCACCGCAAAGGACGCCAAGGGCGCGAAGGAAGAAACTCGAAAAATGCCTTTTCACCGCAGAGGCGCTGAGGCGCGGAGAAAAGAGTTCCACCTTTCGATCGTCCTCTCTGCGTCTCTGCGTCTCTGCGGTGAAGTACTTCCGTAGAGGTTACTTCGGAGCTGCAACGGGCACTTTGGAGGCGTCTCTACTAACCGCCGAGGCGCCGAGGCGCGGAGAAAGGATTTCCCCATCTTGATCGTCCTCTCTGCGTCTCCGCGTCTCTGCGGTAAAAGAACGTCCATCTCAGTACTCCTGGTTCGCATCCGCGTTCCAGTGGTAGAGCGAGCGCATCGACGCGACGCGGTGGAACTCGCGCGGATCGTGGTCGAAGCCGGCAGCCTGCAGCAGCTCGCCGACGGCGCGGTAGTCGGCGTCCGTCATCGGCTCCTCCCGCGCGTCGGCGCCCAACGACTTCACCGCGCCGCGAACGTAGATCACCGCCTCGTAGAGCGAATCGCCGAGCGCGTCGCCGGCGTCGCCGCACACCACCAGCCGGCCGGCCTGCGCCATGAACGCGGAGAAGTCGCCGACCGAGCCGCCGACGACGATGTCGATGCCCTTCATCGAGATGCCGCAGCGAAGCGAAGCGTCGCCGTCGATCACCAGCAATCCGCCGTGGCCCGAGGCGCCGGCGGACACCGACGCGAAACCCTTAACGTGCACGCGCCCCGACATCATGTTCTCGGCGACGCCGGGGCCGGCGTTGCCATGCACCGTGACGCTGGCGCGCTTGTTCATGCCGGCGGCGTAGTAGCCGGCGTGGCCCTCGATCTCGATCTGCGCCGGCGCGTCGACGCCGACGGCGATGTTGTGAGCGCCGCCGGGGCTCAAGACGTGGACCCGGGTCGGCACGTCCCGCGGCAGGTCGCGGTGCAGGTACTGGTTGAGCGGCCGCACCGAGCCGTCGGCGAGGTCGAAGCTCACACTTTCCATACGTACAGCTCCTCGGGCTTGGGCTCGAACAGCGCCGCGTTCTTCGCGTCGGGCAACCGGGCGAGCGATCGGTACTCTGAGGCGATGGCGACGTAGTCGTCGGTCTCGGCCACCACTGCCGGCTTGCAAGCGAAGGCATCGCGCACCAGCGCGAGCTTGTCCTTGGTGCCGATCAGGAAGGTGAAGAAGCCGTCCAGCTCGTCGAAGCCGTGCTTGAGCGCCGTCTCCAGGTCGTCGCCCTCGCGCATGCGCCACTCCAGGTAGCGGCACGCGGCCTCGGTGTCGTTGTCGGTGCGGAAGCGGATGCCGAGCGGCTCCAGCTTGCGGCGGATGCTGTAGGGATTGGACAGCGAGCCGTTGTGCACCAGGCAGAAATCCTCGCCGGCGGTGAACGGGTGCGCGCGGTCCGGCGTCACCGCGGACTCGGTGGCCATGCGGGTGTGGCCGACGAGGTGGGTGCCCTGCAATCGCCCGAAGTCGTAGCGCTTCGCCACCTCGCCCGGCGTGCCGGTGTCCTTGTAGACGTCGATCGACCTGCCGACCGAGAGCACGTGCAGGCTCGGGTAGTGCTCGGCGATCCAGTCGCGCACCACCCTCGGCTCCAGGTGCGAGGTCAGCACCGCGTGGTTGCCTTTCACGTCGAGCTTGACCTCGGAGCCGACGTGCTTCGCGAAGTCGGCCTGCAGCCCCGCCCAATTGAATTCTTCCTCCGGCGCGTAGAGGCTGAACTTGAGCTCGCCGGCGGCGACGTCGCCCGTGAACACCGCGAGCCCGGCCGAGTCGGGCCCGCGCTCGGTCATCGCGATCAGCATCGGCAGCATCAGCCCGCCGAGCTGCGGCCGCAGCTTCTCGTTCTTCACCAGCAATCCCACGATTCCGCACATGGTTCCACCCAAAGATCAAAAATCGTTTCACCGCCAAGGACGCAGAGGACGCAATGGAAGGAAATTGGAAGCCCTTCTTGGCGCCCTCGGCGCCGCTCGCGTTCTATGCACCTTCTCAGACCCTATCGCCCACACCTTCGACCATCGTCCCGCCTGCCAAGCACCTTTTCACCGCGAAGGACGCAGAGGACGCGAAAAGACGACTTACAAAGATAAGTATTTGGGTTTCCTCTGCGTCCTTTGCGTCCTCTGCGGTTCAAGCCCTCTAGAACATCTCCAGGTAGCGCGCGATCTCCCAGTCGGAGACGTGGCGCTGGTACTCGACCCACTCCATGCGCTTCAACCGGATGAACTCGGCGGCGAGATCGGGTCCGAGCGCGCCCTTGACGACGTCGTCGGCCTCCATCGCGTCGATCGCCTCGTGCAGCGTCTGCGGCAGGATGCCGACGCCGTGCTTCTTCAGCTTGTCGGCGGACCACTCGTAGAGGTTCTCGTTGATCGGCTCGCCGGGATCGAGCTTGCGCTCGACGCCGTCCATGCCGGCGGCGATCAGCGCCGCCGTCACCAGGTAGGGGTTGGCGCTGCCGTCGCCGAGGCGCAGCTCGAGCCGGCCGTAGGGCACGCGCACCATCGCCGTGCGGTTGTTGTCGCCGTAGCAGACGTAGGCCGGCGCCCAGGTCGCGCCCGAGAGCGCGCGCCCGACCACCAGCCGCTTGTAGCTGTTCACGGTCGGCGCCGCCACCGCGGTCAGCGCCGGCGCGTGCGCGAGGATGCCGGCGAGGAAGTGGTAGGCCATCTTCGACAACCCCAGCCCGCGCTTGTCCTTGTCGTCGTGGAACAGATTCCTGACCTTGCCGTCGCCGATCGACATATGGATGTGGGCGCCGGTGCCGGTGCGGTTGACGAACGGCTTCGGCATGAAGGTGCAGATCATGCCCATCTGGTTGGCGATCTCGGAGGCCGCCATCTTGAAGAACACGTAGCGGTCGGCGCTGGTGAGGCAGTCGCTGAACGTGTAGTTGATCTCGAACTGCCCGTTGGCGTCCTCGTGGTCGACCTGGTAGACGTCGAAGCCCACCGCCGCGAGCGAGTCCACCAGCTTCTCGAGGTACGCGCTGGTGCGCGACAGTCCCTTGTAGTCGTAGCACGGCTTGTCGAGGGTGTCGGTGGCATCGTAGGGATGCACGTGCCCGGCCTCGTCCTTGCGCAGCAGCAGGAACTCGGGCTCGATGCCGGTGTAGAAGGTCATGCCCTTCTTCGCCAGCTTGTCGAGCTGGCGCTTGAGCACCACGCGCGAATCGTAGGCGTACGGCTTGCTCTTGACGTGGCCGTCGCAGGCGATGCGCGCGAAGCCCGGCATCCACGGCACCAGCGACAGCGTGCCGAGGTCGCCGACCGCCATGTAGTCGGGACCCTCCGGGCCCATCCCCAGACCCCACACCGCGAAGCCGGCGAAACCCGCGCCGTCGGTGACGATGTCCTCGAGGTGGTGCGCCGGCACCGCCTTGGTCTTGGCGGCGCCGTGGATGTCGACGAACTGCGCCAGGATGAACTTGACGTTGTGGTCCTTGATGAACTTCTTGGCCTGGGTGAGGTTCACGGGCGGTCTCCAGCGGTCGGGTCTCAGGGGTTGGCGGGTTGGGGAAGCAGGTCGGCGAGACCGGCGAGGCCGCCGCCGAGCCCTTCGGCGACTTCCAGCAGGCACTCGAGCAGGTACGGGCCGTAGGAGGCGTCGCACCAGAGGCGGAATGCGCGGCGACCGTCGGCAGCCACGGGGATCGCCAGCGCCGAGATGTGCGCGACGCGCGTCATCACCAGCAGATCCGCCGGCAGGTCGGGCCGCGCAAAGTTGAACGAGCACACTTCGGCGAGCGCCGCGATTGCGGCATCGCCCCCGAGGACGAACGAAGCATCCTGCCGCAGTACCGGATAGACGCCGGCGACGTCTACGGGCGGCGCTTCCCTGAGCGCCGCCGCAAGGCCCGCGCCATAGCCGTCCTCGATCAGGAACTCGCTCTCGCCGAGCCGGGCGACGAGGCCGCCGGCGGCTTCCGCCCAGGTATTGGGACGCGCCGGCACGGCGACCCCGCGCTGCTCGAGCCAGGCCGCGGCGCCCGGTCCCTTGACCCCGGCGCGGACGAAACACGAGGCATCGGCCACCTGCACGGCGCCGGGCGCGCCGGGCATGCGCAGCGCCACGCGCATGCCGGCCACCTCGCCGAACGTCGCGCGGGTCTGCGCGAAGTGCGCCGCCAGCGGGCTCTGCCTAGGCCACACGGCGCACCTCCTTCAGCTCCGGCTTGCCCTTCTGCCGCGCGTTCTCCGGGTCGTAGAACGGCGTCGGCACGACGCGGGCCCACACCATGCTTCCCGCCGCGCGGATGCAAAAGCGCGTGCCGGGCTTGGCCTGCTCGGGCGCGACGAAGGCGAGACCGATCACGCAGCCGAGCGTCTCGCTCGCCGCGACGCTGGTGACGCGGCCGGCGATCTGCCCGTCGCGGATCACGAGATGGTTTTCCCTCGGCACCTCGCCGCCGTAGCCCGGGTCGAGCATGAAGCCCACCAGCCGCGTCCGCTTCTGCTGCGCCATCGCCCGCAGGCTGCGCTGCCCGACGAAGAACGGCTTTTCCATCTTCACCGCCCAGCCGAGGCCGACCTGCAGCGGGTGGGTCAGGCCGTCGGTGTCCTGGCCGATGATGAGGTGGCCCTTTTCCAGCCGCAGCAGGCGCTGCGCCTCCACGCCGAAGGGCCGGATGCCGAGCGGCTCGCCCTGCCGCATGATCGCGCCCCACAGGTGCGCGGCGGCGTCGGCCGGCACGTGGATCTCGAAGCCCAGCTCGCCGACGAAGCCCACGCGCAGCAGGCGCGCCGGCACGCCGGCGACTTCGGCCTCGCGCGCGGCGAGGAACGGGAACGCGGACTCGGTGACGTCCAGCGGCGTGAGTTCGGCCAGCACTTCGCGCGCGCGCGGGCCCGCCAGGTTCACGGCCGCCACGGCGCCGGTCAGGTTCGTGAGGCCGACGCGCAGGCCCCAGATCTGCGCCCAGCGCTGCATCTCGCGGTAGACGCCTGCAGCGCCGCTGGTCGTGGCGGTGACGTAGAAGCACTCCTCACCAAGGCGCGCGGCGACGCCGTCGTCGACCACCACGCCGGACTCGTCCAGCATCACCGCGTAGCGTGTCATGCCCGTCTTCAGCGTCGAGAACACGCCCGTGTAGAGCCGCTCCAGGAACGCGGCCGCGTCGGGGCCGCTGACCTCGATCTTGCCCAGCGTCGAGACGTCGATGAGCCCGACGCCGCTGCGCACGGCCTTCACCTCCGCGCGGATGCAGGCGGCGCGCGACCAGCCGCGGCAGGCGTAGACCTCCGGCCGCTTCCAGTCGCCAGCCGGCATGAACACCGCGCCGAGATCGTCGTGGATCGCGTGCAGCGGCGTGCGCCGCTCCGGATGGAAGCCGCGCCCCGCCAGCGCCGCGAGCGGCACCGGATGGTAGAACGGCCGCGACGTCGTGGTGCCCACCTCGCCGACGGCCTTGCCGGTAAGGCGCGCCAGGATGCGGATCGCGTTCATGTTCGAGTGCTTGCCCTGGCTCGGGCCCATGCCGACGGTGGAGAAGCGCTTGATGAGCTCGATCGAGTCGAAGCCCTCCTGCGCCGCGTTGGCGAAGTCCTTGAGCTGCAGGTCCTCGTCGAAGTCGACGAAGTTCTTGCCCTTGGGGTGCGCGACGATCGGGTACGGGTGGCTCTGCGGCCGCGTTTCGCGGAGCACGGCACCAGGCGGCGTCACCGCCGCGAAGCCGGCGAAGGCGGCGGCCTCCTGTCCGGCGCGCGCGCCGTCGGCCACACGATCGGTGAGCGCGTAGACGCCGTTCACGCGGCCGGCGGCGAAGGTTCCGGCCGGCATGCCCTCGGGCACGAGCTGCTCGATGGCCTCGTCGTAGGCGAAGCGCGCGCCCGACTGGTAGAGCAGCGCGCCGGCGGGCGCCCAGCCGACGCTCATCGCGACGAGGTCGCAGGCAATCACGCGCGGCTGCGAAGTGCGTGCGTGCTCGCCTTCCCAGGGGCAGACCGTGACCGACTCGACGCGCCCGCCGCCGTTCGCCTCGAGGATGCACGCGCCGGCGACGACCTCGATGCCCGCGGCGGCAACCGCCTCGCGCGCGGCCGCGCCTTTCACGTCGAAGTCGACCACGGCAGCCACCGCGATTCCCGCCGCCTTCAGGTCCAGCGCGACCGCGTAGGCGTCGTCGTTGCCCGCCAACACGACCGCCCGCTCGCCGGGCTTCACGGCGTAGCGGTGAACGAGCCGCTGCGCCGCCGAGCCCAGCATCACGCCCGGCAGGTCGTTGTTGCGGAACACCGCCGGCTGCTCCTGCACGCCCGCCGCCACCACCAGCGCGCGGCAGCGCATCTTGGTCAACCCGCTCGCGTCGACGAGCGGGATCAGATGGTCGTCGTAGCGGCCGGCCGCGACGCAGCCGACGCGGATCTCCAGGCATGGCAACGCGGCGGCACGCGCGCGCAGCTCCGCCAGCAGCTCGCGCGCATCGCGCTCGCCCGCGCGCTGCCAGGTCAGGCTGCCGCCGACCTGCGCGTTTTCGTCCACGAGCACGACGTGGGCGCCGGCCTCGGCGGCCGCGCACGCCGCCGCCAGCCCGCTGGGCCCGCCGCCGACCACCAACACGTCGCAGTGGCCGTGGCGCGCGGCAAGCTTGACCCGCGGCGCGCGGCGGTTGACGGCGCCGAGCCCCGCGCCGGCGCGGATCAGCCGCTCCCACCACGGGAACAGCCGGCCTTGGAATGCCTTGTAATAGAACCCCACCGGCAGCAGCGGCGAGAGGCGATCGATGAAGCGCAGCCGATCCCCGGCGAGGCCGCCCCACGTGTTCACCGCCGTCAGGTGCATGCGATCGCGAAGCGGCAAGACGTCGGCGCGCAGGTTGGTCGTCGTGCCGTCGTCGACCAGCGCGTTGACGTCGTGGTTAGCCAGCGACAGGACGCCGCGCGGGCGGTGGTACTTGAAGCTGCGCCCGAGCAGGGCCGCGCCATTCGCCAGCAGCGCGCTGGTGACGGTGTCGCCCTCGAACCCGGCGTAGTCGCGGCCTTCGAAGCGGAAGCGCAGCGGACGCGAGCGGTCGATCCACTCGCCGGGACGCGGCGGCAGGCGCGAGGTCGCCATCAGCCGTCCTCCCGCGACCACAGGTAGGTCCGCTTGACGGCGTCGGTGAGCGTGTCGCGCTCGGCGACGAACCAAGTCCCGCTCGGCGCGTGGTACCACCACTCGCGTTTCACTGCCGGCGCGCCGGCGCGGTTGAACACGTAGTCGGCCCAGGCCGCGTCGTCGACCGCCGCCGGGTCCGGCATCGCGCGCACCTCGCCGCCGAAGACGAACTCGTCGAGCGGGCGCGGGCCGTTGACGGGGCAAGTGAGCAGTCTCATTTTTGAACCGCCAAGGGCGCCAAGGACGCGAAGGAAAACCTTTCCCAAGCGACGTAAACCGTAGCAGTCGTCCATCGGAAGTGATCAACGCCGCGCCGCGCGTTCCGAGAAAGCGCCTTTACCTTTGCGTCCTTCGCGTCCTTTGCGGTGAAAAGGGGTCGTCCTTCTCTGTGTCTCTGGGGTGGCATTTTCTTCAGTGGCCGACCGACGCAGCGCCCTTCTCACCCGTGAGTTCGTATTCACTGAACCGCGACAGGCGGAAGCCTTCGATGAGCTGCGGCTGGCGGCCGGTGGCGACGCACTCGGCCATGGTCTTGCCGGCGACGGGCGTGGCCTTGAAGCCCCAGGTGCCCCAGCCGGCGTCGAGGTAGAAGCCCTCGACCGGCGTCAAGCCCATGATCGGCGCGAAGTCGGGCGTCATGTCGGCCATGCCGGCCCACTGCCGGTTCACCTTCACGCCGCCCAGAAACGGGAACATGTCGAGCATGTGCGCGGCGAGACCCTCGACGAAATCCAGCGTCGAGCGCGCCGAGTGGACCTCGTACGGATCGAGCGCGGCGCCCATCACCAGTTCGCCGCGCGAGGACTGGCTCACGTACACGTGCAGGCTGCCGGAGACGAGGATGGTGTCGAGCCAGGGCTTGAGCGGCTCGGTCACGCACGCCTGCAGCGGGTAGATCACGATCGGCGAACGCAGGCCCACCATCTGCGTGACCCGCGGCGTGTGCCCGGCCACCGCACAGAGCACGCGCCGGGTCCGGATGCCGCCGCGGCTGGTCTGCACGCCCTCGACGCGGCCGTCGCGGACGTCGATGCCGAGGACCTCCGTCGCCTGGTGGATCTCCACGCCGCGCCCGTCGGCGCCGCGGCCGTAGCCCCAGGCGACGGCGTCGTGACGGGCGACCGCGCCGGGCGCGTGATAGAGCGCGCCCAAGATCGGCGCATGGCCGCCGCAGGTCAGGTCCAGCTCCGGGCAGGCGTCCTGGATCTCCTGCGGCCCCACCACCTCGCTCGCCACGCCGAGATGCTTGTTCACCTCGGCGCGCCAGCGCATCGTGCGCAGCGCCGAGTCGGTGTGCGCCAGCGTGAAGTGGCCGCGGTTGGAGTAGAACAGGTTGAGGTCGAACTCGTCGGAGAGGTCCTGCCACAACCGCACGCTGGCGTCGTAAAACGCGACGCCCTCGGGCGTGAGGTAGTTGGAGCGGATGATGGTGGTGTTGCGCCCGGTGTTGCCGCCGCCGATGTAGCCCTTCTCCAGCACGGCGACGTTGGTCATGCCGTAGTCGCGCGCCAGATAGTAGGCAGCCGCGAGCCCGTGGCCGCCGCCGCCGATGATCACGGCGTCGTATTCGTCCCGGAGGCGCGCCGGCTGCCGGAACATCCGCGGTTCGGGGTGATCCGACGCGAGGGCGAAGCGGAGCAGGCGAAAAGCCATGGATTGGCCGGCAAACCTCAGAAAAACAGGGGATTGGAGAAGGAACCGCGGGAACCAGCTGATTCTTCTCGTTCAACTTCCGTGCATATCATTATTCACGCCATGATCCACTGTCAACCGTACGGCACGTTTTTCCACTGCGTGAAACCGATGGCCGGCCGCACCGTCTGACGGCATCCCGGCCATCCGTTAAAATTCGTCCTTTACGCGAGGCGCCATGACCGTCCCGAATCTGACGACCGCCCAGACCGGCCCGCTGCTGGAACTGGAGCGGCACATCCTCGACGCGATGCCTGCCATCGAGCACTGGCTGCGCGGCCAGTGGCAGGAGCACATGACGCCGTTCTACGCCTCGGTGGACCTGCGCAACGCCGGCTTCAAGCTGGCGCCGGTGGACACCAACCTGTTTCCGGGCGGCTTCAACAACCTGAACCCGGAATTCCTGCCGCTCGCGGTGCAGGCGGCGATGACCGCGGTCGAGAAGATCTGCCCGGACGCGCGCGGCGTCCTGCTGATTCCCGAGAGCCATACGCGCAACATGTTCTACCTGCAGAACGTGGCGGCGCTGTCGAACATCCTGCGGCTCGCCGGCCTGAACGTGCGCGTCGGCACCCTGATCCCGGAGATCAAGGAGCCGACGCCGCTGGAGCTGCCCGACGGCCAGCGCGTGGTGCTGGAGCCGCTGACGCGCACGGGCAACCGGCTGCAGATCGCGGGCTTCGACCCCTGTGTGGTCCTGCTCAACAACGACCTGTCCAGCGGCGTGCCGGAGATCCTGCAGAACCTGGAGCAGGCGGTGATCCCGCCGCTCAACGCCGGCTGGACGACGCGCCGCAAGTCCCGCCATTTCGCCGCCTACGAGGAGGTCACGCGCGAGTTCGGAAAACTGATCGACATCGATCCGTGGCTGATCGCGCCCTACTTCGCGCGCTGCGGCGAGATCAACTTCCACGAGAAGCGCGGCGAGGACTGCCTGGCGGGCTACGTCGACGAGATCCTGCGCGAGACGCGCGAGAAGTACCGCGAGCACGGCATCGACGAGGAGCCCTACGCCGTGGTCAAGGCCGACGCCGGCACCTACGGCATGGGCATCATGACGGTGAAGGATGCGTCCGAGATCCGCGACCTCAATCGCAAGCAGCGCAACAAGATGGCGGTGATCAAGGAGGGCCAGGCCGTCACCGAGGTGCTGGTGCAGGAAGGCGTGCACACCTACGAGACCATCAACGCGGCGGTGGCCGAGCCCGTCGTGTACATGCTCGACCACTTCGTGATCGGCGGCTTCTACCGCGTGCACACCTCGCGCGGCAAGGACGAGAACCTCAACTCGCCGGGCATGCACTTCGTGCCGCTCGCGTTCGACACCTCGTGCTCGCTGCCGGACGTGACCGCCAGCCCCGACTGCCCGCCGAACCGGTTCTACGCCTACAGCGTGGTGGCGCGCCTCGCGCTGGTGGCGGCCGCGATCGAGCTCGAGACGGAGACCGTCGAGGAAGAGCTGGCCGCCAACGCGGCCTGACCGGCGTCGCCCGAATTGGATCTGCTCTTCATTCTCGACCCGCTCGAGAGCCTCAAGATCAGCAAGGACTCCTCGTACGCCATGATGCGCGAGGCGGCCGCGCGCGGCCACGCGCTGTGGGCCTGCGAGCAGGGCGACCTCGCCTGGCGCAACCGCCGCGTGGTCGCCGACGCGCACACGCTCGAGCTGATCGACGCCGAGCACGCGTGGTACCGGGAGGGTCCGCGCGAGGCGCTGCCGCTCGAGCGCTTCGACGCCGTGATGATGCGCAAGGACCCGCCGTTCGACATGGAGTACGTCTACTCCACCTACCTGCTGGAGCAGGCGGAGGCGCAGGGCGCCCGCGTCGTCAACCGGCCGCAGAGCCTGCGCGACTTCAACGAGAAGCTCGCGATCGCGCGCTTCCCGCAGTTCACGCCGCCCACCATCGTCACGCGCAAGCCCGAGCTCATCCGCGAGTTTCTCGACGAGCACGGGGACATGATCCTGAAGCCGCTCGACGGCATGGGCGGCAGCGGCATCTTCCGGCTGCACCGGCAGGACCACAACATCGGCGTCATCGTCGAGACGCTGACGCACTACGGCACGCGCACCATCATGGCCCAGCGCTACATCCCGGAAATCGTGAAGGGCGACAAGCGCGTGCTGGTGATCGACGGCGAGCCGGTGCCCCACTGCCTGGCGCGCATCCCCAAGCTGGGCGAGACGCGCGGCAACCTCGCCGCCGGCGGACGCGGCGTCGCCCAGCCGCTCACGGAGCGCGACCGCGAGATTGCCGAGACGCTGGGGCCGACGCTGAAGGCGCACGGCCTGCTGCTGGTCGGCCTCGATGTGATCGGCGACTACCTGACCGAGGTCAACGTCACCAGCCCGACCTGCATGGTGGAGATCACCCAGCAGACCGGCTTCAACGTCGCCGGCATGATGATCGATGCGCTGGAGCGGGCGTGCGCAGAGCATTAACCGCAGAGACGCAGAGGCGCAGAGAAAAAATCCTGCCGGAACGCTCCCGCCACTTTCGCCGCACCGAAGCCCGCAGCAAGCGGCACATCCCCGCCATGAACCCCCTCCGCGCCTCTGCGCCTCTGCGGTTCGGCGTTCTCGCCCTTGCCCTGATCGCGCTGCTCGCCGGCTGCGCGCACGAGGCGCCGGTCTACCGCGAGCAGCAGTTCGTCTTCGGCACGCTGGTGGAGGTCACCATCGCCGGCGAGCCGGAAGCGCGCGCCCGGGAGCTGGCGGCCGAGGTCTTCGCCGAGTTCCAGCGCCTGCACCGCACCTATCACGCGTGGGAGCCGAGCGCGCTGAGCGCGCTGAACGAGGGGCTCGGCCGCGAGCCGGTGAGCGTGGACGACGAGATGGCCGGCTACATCCGCGAATCGCAGGACTATGCGCAGCGCTCGGGCGGCCTGTTCGACCCCGGCATCGGTGCGCTGGTGAAGCTGTGGGGGTTCCACGGCGATCGCTACGAGCCGCGCCTGCCCGACCCCGACACGCTCGCCGCGCTGGTAGCGAAAAGCCCGAGCGTGCTGCAGCTCACGCTCGCCAACGGCAAGGTGGCAAGCGGCAATCCGGCGGTGAAGCTCGATTTCGGCGGCTACCTCAAGGGCAAGGCGCTGGACCTCGCCGCCGAGCGGTTGAAACGCGCCGGCGCCGGCGACGCTCTAATCAATATCGGCGGCAACGTCATTGCCCTGGGGCGCCGGGGCGACCGGCCCTGGCGCATCGGCATCCAGCATCCCCGGCAGCCGGGCCCGATCGCGACTTTGGAGCTGCGCGACGGCGAGGCCGTCGGCACGTCGGGCGATTACCAGCGCTTTTTCGAGCTCGATGGGCGCCGCTACTGCCACCTGCTCGACCCGCGCAGCGGCCGGCCGGTGCAAGGCGTGCAGGCCGCGACCGTGATCGCCGGGCCGGGCCCACAGGCGGGCGTCCTGTCGGACGTCGCTTCGAAGCCGGTGTTCATCGCCGGCCCCGACGGCTTCCCGGCCACCGCCCGGGGCATGGGCATAAACCTTGCGGTGCTGATAGACGGCGAGGGGCGCGTTTACGTGACGCCCGAACTGGCGGAGCGGCTCAGCTTCGGCGAGCCAAAACCCGACGTGCGGGTCGCCAGAGCGGAGCGCCCCTGATTGCAGTAGAATCCCGATCGTTGTCTTGGGGGTAACAAACTGAAATGGTAGGCATTTTGATACTGGCGCACGGCACCCTCGGGGAAAGCCTGATTCACTGCGCGAGCCACGTGATGGGCAGCCGCCCGTTGCAGCTTTCGCAGCTGGGGGTCACCGTGCACGATGATCCGGAAGCGATCCTGCCGCACGCTGTAAAGCTTACGAAACAGCTGGACCAGGGCGACGGCGTGCTGGTCCTGTCGGACATCTGTGGCGCAACGCCCTGCAACATCGCGACGCGCCTGCGCATTCCGGGCAAGGTGGAAGTCGTCGCCGGCGCGAGCCTGCCGATGCTGGTGCGCGCGCTGACCTACCGCGACCAGCCGCTGGCCGCGGTGGTGGAGAAGGCGATTTCCGGCGGCATCGAGGGCGTCATGCATTTGGGGGCTCCCGAAGCCGAGCGGAATGTTGCAGCGGGACGTTGAGATCATCAACAAGCTCGGGCTCCACGCGCGGGCTTCCGCCAAGCTGAGCCAGCTGGCATCCAACTACAAGAGCGAAGTCTGGCTGACCCGGGACGGGCGCCGGGTCAACGCCAAGAGCATCATGGGGGTGATGATGCTGGCGGCGGGCAAGGGCTCCGCCGTCACCATCGAAACGGCAGGCCCCGACGAGTCCGAGGCCATGGATGCGCTGGTGCATCTGATCGGCGATTATTTCGGCGAGGGCGAATAGCCCGGTCCACCATCAAGCGGGAGGCAGGATGAAGGGAGCGGCGATCGCCGCAGCGGGACGCGCCGGTGCGGCGGCCGAGATGCCGCCGACGTCGCCCGCGTTCACGCTGCACGGCACGCCGGTTTCCCACGGCATCGCCATCGGCCACGCCCACCTCGCCACCCACGCCAGCCTCGAGGTCGCCCACTACACGCTGCCGGAAGCGGACATCCCGCACGAGGTGGCGCGCTACCGCGCCGCTGTCAAGCGCGCGCGCGCCGTGCTCACCGCGCAGCGCGACGCCCTGCCCGCCACCGCCCCCGCCGAGCTCGACGCGTTCCTGAACGTGCATCTCATGATCATGGACGACGAGATGCTGCAGCGGGAGACCATCAACCGCGTCCGCGCCGAGCGCTGCAACGCCGAGTGGGCGCTGCGCATGCAGTCGGACGCGCTGATGGCGCAGTTCGACGAGATGGAGAACGAGTACCTGCGCGAGCGCAAGAACGACGTCGCGCAGGTGGTCGAGCACATCATGAAGGCGCTGGTGGGCCATCCCGGCACGCCGGCGCCGGCGGGCACGCCCCACGTCCAGGCCAGCATCCTGGTGGCCCGGGACCTCTCGCCGGCCGACGTGATGCTCTACAAGCAGCACCAGTTCGCGGCGTTCATCACCGACCTGGGTGGCGTCACCTCCCACACCGCCATCGTCGCCCGCAGCCTCGGCATCCCGTCGATCGTTGCCCTGCACCACGCGCGCGGCCTGGTGCGCGAGAACGACCTGCTGATCGTCGACGGCAACGCCGGCGTGGTGATCGTCAACCCGGACGCGGCGATCCTGGCCGAGTACGAGCTGCGCCGCCACGCCTGGGAGCTGGAGAAGCAGAAGCTCAAGCGCCTGAAGACGGCGCCGGCGACGACACTGGACGGCGTCACCGTCGAGCTGCACGCCAACATCGAGCTGCCGGAGGACGTCGAGCAGGTAAGGGAAAGCGGCGCCACCGGCATCGGCCTGTTCCGCAGCGAGTTCCTGTTCCTCGGACGCGACGACCTGCCGACCGAGGACGAGCAGTTCGAGGCCTACCGCCGCGTGGTCCGGCAGATGAAGGGCGCGCCGGTCACCATCCGCACCCTCGACCTCGGCGCCGACAAGCATCTGAACGGCCAGCAGCGTTTCACCGTCAACCCGGCGCTGGGGCTGCGCGCGATCCGGCTGTGCCTGGCCGAGCCGCAGATGTTCCGCACCCAGCTGCGCGCGATCCTGCGCGCGTCGCACTACGGCAAGGTCAAGATCATGCTGCCGATGCTCTCCAGCATCGGCGAGCTGGCGCAGGCGCGGCACCTGATCGAGCAGGCGCGCGTCGAACTTGCCGCGGAGAAGGCGAAGTTCGACGCCGCGGTCGAGATCGGCGGCATGATCGAGGTGCCGGCGGCGGCGCTAATGCTGGACGCGTTCGTGCGGCGGCTCGACTTCATCTCGGTGGGCACCAACGACCTGATCCAGTACACGCTCGCCATCGACCGCACCGACGACACCGTCGCGCACCTCTACGACCCGCTGCACCCGGCTGTGCTGTACCTGGTCGCGCACATCATCCGCACCGCCGACCGCGCCGGCGTGCCCGTCGCCCTGTGCGGCGAGATGGCCGGCGACACGGCGCTCACGCGCCTGCTGCTCGGCTTCGGCCTGCGCCAGTTCTCGATGCACCCCTCCAACATCCTCGCGGTCAAGCAGCAGGTGCTGAAGACCAACCTGTACGAGGTCTCGGGCGTGACCCAGAAGATGCTCAGGACCGAGGACCACGAGAAGCTCGCCGCCCTGCTCATGCGGCTGAACGCCTGACGGGCGGCACTAGAAATCGAACTCCACCCGGTTGTCGCTCTCCGCCATCGCCCGCTGAACGCGCGCGGCGCCTCCGGAGAAATCGGCGAACGCGTGGTAGCGCGTGTCCAGCTCGCGCAGCATCCAGGCGATCTCCGACGGGTGCACCGGCGCGGCGTTGCGAACGAGATGGCGGATACGAACCCCGGTCTCCTCGACGCGGAAGAAGAACGGCAGCGGCAGCTTGAGCGGCAGCAACTGCGTGTGAACGAGCCACTCGATCGGAGTAGGACGGCGGCCGGGCGGCTGGCGGACGTCGAAGCGGAAGTGGCCGGCGCCGCCGCCTTCCTTGAGCAGCTCCTCGACCCAGCCCGGCGTGAGCCCTTCATGGGCGATGACCGTGCGCCCCGCGAAGCGCTCGCGGAAGCGCTCCCACTCGCCCCCGGGGCGGTTGCCGAAAGCCGCTATAATCCGCGCAAACACCGCCCAATTATAAGTCGATGCAGGACCCCCATTCCGTCGGCAGCGTGGCGCCGCAGACCGCGGCGTTCGAGGAGCCGCTCACGCTCAAGAGCCGGCGGGTCCTGCCGCGCTACGAGCTGGTCTACGAGACCTACGGCGAGTTGAACGCCGACCGCTCGAACGCCGTCCTGATCTGCCACGCGCTGTCCGGGAACCACCACGTCGCCGGCTATTACGGCGACGACCGCAAGTCGGTGGGCTGGTGGGACAACATCGTGGGGCCGGGCAAGCCCATCGACACGAGCCGCTTCTTCGTGATCGGCGTGAACAACCTCGGCGGCTGCCACGGCTCGACGGGACCGTCCAGCATCGACCCCGAAACCGGCAAGCCCTATGGCGCCGCGTTTCCGGTGGTGACTGTGGAGGACTGG
>DATIUV010000007.1:0-1897 GCA_035466595.1 Pelomicrobium sp.
CGGGGTGCCGGCGGCTGATGGGTCCGGGCCGGCTACTCCGAGTAGTCGATCGTCACGCCCTGCCGGAGCAGTTCCTCGCAGCGGGCGGCGCTGTACTGCGACTTGACCGGGTACTGCTTGTACCAGCCGCCGCGCAGGTTGGCGCGGTGCGCGGACGCCCATCGGCGCATGACATCGTCCTCACCTTGGCCGGCTGACGCTCGCGGCTCTGGGTCGCCCCCCGGCAGGACTAGCGATGCCGCCAGACCCGCAGCATCCCGCTTTCGCCTCTCTGCAGCTGGTATTCGGACGGCAGGACCTCCGCGTCGAAACCCGCGGCGCGCAGGTCTCGCAGCAGCGGCTCCAGGTGCGGAGACGGCTCCGCTTCGAGCGTGAGGGTCGGGTAGATGCGCACTTCGTGCGCGACGCGCAGCAGCTCGCGCAGCGAATCGACGTGAAACCGGTAGTCGAGCTGCCCGGCGTAGAGCAGCAGGAAGTGTGAGCAAAGCGCAAGGTCGAACGCGCGCTCGGGGAACGGCAGCTCCGGCAGCGCGGCGGCGACGTAGCGCCCGTCTTTCCGGCCCGCCTCGAAATCGTCGGTGAACCGGTCGAGCACCCGGTGCCGATGCCGGCGTAGCGCCTCGGGCGAGCGATGCCAGCTCCACTGCCAATTTTCCGGACGCGCCGCCATTTGCCTGACGACCTCGTCGATGGCCGCCCGGCTTTGCCGCTCGATCTCGATCAGCGGCAGGTCGTAGATCGGGTCGATGGAAACGACGCGCCGGTCGAGCGCGCGCAGCTCGGCGTTGAAGCTCGCGGGTCCGTCGGCGACGCCGAGGATGCGGTCCTCGAGATCCGGCGGCGTGAGCCGGAACATCGCCGCGTACTCCGTGAGCGAGCGGCCGATGGAAACGACGCGGTCGAGCGCGAGACCCATGACAGGTTTGCCGGCGGTTGCTGCCGCCGTGAGGGGCGTGCAGGCGGCGCTCGTGCGCCGCGCCCCGATTCTACGCCGGCGCCGCTTCCGGCCGGCGGATGACGCCGGCGGCGTCCGCCAGGCTCAGGATGTACTGCCCCGCGGCTTCGATGTCCGCGACGATGGCGCTGCGCGCGCCTTTGGGATCGTGCGCCTCGATCGCCTCCAGCGCGCCGCGGTGGAAGTCGGACCCGCGCCGGCGCAGCACGTAATCGGGCACCACGAGGTTCAGCACCGGGCCGCTGCGCAGCCAGAGGTTCTCGATGGTCTCCATCAGCACGCCCATGCGTGCCGTGCGGTAGATGTGGAAGTGGAATTCGCGATGGCGGTCGAGGTAGGTGTCGAACTCGCCGCGGTCGATCAACTGCACCAGCAGCTCCAGCCGGCGTTTGCCCTCGGCGACGTCCTCGGGCGTTGCCACCCTGGCGGCCTCCGCCGTCGCCATGCCCTCGAGGTTGGAGCGCACGGCGACGATCTGCCGGAACGTTTCGGCGGTGATGGCGGGCACGATGGCAGAGCCTTGCGGCCCCTGGTCAAGCACGCGCTCAGCGATCAGCCGCGTCAGGGCGTCGCGCACCGGCGTCGGGCTGATGCCCATCGCGCTGGCGATGGAGCGGATCGTGATCTTCTCGCCCGGCGAGAACTTGCCGCCCAGCAGCGCGTCGCGCAGCTCGGTGTAGACGCGATCCCAAAGGGGTTCGCGCTCGATCTGGGGCAGGTCGGTCAAGGGCATCGAGCTATTGTCTCCCGCAAAGGAGCGGATCGGGCATTGGACGCGCCGCGCCGGCTGCCCGATTGCCCATCGGCAACAGCCCCCGCGCAGGGAATTTGCAGGCCATCCGGCTTGACGCATTTTCCCCGTGTGCTGTAATTTGTTATAACAAATTTCATCCATAGGAGGAAGTGCCATGCCGCTGTCCCGCCGCAACCTATTGAAAGCCA
>DATIUV010000008.1:0-12371 GCA_035466595.1 Pelomicrobium sp.
GTCCCGACTCGCCGCAGCCGCTCTCGCTCGTCGAAGCGATCGTCCCGGTCGCCAGCCTGATCGTGCTGGTGGCGCTGTCGTATTTCCTGTTCGGCGACGCCGGCGCGGCGGGACCGAACCAGGTGGCGCTGGTGGTGGCCACCATGATCGCCGTGTTCGTTGCCTGGCGCCGCGGGCATTCGCTCGATTCGCTGCGCGAGGCCGCGGTCGCGAGCGTGGGCTCCGGCATCGGCGCGATCTTCATCCTGTTCGGCGTCGGCGCGCTGATCGGCACCTGGGCGATGAGCGGCACGCTGCTGGCGATGGTCTATTACGGCCTGCAGCTGCTGAGCCCCAACTACTTCTACATGACCACCGTCATCATCTGCGCGCTGGTCTCGGCCAGCATCGGCAGCTCGTGGACGGTGGTGGGCACCATCGGCATCGGCCTGATGGGCATCGCCGTCAACATGGGGCTGGACCCGGCCATCACCGCGGCGGCCGTGATCTCGGGCGCGTACTTCGGCGACACCACCTCGCCGCTGTCGGACTCGGCCAACCTCGCCGCGGCCACCGGCGGCGTCGACCTCTACCGGCACGTGCGCGAGACCGCGCTGACCTCGTCCCTCGCGCTGCTGATTTCGCTGGCGGTGTTCTTCTCGCTGGGCGCGCCCGGCGACTTCGACGCCAGCGAGAAGATCGCGCAGATCGAGAGCACGATTGACGTCTCGCCGGTGCTGTTCCTGCCGCTCGTCCTGGTGATCGGGCTGGCGGTGCTCAAGGTGCCCGCATTCACGGCGATCTTCCTCGGCGCGCTGGCGGGCGGCGTGCTGGCGGTGTTCGTGGCGCCGGAGCGGGTGATCGCTTTCGCGGCCAGCGTCGCCGGCACGGATCTGCCCTCGGCGCTGGCGCTCCTGAAGGGCGTGTGGCTCGCGCTGGCGAGCGGGTACGAATCCTCGACTGGTTACGCGTCGATCGACCAGCTGGTTTCCCGTGGCGGCATGGCCAGCATGCTGAACACGGTGTGGCTGATCATCACCGCGCTTGCCTTCGGCGGCGTGGTCGAGAAGGCGGGCGTGCTGGACCGGCTGATCACGCCGGTGGTGCAGGCGGCGAAGTCGTTCGGCGCGCTGGTGTCGGCGCTGGTGGGATCCGTGTTCGCCACCAACGTGGTCACCGCCGACCAGTACATCGCAATCGTGCTGCCGGGGCGCATGTTCAAGAGCGCGTTCGGCAAGCGCGGCCTGGCGCCGGTGGTGCTCTCGCGCACGGTGGGCGCCGTGGCGACGCCCACCTCGGCGCTGGTGCCGTGGAACAGCTGCGGCGCCTACATGGCGGCGACGCTGGGCGTGGCGACCTGGAGCTACCTGCCGTACGCGGTGTTCAACTTCGCCAGCCCGCTGCTGGCGGTGGGCTTCGCCTTCGCCGGCATCCGGATGCTGCAGGGGGGCGCCGCCGCGGAACGCGCGAGCTGAGCGCGCGGCGTCAGAACGAACGCCTAAGGTTCACCCACACCTCGGTCGAGCTGTAGTTGGCGAAGAACTCGTTGCTGTCGTCCTTGATGTAGAGAATCTCCGGGCGCAGCGACCAGCCCGGCGCGAAATCCCACACCAGCCCGGCGCCGACCTCATAGAGGTCGTCCTTGCGCGAGGAGACCGGCGCGTTGTCGACGGCGTCCGGGTGAAAGCGGATGCGGTCGATGTTGAACTGGTCGCGCTCGTACCAGCCGAACACGAAGCCGCCGAGGCGCTCGGTCAGCGTGAAGTCGAGCGCCACGGTCGCGCCCCAGAAGGTCGAGTCGCCGTCCGGCCGGCTGGTGTTGAAATGCTGGCCGCCGTGGCCGGTCACCGAGAAGCTGCCGCTGCCGCCCCACAGCGAGCGGATCCAGCGGACGCTGGCGTCGGCGGAGGAGCGGGTGCGCTCGCGCAGCCGGCCCTCGGGATAACGGCGCCGCCGGAGCTCGGCGCCGAAGGCGAGCTGGTTGTCGGCATCGATGCGGTGACGGTACTGCACCAGCGCGCCGTAGTCGTTGCGGTAGGCGCCGTCGCCGCGGTAGCTGACCCGGCCGCGCACGCCGAAGCGCAGGTTGTCTTCGCCCAGCGGACGGCTGATGCCCCCGCGCCAGTAGAGGTCGGAGTCGTTGCGGCTGTCGGCCTCCTCGTAGGTGCGGAACTCGTAGTCGAAGCTGGCGTCCAGCACGTAGCCCTCGGGCAGCAGGTAGTTCAGCCCGCCGCCGACGTTGGTGTTGAGGAAATACTCGCTGCGCTCGCCGCCCACCGTGGCGACCGTGGAGTTGACGCGGTAATGGCCGACGCCCGCCTCGGCGTAGCCGAAGCCGGTGAGGCGCTCGCCGGTGTCGAGGTACTTCGCCGCGGCGTCGTCGTAGATGCGCGCCTGCGACTCGAGATCGGGCGGCAGGTTGTCGAACCCGAGAACGGTCTCGAACTCGATCTTCGCCTCGGCGAACTGGCCCTTGGCGAAGTACGCGCGGCCGAGCGCGAGGCGCGCCGGAATCGAATCGGGATCCGCGGCGACGCTGCGCTCGAGCAGCGCGACGGCCTGGTCCGGCTGGTTCAGGCCCAGCGCGACGCGTCCTGCCAGGTAGTCGTGCCGGGCGTCGACCCGCCCGGCGGCCTTGAGCGGCTCGATCAGCGCGGACGCCTCCTGGTAGCGTCCTTCGCGTATCAGCTGCTCGACGCGGTCGAGGTCCGGGCCGGCGGCGAACGCGGCGCTGGCCACGAGCAGGCCGAGTGCGGCCACGCGGGTTGCGGCGCGCACCATGCTTGCTTGCAGGTTTGCGCGGGACAGCCGACGTTCGGGCACCCGCTCGCGGCGATAAGCATCGGGCGCCCGCCGGCGAAGCGCACGGCGTCGGCGCCGGATGCCGCCGAAAAGCGAGCGTGACGGCAGGCCGGGGCATGGGTGCACGGGGGAACCTCCCTTGGCGTTTCGTGCTTCTTGTTGGTTCCGCGCCTTGTGACAGCGCGCTCGCCGGGCCGGCTTGCGCGTCATCGGGCCGCTTGTCGTTGCGCGGTTATAGCCGAAATCGGTTGGCAGTGCCAATGGACATATGCGGACTGAGTAACGTTCGCGTCCACGCGTTGCGAACGGCTCGACCCCGCGCGCCGAATCCCTGAACATACGGCGCTGCGGGGCGCGCGCGGAAAGCCGCCGCTGCAATCGATTGCGCCGATCGGGAGGGTGCGTGAACGACCATCAGACGCAGAAGTTTCCGCTGCCGACGCTGACCGCGATGGTGGTCGGCTCGATGGTGGGCGCGGGCATCTTTTCGCTGCCGCGCACCTTCGGCGGCGCCACCGGCCCGTTCGGCGCCGCGATTGCCTGGCTGATCGCCGGCGGCGGCATGCTGATGCTGGCGCTCACGTTCCAGACGCTGGCGCGGCGCAAGCCCGAGCTGGATGCCGGCATCTTCGCCTACGCCAAGGCGGGGTTCGGCAACTACCCGGGCTTCGTCGCCGCGCTGGGCTACTGGGCGGTGTGCTTTCTCGGCAACGTGTCCTACTTCGTCCTCATCAAGTCGACGCTGGGCAAGATCTTCCCGGCCTTCGGCGAGGGCAACACGGTGCCGGCGGTGGCGGTCTCCTCGGTGGTGCTCTGGGGCGTGCACTTCCTGATCCTGCGCGGCGTGAAGCAGGCGGCGTTCATCAACACCATCGCCACCGTCGCCAAGATCATCCCCATCGTCCTGTTCATCGTCCTCGTCGCTTTCGGCTTCGACGCCGGCCTGTTCACCGCCGGCTTCTGGGGCGGCGAGGCGGTGACGTTCGGCAACGTGTTCCGGCAGGTGCAGGCGACGATGCTGGTGACGGTGTTCGTGTTCATCGGCATCGAGGGCGCGAGCGTGTACTCGCGCTACGCGCGCCGGCGCGAGGACGTCGGCATCGCCACCGTGCTGGGCTTCCTCGGCGTGCTGTGCCTGATGGTGCTGATCACGATGCTCTCCTACGGCGTCCTGCCGCGCGACGAGCTGGCGGGGCTGCGCCAGCCGTCGATGGCGGGCGTCCTGCACGCGGTGGTGGGGCCGTGGGGCGCGGTGTTCGTCAGCGTCGGGCTGATCGTCTCGGTCATGGGCGCCTATCTCGCGTGGTCGCTGCTGGCGGCGGAGGTGCTGTTCGCGGCGGCGAAAAACGACGACATGCCGCGCGTGCTCGCGCGCGAGAACGCGAACCGCGTGCCCGCGTCCGCGCTGCTGCTGACCAACGTGATGGTGCAGGCATTCCTCGTCCTGACCCTGTTTTCGGCGGACGCGTTCTACTTCGTGCTGCGCCTCGCCAGCTCCATGGCGCTGATTCCGTACTTCCTGGTGGCGGCGTACGCGCTCAAGCTCGTGTGGCAGGGGGAAACCTACGACGCGCGGCCCGAGGGACGCGGCGGGGACTGGGCGAAGGCCGCGGTCGCGACGCTCTACACCGCGTTCCTGGTCTACGCCGGCGGGCTCAAGTTCGTGCTGCTCTCCGCGCTGCTGTACGCGCCGGGGACGGCGCTGTACGTCTGGGCTCGCCGGGAGCAGCGGCTGCGCGTGTTCACGCCGGTCGAGGCGGGGCTGTTCGGCCTACTGGTCATTGCCGCCGCCGTCGGCGTCTACGGGCTCGCTTCGGGGGCCATCGTCGTCTGAGCGGGGCGCCCGTGACGGGGCGCGCGCCGCGCGCAGCGCGTCAGCGGGGTTCCTGGTCGCGCAGCCCCGGCGGCTGCGTTGCCCAGCGCGGGCCCTCCCGCGCCAGGCGGTAACCCACCTCGTAGAGCTCGCCCATGCGCACGGGGTCGAAGAACTCCGCGCCCTCGATCTCGACGCCGTCGGGGATCGTCACCCAGTGGTAGCCGGCTTCCTCGCGCCGCGCCACCGCGTAAATGCGGAACAGGTCGCCCACCACGGCGCTCTTGCCGGCGGATTCCAGCGTGCGCCGCGCGATGCTGGCGAGCGTGCGCCGGGTCTGCTCCGGCACGGGCGCCAGCTGGCCGTTGTGGATGACGAAATAGTCCTCGCGGCCGACGCCGAGCCCCCCGCGCTCGCGGATGATCGCAGTGCGGAACACCCCGCCGGTGAGGAACAGCCGCGCGCCGACGCCGCCGTCGACGTGCATCTCGTCGTAGCGCTCGCCCTGGACCTCGACGTCGAAGAAGACCGGCGGAAAAGCGATCGGGATCGCGGCGGAGGCGAGCATCACGCGGCGGAACAGATCCAGCGCGTCCGGCCGGCCGCTGGCGGCGATGAGCCCAAGGTTCCAGACCACGAACTGCTGCGCGTCCAGGTCGACGGTGCCGGCGTAGAGCCGCCGCCCGTTACGGTGCGCGGCGGCGACATCGGCGAGCAGCTGCGCGTCGACGTGCCGCTCGATCAGGGCCGCCAGCGGGCCGGTGTCGGCCAGCGCTTCGCCGGAGAGAAGCAGCGGCAGCAGCGAGCGCAGCCTCGCGACGTCGCGCGTCGCGGTCCGGGTGTAGAAGAGCTTCAGCTCGCCGTCGTAGTCGGGGCCGAGAAACGCGAACGGCGCCATCAGCGCGCCGGTGGACACGCCGGTGACGATCTTGAACACCGGTCGCTTGCCCGTGGCGGTCCAGCCGTTCAGGAAGCCGGCGCCGAACGCGCCGTTGGCGCCGCCGCCGGAGAGCGCCAGGTGCGGGTAACGCACGGAGCCGTCGGCCGCGGCGGGGAAGTCCGCGCGCGACTCCTGGGCGAACGATTCCGCGAGGTCGCGCTCCATCGCCGCGCTGGGCCGGGCGCCCCACGCGCGCACGTCCTCGAAGCCCGGAATCGCCTGCGCGGTGTCGGCGCCGACCGGCGCCGGATTGCGCGGGAGCGCGCCGCAGCCCGCCAGCGCGACGGCGAGCGCGAGCGACACGAAAAGCCTCATCGGTATCCTGCCGCCGCCGCTCTCACGAGCACGGGCCCCGCGGCAGTCCGTCGGGGCCCGACGTCGGTGCGCGGTCGCCCGCGTCAGTCGGCGCAGAGCAGCCGCACGCGGCGCTCGGCCAGATTGAGGGCCTCTTCGGTTTCGGCCGCGAGCAGCTGCTGCTTGGCCTGCGTGCAGGCGTCGGCTTCGGCCACCGCCGCCGGCGTGGCGGTGACGCCGGGCGCGCAGCGCGAGTCGTCCACCAGGCGCAGGTTGTTGAACTGGCCGCGCTCGACCGCGACGCAGTCGCCGACGCGCAGGCCCGCCTCGTCCGAGACCATGGTGATCGTCTGCCTTCCGCCGAGCAGGATGGTGAACTCGAACGCCTGGGTGTTGGTGCCGATGCGCGTCAACTGCTGGCCGGCCACCGCGCCGCCGATGCCGCGCAGCGCGCGGTTGCTGCGCGACTGGCCCGAGCCGGTGGCCAGACCGATGCCGCCGCCGACGAGGGCGCCGGCGGCCTGGGCGCCGGTGTTGCCCACCGTCGTCAGGCTAATGGCGGTGATGCGGCCATAGGTCACGCTCGACTGGGCCGCCGCCACGCCGCATAGCGACGCCAGTGCTGCCGCCAGGAGCCATTTCGCAGTCAGGTTTGCCTTGCTCATGTCACTTCCTCCAGTTGGAAATCACGCAACCCGCGTCGAAGCCCCGGGGCCGCCGGGGGTGGGCGCGCGCCGCCCCGGAACGGCATCCTAGCAACCGCTTCGCCGCAAATCCATTACACAGCCGTTGCGCCGCCTCCGCTCAGAACGAGCCGAACATCGTGCCCAGCACGATGATCGCGACCAGGGCGACGATGGGTCCGACGATGCCGGCCATGACGATGTCGAAGTAGCTCTGCTTGTGGGTCATGCCGCACACCGCGAGCAGCGTGACCACCGCGCCGTTGTGCGGCAGGCTGTCCAACGTGCCGGCGCCGATCACCGCCACGCGGTGCATCAGCGCCGGGTCGAGGCCGGTTTCGGCGGCGATCTGCATGAACGTCGCGCCCAGCGTGTCGAGCGCGATGGTGAGGCCGCCGGAGGCGGAGCCGGTCAGCGCCGCCAAAATGTTAGTTGAGACGGCCAGCGACACCAGCGGGCCGCCCTCGATGCCGAGCACCCAGTCGCGCACCGCCTCGAACGCCGGCATCGCCGCCACGACCGCGCCGAAACCGACCAGGCTCGCGACCGACAGCACCGGCAGCACCGAGGCGTTGGCGCCGGCGTCGACGGTGGCGCGCAGCGCCGGCAGGCGCTTGAGGTTGAACGCGAGCAGCGTGGCGATGGCGGCGAGCAGCGCGACGATCACCGACCACAGGCCGCTCACCGACGCCAGCGCCGTCGGCCCCCAGGCATCCTCGGCGAGGAAGCCCGTGTCCATGCGCGGGATCACCACCATCGACATCAGCAGGTTCACCAGCACGACGACGACGAGCGGCAGCACCGCCACGGCGATGCCGGGCCCCTCGTCGCGCGGCGCGCCGTGCTTGACCTCGGCCGGGTCGAACGAGCTCGCCGTGGTGGCGCGCTCGCGCACCAGCGGATCGTCCGCCGCCGCCTCCACGGCCACCGCGGCGCCGCCGAAGCCCTCGCCCGCGCGGCGTGCGGCGTTCTCCGCGCGCGTGAGCCACCACAGCCCGAAGCTCAGCATGATCGCCGCGGCGATGATGCCCAGCCCCGGCGCGGCGAACGGCGTGGTGCCGAAGAACGGCATCGGGATCGCGTTCTGGATCGCCGGCGTGCCGGGCAGCGCCGACATCGTGAACGTGGAGGTGCCCAGCGCGATGGCGGCCGGCATCAGCCGGCCGGGCACGTCGCCGGCGCGGAACAGCGCCTGCGCCATCGGGCCCAGCACGAAGAAGGCGACGAACAGGCTGACGCCGCCGTAGGTGACCAGCGCGCCGGCCAGCACCACGGCCAGGATCGCGCGGCTCGGGCCCAGCTTTTCGGTCATGAAGCGCGCGATCGACGCGACCGACCCGCTGTCCTCCATCAGCTTGCCGAACACGGCGCCGAGCAGGAACAGCGGGAAGAACGCCGCCAGGAAGCTCGCCGCCGAGCCCATGTAAGTCAGCGTCCAGTGCGCGAGCAGCGGCTCGGCCGCGGCCAGCGCCGCGACCAGCGCGGCCGCCGGCGCCAGCACCAGCACGCTCCAGCCGCGATACGAGAGCCAGATGAGCAGGCCGAGGCCGGCCAGGATGCCGAGCAGGCCGATCATGTCAGACTCCTTCCAGCAGCGCGTCGAGGTCGAACGTCGAGCGCACGCCGATGTCCCGCGCGTGCGCGTCGAGGAATTCGCTCGCCGCGCGGCGGCCCTCGTCGCGCAGCATGCAGAAGAACGCCCACTCGGCGAGCAGCTTGGACGAGTAGCCGAGCTTCACCATGACGTCGCTGGCGATGCGGTGGATGCGCATCCGCGCCCACACCGCGCCCTCGCACTTGCCCGCGTCGGCCACCTGCCTGAGCAGCGCGCCCGCGCGCAGCTGGTTGATCAGCGTCGAGTTGAAGGCGATCTCGTTGATGCGGTTGTGGATCTCGCGTGCGGTGCGCGGCGTGCCGGGGCGCTCGATCGGGTTGATCTGCACCAGGATGGTGTCCTCCGAGTCGCACTCGCGCACCAGCGGCGCCATCGACGGGTTGCCGGAGTAGCCGCCGTCCCAGTACGCCTCGCCGTCGATCTCGACGGCCTGGAACATGGTCGGCAGGCAGGCGGAAGCGAGCAGCACGTCGGGTGAGATGTCGGCATTGCGGAACACGCGGGCCCGGCCGGTGCGCACGTTGGTCGCGGTGACGAACAGCTTGACCGGCGATGCCGTGAGCCGATCGAAGCACACGCTCTCGGCGAGGATGTCGCGCAGCGGGTTGGTGCCCGCCGGGTTCACGTCGTAGGGCGACATCACGCGCGCGGCGAGGTCCATCGCCACGAACATGGGCGAGTTGTCCAGCGTCCAGCTGCCGGAGAGCATCTCCAGCGGGCCGCGCCGGAACGGGCTGAACGTCGCGGCTTCGGAGACGCGTTTCCAGAACTTCTCCAGCGCGACCTTCGCCCCCTCCGGGCCGCCTTCGGTCAGCCCGTCGGCCATGACGGCGGCATTCATCGCGCCGGCCGAGGTGCCGGAGATGCCGTCGAACCGGAGCCAGGGCTCTTCCAGCAGCCGGTCGAGCACGCCCCAGGTGAACGCGCCGTGCGCGCCGCCGCCCTGCAGGCCGAGGTCGACGAGCGTGGTGTCCCCGCGGGCGGACGCGGCCTTGCGCTTGGGTTGGGATCGGGCGTTCATCGGGGCTCCAGAGAGGTCTGCCGGGCAGCCGGCGCAGGTCGGAATGCGGATGGGCGAGGGCCGCGATGGTGCGGCGCACAAATTATAGCCCGCATTTCGATTCCCGCCAGCGGCAGGTTTCAGTGCAGGGTAACGGCGTCGTGTGACGCGGATGTGGCGCGACCGGCCGCCGCGCTCGGTCGGGAAGCTTCCGGAAGGCTTGCCCGCAGGCCGGCGCTCGCCCGCGTGCCCCCGTCGCGGGCGCCAGCTTCGCGCCGGTCAGCGCTCGGTCGAATTCAGGCCGACGAACGTGCCGCCGTTGCGCTGCGCGAGCTCGCGCATGAGGGTGGCGAAGCGCACGCCGGTGTAGCTCGATTTCGCCGCCGGCGTGAACGTGGTGGGGAAGCCGACGCCGTGGATGCGCACGCGGCGGTTGCCGCGGGCGTCCGCGCGGTTGAGCTGGTCGACCCGCCGCACGACGTCGTCGATGGAAGGGCCGGTGAATTCGTCGCCGAATACGTAGAGGCTGATCCGGCGGTCGGGCTGATAGTAGGTGCGGATCGCCGCCTCGATGCCTTCCACCGGGCTGCTGTTGCTGAACGGCTTCCAGTCCCGCAGGCGCTCGACGATGGCGCGGCGGCGCGCGGGCGAGTCCGGGATCCACTTCCCCGCGTACTGCGAGAACATGTACTGCCCCATGTCGTTCATGACCTGGATGCCCTTGACCTCCGGGTAGAGCTTGAGCGTCTCCTCCACCTTGCGCCGCATGAGCGGCCACGCAAGCGACTGCATGCTGCCGGAGGTGTCGATGATGAAGATGATGTATTCGCTGTCCACCGGAATGCCGCCGACCAGCCGTTCCGGCGGCGCCGGCCGGCGCTGCGCCTGCAGCCGCCTCATCTCTTCGGTGAGCTGCTGCTGGGCCAGCGCGAGCTGGCCGCTGATCCGGTTCTGCACCGCCGCCGTGTCGCGCGACGCGCGGTAGCGCCCCTGGATGTCGGTGAGCTCGTCCCGGTAGCGGGCGACGAGCCGCTCGGCGCGGGCGACCTCGGCCTGGCGGGCGTCGAGGTCGGCCTGCGACGAGGCGAGCCGCGCGTCCAGCTCGGCGCGCTCGTGCTCGAGGACGCTCAGCTCGGCGCGCAGCTGCTCGGCGTCGCGCACCACGAGCTGGGGCTCGGCGCCGCGCGCGATGACGAACAGCAGCAGGATCGCGCCGAAGCCGCAGAAGATCGCGTCGAGGAAGGCGAGCCCGATGCCCTCGGGCTCGCGCCGGCGCCGCCGGCTCATGGCCAGTCCTCCGCCGGGCTCAACAGCGAGCCCTGGCTTCTCTGGGCCAGGCGCCAGTAGGCGGCCGCGGCCATGGGATCGCCTTCGATCGGCAGCAGGATGACATTGACCGGAACGCCGCCCGGCAGCGCTTCGAGGGCGGCACCGAAGATGTCGAGGCGCTGTTCGCCGGAGATCTTGTAGCGCGCGCCGGGTTCCCGGTCGATGGTGGGCAGGCCGTCGGTGATCAGGAAGACGTTGTCGGGCCGCGGCTGCAGGCCGTTGATGACGTTGAGCGCGTGATACAGGCTGGTGCCGCCGGTGGGAACGAGCTGCTTCGCCGCTTCCACGGCGCCGTTCAGCGCCGCGGGGTCGCCGGCGCTGAGCCAGCGCCCGGCGCTGCCGGGCGTGACCGGCTCGGCGTGCGCGTTGAACGCATAGATCTGGAAGCTCGCGTTGGGCGGAATCTGGGTCGAGATCCAGTCCACGGTGGCGAGCGCCCGGCGCCATTTCGCCGCGCGCCGCTGCTGCTCCACCGGCAGGTTGCGCAGGCGCACGATGTCGACGATGCGCTCGGCCAGCATGCTGGCCGAGGTGTCGAGCAGGATCAGGACGCGCTGGCCGCCGACCTTGAAGCCGGTCAGATACTGCCGGTCGCCCTCGCCCGGAAAGGCGCGCAGGCGGTCGCCTTCGCGGGGCTGCGGCCGCACGCCGCCCTCGAGCCGCTTGCGTTCCTCCTCCGCCGACTTGAGATCGGACTTGAGCCGGTTGAGGTCGGCTTCGCGCGCCAGGCTGTCGGCTTCCAGCTTCGCCAGGTCGTAGCGCTGCCCGGCGATGTTTTCCGTCAGGTTCGCCGCCTCGGCCAGCAGGCGCGCGCGCCGCTCCTCCGCCCGCTCGAGGCCCGCGGCCAGCGCCGCGGCCTGCTGGCGGCCGCTCAGCACGTCGCGCTCCAGCGTCTCGACCTGCCGCTGCAGCGCGTCCGTGGCCTCGCGCCGCTGCGCCTGCGAGTTGTGGCTGAGGATCAGGAACAGGAGCACGATGGCGCCGAACCCGCACAGGATCGCGTCGACGAACGACAGACTGAGGGTGGTGATGGGGCGGCGCTTCATGGCGCGGGGCTCAGCTCGTGCGCAGGTGCCGAATCAGGCGGTCGTTGACGTAGCTTTCGGTGTCGAGCGCCAGCCGTTCCTGCGCGAGCTGCAGCTGATGCACCAGGAACATGAGCACGATCGACAGCAGCAGCGCGACCAGCGTCGAGTTGAACGCCGTGCCGAGGTTCTGGGTGACGCCGGTGATGTCGCCCTGCACCGCGCGATGGGCGAGCCCGAGCGCGTTGCCGATGCCGCGCACCGTGCCGATGAAGCCGATCGAGGGAATCGCCCAGGCGATGTAGCGGATCTGCGCCAGCTCCGAGTCGAGCCGCTCGCCCTCGTTCTCGCACAGGGCCTCGGTGGCGGAGGCGGCGTCCTGCACGCTGCCGGTGGTCTCGAAGCGGGTGACGGCCTGGTGCATGGCGCGCGGCAGCAGCAGGTTGCGCAGCGATGGCTTGAGCCTGTCGAGCGGCTTCAGGTAGCGCCGCGCGTCCTCGGGCAGGATCTTGATGCCCTCGGCGAGCGGCAGCAGATCGTCCTCCAGCAGCGCGCGCTCGCGCAGCACCACCACCCACTTGTAGCCGAGGATGGCCATCGCCCAGAGCATCAGCACGAAACACGCCTCCTGCTCGTAGTCCTTCAGGATCACGGCGATCGACGTGGGCACCTCGGCGTCCGGCTGCTGGGCCAACAGCGCCCGCTGCTCGGCGAGATCGGCCTCGGCCTGCGGCCGCACCACGGAGACGTACGTGCCGTGCACCACGATCACCGCGAAGATGAGGGCGAAGAACTGGTAGACGAACTCGGCGGGAAAGTGCTTGAACATCGAGATCCTCGGGATCGGGCGGATGCCTGCAGTTTAGGGCCCCGGCGGACGTTGCGCCGACA
>DATIUV010000009.1:0-3158 GCA_035466595.1 Pelomicrobium sp.
CGAACGGTCCTATTCCGCCCCCACCACCTCCAGCAGCGCCGCGCCGTAGTTCTCCAGCTTGCGCTCGCCGATGCCGGGGACGCGGCGCAGGTCGGCGGCGCTGCGCGGGCGGCTGCGCACGATCTCCAGCAGCGTGGCGTCGTGCAGGATCACGTAGGCCGGCACGGCGTGGGCCTTGGCGGTCTGCGCGCGCCAGGCCCGCAGCCGCTCCCAGAGCCGCTGCTCGTCGCCGGAGAGGTCCGCGTCGATCCCGCGGCTGCGTGGCTTCGGCGCCTTCGTCGTTTCCGCCGGCCGGCGCAGGGCGACGGCCTGCTCGCCCTTCAGCACCGGGCGGCTCGCTTCCGTGAGCGTCAGCGCGCCGTGCGCGTGATCCACGGCGAGGAGCCCCAGCGCCGTCATCTGGCGGAAGACGGCGCGCCATTCCCTTTCGGGAACGTCGGCGCCGACGCCGAACGTGGGCAGCTGGTCGTGTTGCCAATGGCGCACCCGCTCGGTGTCCTTGCCCGTGAGCACGTCGATCAGGTGGCCGGCGCCGAAGCGCTGGCCGGTGCGGTACACGCAGGAGAGCGCCTTCTGCACCGCCACCGTCGCGTCCCAGGTGCGGGGCGGCTCGAGGCAGTTGTCGCAGTTGCCGCAGGGCCCGCGCTCCTCGCCGAAGTACGCCAGCAGCCGCGCCCGCCGGCAAGCTGTCGTCTCGCACAGGCCTAGCAGCGCATCCAGCTTGGCGGCGGCCACCCGCTTGAAGCGCGGATCGCCCTCCGACTCATCGATCATGCGCCGCTGCTGCACCACGTCGGCGAGCCCGTAGGTCATCCAGGCGTCGGCCGGCAGGCCGTCGCGCCCGGCGCGGCCGGTCTCCTGATAGTAGCCCTCGACACTCTTGGGCAGGTCCAGGTGGGCGACGAAGCGTACGTCCGGCTTGTCGATGCCCATGCCGAAGGCGATGGTCGCCACCATCACGACGCCTTCCTCGCGCAGAAACGTGTCCTGGTTGCGGGCGCGCTCGGGCGCTTCCATGCCGGCGTGGTAGGGCAGCGCGCGGATGCCCTCCTGCGCCAGGAACGCGGCCGTCTCGTCCACCTTGCGCCGCGACAGGCAGTAGACGATACCCGCGTCGCCGTCGTGCTCGGCGCGCAGGAACGCGAGCAGCTGGGCGCGGGGATTGGCCTTCTCGACGACGCGGTAGCGGATGTTGGGCCGGTCGAAGCTGGAGACGAAGGTGCGCGCCCGCTCGAGGCGCAGGTTGGCGATGATCTCGTCGCGAGTGATCCGGTCGGCGGTGGCCGTGAGCGCGATGCGCGGCACCCGCGGGAAGCGCTCCGGCAGGATCGCGAGCTGCAGGTACTCGGGACGGAAATCGTGGCCCCACTGGGACACGCAGTGGGCCTCGTCGATGGCGAACAGCGCGACGCCGCTCCCCGCGGCTGCCCGCTCCAGCAGGCCGAGGAAGCGCGGCGTCATCAACCGCTCCGGCGCGACGTAGAGCAGGTCGTAGCGGCCGTCGACGAAACGGCGCTCGACCCGCGCGGCCTCGTTTGCCGGCAGCATCGAGTTCAGAAACGCGGCCTTGACGCCGGCCTCCTGCAGCGCCGCCACCTGGTCGTGCATCAGGGCGATCAGCGGCGAGACCACCACCGCGCAGCCCGGCCGCAGCAGCGCCGGAATCTGGTAGCACAGCGACTTGCCGCCGCCGGTGGGCATCAGCACCAGCGCGTCGCCGCCGGCGGCAACGTGGTCGATGATGTCGGCCTGCGGCCCGCGGAACGCGGGATAGCCGAACGTGTCGTTGAGGATCGTGAGGGCGGTGGTCATGACGCGGCGGCGCAGCGCGGCCTGCCTCGAACCGGCGCGTCGCGGGTGCGAAAAATCACGTGGCCTGCGACTTCGCCAGCGCCTGGTCGATGTCCCAGAGGATGTCGTCGAGGTCCTCGATGCCGACCGAGATGCGGATCATGTCGGGCGTGACGCCGGCCTTGATCTGCTCCTCCTCGGTGAGCTGGCGGTGCGTGGTCGAGGACGGGTGGATGATGAGGGTCTTGGCGTCGCCGATGTTGGCGAGGTGCGACATGAACTGCGCCGCCTCGATGAACCTGACGCCGGCTTCCATGCCGCCCTTGACACCGAAGGTGAGCAGCCCGCTGGCGCCCTTCGGCAGGTACTTCTGCGCGAGGTCGTAGTACCTGCTCCCCGGCAGGCCGGGATAGCTGACCCACGACACCAGCGGGTGGTCGTCGAGGAACTTCGCCACCGCCAGCGCGTTGGCGCAGTGGCGGTCCATGCGCACGTGCAGCGTCTCCAGCCCTTGCAGCAGCAGCCATGCGTTCATCGGCGAGATCGCGGCGCCGTAGGTGCGCAGGATCTCCATGCGCGCGCGCATCGTGTAGCCGAAGTCGCCGAAGGTCTCGTAAAAGCGCACGCCGTGGTAGCCCTTGGACGGCTCCAGCATCTCGGGGAACTTGCCGTTGTCCCACGGGAACTTGCCGGACTCGACGAACACGCCGCCCATGGTCGTGCCGTGGCCACCCATGTACTTGGTCGCCGAGTGCACGACGATGTCGGCGCCCCACTCGATCGGCCGGCACAGGTACGGCGACGGCACGGTGTTGTCGATCACCAGCGGGATGCCGGCCTCGTGCGCGATGTTCGCCACCGCCTCGATGTCGAGCACGTTGATGAGCGGGTTGCCGAGCGTCTCGGCGTACACGCAGCGCGTCTTCGGCGTGATCGCGCGGCGAAAGTTCTCGGGGTCCTCGGAATCGACGAACTTCACCTCGATGCCGAGCTTCTTGAAGTTGAACCCGAACAGCGTGTAGGTGCCGCCGTAGAGCGTGGACGCCGAGACGATCTCGTCGCCGGCGTTGCACAGCGTGAGCAGCGCGGTCAGCTCCGCCGACTGGCCGGTGGAGGTCGCCACCGCCGCGCGGCCGCCCTCGAGCGCCGCGACCCGCTCCTCGAACACCGCGGTGGTGGGGTTCATGCTGCGGGTGTAGACGTTGCCGAACGTCTGCAGGTTGAACAGCGACGCCGCGTGGTCGGCGCTGTCGCAGACGTACGACGTGGTCTGGTAGATCGGCACCGCGCGCGCGCCGGTGGCCGGGTCGGGTATCTGGCCGGCGTGCAGGCACAGGGTGCCGAAGCCGTATTTTCGGTCAGGCATG
>DATIUV010000010.1:0-11545 GCA_035466595.1 Pelomicrobium sp.
CCCGCGCCCGAGCGGCGGCCGTGGCGGGCGCCGGCGCTAGCGCATCCGAGCGCGAGCGCCGAGCGCATCCTGGAAAGCCCGCGGCTTACGCCGCGGGCTTTTTGTTTCTGGCCCGAAGGCGCCCCGCGCCGAGCGTCGCGGCACATGACGTTGCTTCAGTTAGCCGAAAACCTCCTGGACCCCGGCCTCCGCCGGGGTGACGCGCAATTCGTCATTCCGGCGAATGCCGGAATCCAGGGAATCGTCATTTCCGGCGGCGCCTGCCACGCACAAGTGATGCGCGGGCCGGGTTCCGGGGCAGCGCTACGCCGTCGCGTCGATCACGGCGCGCACCGCGCCGGCGGACTTGCGGAAGCAGTCCTGCTCGTTTGCGTCGAGGTCGGGCTTCAGCGTGAACTGCACGCCGCCCGCGCCGACAACGGCGGGAAGCGACAGGCACACGCCGGTGACGCCGCAGAAGCCATCGATCTTCACCGACACCGGCAGCGTGTAGCGCAGGTCGTTGACGACGCTTTCCACCACCAGCGCGGCGGCGCTTGCCACCGCGTAGTTGGTGTAGCCCTTGGCGCGGAATACCCGGAACGCGCTTTCCTTGGCCTCCTGCAGCAGCTGGTAGCGCGCGGGCGTCGCATCGATGTGCTCGCCGCCCGCGCTCGCCACCGACAGCGCGGCGAACTGGGTCTCGCCGTGCTCGCCGAGAATGTAGGCCTTGAGGTCCACGGGGTGAATGCCGACTTGCTCGGAGAGCAGCTCGCGGAAGCGCGCCGAGTCGACCAGGGTGCCGGTGCCGATCACACGCTGCCACGGGAAGCCGGTCGCCTCGATCAGCCGCCAGGTGACGGCGTCCATCGGGTTGGTGACGTTCACCACCACGGCGTCCGGGCTCGCCTGCGCGAACGGCGGCATCAGCTCGCGGATGAGGCGCGCGTTGCCGGTGGCGAGCACGGCGCGGTCGGTCATGTCGCGCGGCATCGGTACGCTCGCGCAAACCACCAGCACCGCCGAGCCGGCGGTGTCGTCCACGGACCGTGCCGCACGCACCTGCACGCGATGCGGCGTGAAGGCGCACGCCTGCTGGATGTCGGTGGCCTCGGCCTCGGCTACCGCCGCGGTGCGGTTCCACAACACGAGCTCGCTCGCCAGCCCCTCCCGCGCCAGCAGGAAACTCACCGTCGAGCCCACCTTGCCGATCCCGATGACCGTGATTTTCATGGGGTTTTCATGGGGTTAGGAACGCCCGCAGGATAGCTCAAAGGGACGGTCGCCGAAACCGCGCGGCGATGACGGCGCCCCACGTCCCCTCTGCGCGCAGGCCGCGGCCTTGGCGCAGCGCACAAACCTTATGGTTTGGATCAGAACCTTCGATTGATCGAATCGATGCCGGACTTAACAATTGACCCCGGTCAATTACTTTCACTTCCCGAGGAGCCCGGCCATGAAATTCTCGATCGAAGAGGTGCTGTTCACCCCCTCCGACAATGAAGAGGACCTGGTGAAGGTCGAAGCCGTGTACGCCTCGGTCGCGGACAACGACGGCCCGGACATGCTCGACGACGGCCGCGGCTGGGACAGCGAGCACTGGATCGGCTGATCGCCCCGCCGCCACACGCCCTCCCCGTTTACTTGCCTCTGCGTCCCTGAAGACGCCCCGGCGCAACGCCGGGGCGTTTTTGTTTCTGCAGGCCCGGCCGCCGCGTCAGGTCGCCGGCGCGGACGGTGTGCACGCCGCGCCGGCTCCACCCCTTGCCGCCAGCGCCTCCGTTCGCGTCTGCTCGAGCACCGGCCGAAGGTTCTCGGGCACCTCGCCCACGAGCGTCCGGTCGAGGAGCGCCATCGCTTCGTCGGCGCACCGCCGCGCAACCAGCAGGTCCGCGAGATTGTTGATCACGGCCGCCTCGCCCGGGCGCTCGGCGAGCAGCGCGCGGTAGATCGACTCCGCCCCGGCCAGGTCGCCGCCGGCGCGCAGCGCGTTGGCGAGCCCGAAGCGCGCGGCGAAGTTGCCGGGCCAGCGCTCGAGCGCCGCGCGGTAGGCGCGGATCAGGGTATCGGCGTCGGCAACGTGCTCCATCGCCGCCACCGCCCCCAGATAGCGCCGCGGATCGTCCGACGCCGGCAGTTCGCCAGGCGCCAACGCGACGAAGGCCCAGGAGCCGCCGAGCCGCCAGGTACGCAGGAACTCCGGCGCCGGCGTCGCCAGGCGCGCGGTCGTGCCGGAGCGCAGCAGCACGACGTCGCGCTCCGCGTCGTACCCGATCGCGACGGCGTAATGCCACGCGGGCCACGTCGCCAGCCGCAGGTTCTGCAGCACCAGCACCGGCCGGCCCGCCGCAACCTCTGCGAGCAGCGCCGCCGGTTCCGGCTCGATCGTCACCGGAATGCGCCCGTGACGGCGCGCGGCGGCGACGAGCTCGAGCTGCAGGCTGCCGCGCCGCTCGGGCAGATAGACCTGCGGCGCCAGCGCCTCGGGCGTGACGTCGACTCCGGCATGCACCAGCACGCTGGCAAGCGCGGCCGGGCCGCACTGGAACGCCTGCTGCGGAAAGAACGGGACGGCAGCGAGCTCGACGGCGGGCGGCGCGGAGGGCGGCACCGCCTCCGGCAGCAGCGGCCCGCGGGCCGCGCAGCCTGCGAGCAGCGACGCCCCCACCAGCGCGCCGAGCGCGCGCGCGGCAGTTCCGATCAAAGCTTGGTGAAGATGTTCGTCACGCCGGTGAGCTCGAGGATGATCAGCACGACGAACACGATGCCCACCACCGCGAAGAAATCGCCGCCGGCGGGCAGCTGATCGAGCTCGCGCTCGAGCTGCAGAATCTCGGCCTGGTTCAGTCCGGCGACGCGCTCGCGCGCTTGCGCAGGGTCGACGCCGAGGGCCGCCATCGCGCGTTCGACGTCGGCCCGCGCGAGCTTTTCCTGCACTCGCGTCACCTGCGCGTCGCGGCTCTCGTGCTCCAGCACGGCCGCGGTTCCGACCGGCGCCGCCGTTGCCGCGTGCGGCCACGCGAACGCGGCCATCGCCAGCATCAGGAACTTCACCAGCGCGCGCTTGAGGCTGATCTTTTTCATCGTCGTTTCCTCCGTCATTAAAACGCCGCCACGGCGCGGCGACGCCTCGATGATGCCGTCGAACGACGCGCGTCGCTACTGTCGCCGGATTGCGACACTCGAACGGGCACAGCGGTTGGATGTATTAACGACGCACGGGCGCGGAAGCCGGCGCCGCGCGCAGCAGCGGGGCGAGGCCCAGCAGCCCCAGCACCGGCCCCGGCAACAGCACCCACGCGACGCGCACATCCCACGTGTCGAGCAGCGATGTCGCGATGCCGATCGACACGACGGTGATGAAGAAACCGACGCTGTTTTGAATCGCCAACGCGCTGCCGACGAGGTGCGGCGGGCAGGCGCGCGCCGAGACCGACGAGAACTGCGGGGAGTCGGCGGCCACCAGCAGCCCCCACGCGAGGAGGGCCGCCAGCTGCGCGGCTTGCGGCAATCCCTGCATCAGGGGAAACAGCAGACAGAACACGCCGGAGCCGAAAAGGGCTGCGCCGGCGACGCGCGCGCTGCCGAAACGGCGCGTCAGCCAGCCGCCGAAGATGCAACCGACGGCGCCCGTGCCGATGATGGCGAACGACCACGCCGCGACCCGCGCCGCCGTGGCCTGCTCCGCGCCCAGCACGTGGGCGACGAGAAACGGCACGATGACCCAGTAGGCGTACACCTCCCACATGTGGCCGAAATAGCCGAGGGCGGACGCCCGGTAGACGGGAATGCGGAACGCCTGCAGCACCTCGCCCCAGCCCGGCCGGCGCGGATGCGCCGATGGTTTGAGGTACGGTCCATCGCCCAGGCGGCCCACCATCGCGCCCGCCAGCAGCGCCAGCGCCGACGACGTGAGAACCACGGCGTTCCATGGCAGGCCGCCGCCGAAGCCGCGCACCGCGTGCGGCAGCGCCGTGCCGAGGACCAGCATGCCCACGAGCCAGCCCAGCGCTTCGCCGGAGCGCTCCGGCGCCCAGCTCACCGTGAGCTTCATGCCGAGCGGATAGATGCCGGCCAGCGCCACGCCGGTGGCGAAGCGCCAGGCCCAGCCATCCGCGAGCCCCTGCGCCAGCAGCGCGAAGCCGGCGTTGGACGCGGCGCCGAGCACGGCGCACACGGCGAAGATGCGGCTGGCGGGAAAGCGATCGGCCAGCCCCGACAGCGAGAAGCCGAGCGTGCCGGCGATGAAGCCCAACTGCACCGCGCTCGTCAGCGCGCCGATGCCGGCGGCGTCCAGTCCCCAGGCGCGGGCCAGGTCGTCGGCTGCGGCGTTGGCGCTGAACCACAGCGACGTCCCCAGGAACTGGGCGATGACGATGATCGCAACGGCGATGCGCGGCATGGCCGGTACTGTAGCAGGGCAGGTGGCGTCGTTTGCGGACATCGGACTCTGTCTCATCAATTGGCGCGCTCGCCTCGTCGCACCGTAGCAGCCTCGCGCGCTGGCGCCCGGAAAGACCTCGACGCCGCGACTGCGACTTCTCTCCTTTCGTCGCACCGGCGCAGGCCGGTGCCCAGGAAGACCTCGACGCCGCGACTGCGGCGTCCCTGGATGCCGGCTTCCGCCGGCATGACGGGTTTTTTCGGCAACGGTTCCCGGATGCCGGCGCCCGTATCGCGGTACGGGGCAGGCTTCGCCGGCATGACGGCGCCCGGAGTCGATCGCCTACGGCATCGCGACCGTCGCTGCGTTCCTCACGTGGGCGCAGGCGGGGGTTCGTCATACCGTCGCGACCGTCGCTCGGTTCGTCACACCGGCGCAGGGATTTCTTCTCGTCGCACCGGCGCAGGCCGGTGCCCAGGAAAACCTCGACGCCGCGACTTCTCTCCGTTCGTCGCACCGGCGCAGGCCGGTGCCCAGGGAAATCCGCGCAGCGGAGTCGCGATGTTGGCGCGACCACCCGGCGGTGCGGCGGCCGCGCCTCGTGAGCCCGCCGCCGCGTCGCTGCCCGTCACATGCCGATCAGCCGCACACCTTCGTGCTGCGCGCGCGCGGCCTGCGCGATCTGGTGCGGGCGCACGGCCGCGGGATCGTAGTCGACGAACAGCAGGTTCGGCTGCCGCTCCACGACCCGGGCGTCGAACACGCCGGGATGCTCGCCGAGGGCGGCGCGGATGCGCTCCATGGCACCCACGCTGGCCCCGGCATCGACGTGCATCAGCACGCTCACGCTGCGTTGTCTCATGGCCAAATCCCCCTCGGGCCTCATTGCGCGCTGACGATGGGCGCGAGCGCCGCGCCGATGCGCGCCGCCTGCGCGTCGTTGATGAAGCCGCCGAGGATCTCCTGGAAGCGCGGCTCCTGCACGCCCGAGACGATGTACTGCCAGCGGTAGGCCTTGAGCACGGTGTCGCGGATGCGCTTCGCCTCGTCCGGCGTGAACGCGCGGCCGGCGGCGTCGATGAAGTAGGTGGCGTCCGCCAGCGACTGCGCCTGCAGGATGCCGTCCACCGCGCCGACCAGCTCGATGAGGTCGTCGACGGCGCGGTCGCGCTCCTGCGGGTTGAGCCGCGCGTCCTCGCGCTTCCACTCGAGCTCGTCGATGATCGCGTGCTGCGACTCCTCGCGCCAGTGGTGCAGGAAGACGTCCTTCCACAGCGGGCAGATCTCCGCCTCCGGGTCGATGCTGGAGCGGTAGTGCGCCAGCACGAACAGCTCGATGTGGCAGATGAGCCCCAGCACCGCCCACTCCGACTTCGACAGCACCACGCGCGCGACCTCGTTGGAATCCGGCAGGAACTGGTAGCCGGCCGGCATGCCGGCGTCCATCATGCGGTCGAGACGGCGGAACATCTCCTGGTGCTTGATCTCCTCGTCGCCGAAGCGCACCAGCGCCTCCAGCGCCGCCTGGTCGCCGAGCACGTGGTCGCCGCTCACCTCCAGCACCTTGGCGGCGATGAAGCGCTCCACCAGGCCGAAGATGTTGGCGTAGCTGCGCCCCTGCACCTGCGAGAGCAGCCGCTGCTCGTCGGCCGACAGGAACTCGAGCGCCGGCGCCTTGGACAGGCCGTCGGGCAGGAACTTGCGGGCGTAGTCGAAATCGCGGCCGCGGACGACATCGCGGTCGATGTCGAAGCGGATGCGCTTGGAGACCTCGACGCACTTGGCGTAGCGCTCGGTGGCAACGGGCTGGTCGCTCAGGTTCATGGTCTTGCTCCTTCGGTCGGGTTGATCGGTCGCCGCCGGCACCATGCCGTCGTTGACGATGGCTCGCATTCTGGGCAGCGCCGGTAACCCGCCAATTGCGGCGCGGAAACGGTTTGTTGCCGGTTTGTATCAGCCGCTGAAAGGATCGGCGTTGCGCGCCGACCAATCGGCCATGAGCCTCACCCGGCCGCGCGCCGGCTGCGGCGCCAACAAATTTGCGGAGAAACAATGAAACGCTGGCTGCTCGCCTGCCTGCTCGCGCTGCTGCCGCTCACGGGCGGCGCGGCGTTCGACCACAGCCACGCGGCGTGGACCGCGCTGCTGCAACGGCACGTCGTCCTGATCGACGGCGGCAACGCGTCCCAGGTGGATTACGCCGGCTTCGCCCGAGATCGCACGGCGCTGCAGGCTTATCTTGCGAGCCTCTCGGCGGTGCCGCAGCGCGAGTTCGACGCGTGGACGAAGCCGCAGCAGCTCGCCTTCCTGATCAATGCGTACAACGCGTTCACGGTGGAGCTGATCCTGACGAAATACCCCGACCTGAAGTCGATCCGCGATCTCGGCAGCCTGTTCAGCAGCCCGTGGAAGCAGAAGTTCTTCACCGTGCTGGGCGAGAAGCGCCATCTGGACTGGATCGAGCACGAGGTGATCCGCAAGCCGGGCGTCTACGACGAGCCGCGCATCCACTTCGCCGTGAACTGCGCGTCGGTCGGCTGCCCGATGCTGCGCGAGGAGGCGTTCGTCGCCGCGCGGCTCGATGCCCAGCTCGAGGAGCAGACGCGCCGTTTCCTCGCCGACCGCTCGCGCAACCGCTACGACCCGAGATCCGGCAAGCTGCAGGTCTCGCAGATCTTCGACTGGTACGGCAACGACTTCGAGGCCGGCTACCGCGGCATCGCGTCGCTCGGGCAGTTTTTCGGCAAGTACGCCGACCTGCTGGCCGACGCCGCCGCCGACCGCGAGAAGGTGCGCCAGGGCCGGGCGGCGATCGGCTTCATCGATTACGACTGGGCGCTGAACGGCGTAAGGCGCTGACGCTTGCGCGGCCGCGATTTGTCGGGCGCGCGCCGGCGTTGTATCGTCTCGGCCTCGGCCGCCGTCGGCCGCCGCCTTTCGCCGTCATGACCTATCCGAAGGAAACCCTCAAGCTCGCCGCCACGCTGCTGGACAGCTTCGAGCTGGACCACGCGGTGATGACACTGAAGCTGCAGTGCAGCCTCTACGGCGGCTGCTGCGGCATGGTCGGCCCGAATTACGAGTACGCCGCCGCGCTCGGCCGCCTGGCGGCGGAGCTGGAGTCCTGTTCCGACAAGCCGGCCGCGGTGGCAGCGCTCGCGCGCCTGCGCGGGGAAACACGCTGACGCCTCCCTCATGACGCTGCCGCTCGACCACCCCCAGCGCTTCGAGCTCAACGACGAGGTGCACGCGCGCCCACCCGAGGCGCTGACGGCGCCGACGCGGCTGTCGTTCCTGGCGCTCTATTCCAACCTCGCCTCGCGCGATCAGGAGCATGCGCTGGTGACGGAGCTCGCCGCGCGCTGCGGCAAGCCGGGGCCCGCGCCCGGCGCCAGCCACTTCAGCGCCGACCTCGGCCCCTACCGGCTGAAGTGGGAGCGTCACACCGAGTTCACGCGCTACAAATTCATCATCGAGGCCGGCTTCGACGATCCGTTCGCCGAGCCGGCCGTCGCGGCCGTGCCGGCGGAGTGGCTCGCCAAGCTGCCGGGCCAGACGCTGGTGGCGACCCACGTCGCGCTGCTGCCCCGCGGTCCCCAGCCTGACCCGGACGCGTTGAGCCGGCGCCTGTTCGGCGGCAACGCGCTGGTGGGGGCGCAGGTGGCGGGCGGCGCCGGCTACGCCTTCACCGACTTCCGCGTCCACGGCGACGGCTTCAGCCGCCTCCTGGTGCAGGATGGCGGCATGACCCGGCGCCAGGCGGGCCGCATGATCCAGCGGCTGCTGGAGATCGACAGCTACCGCATGCTGGCGCTGCTGGCGCTGCCCGTGGCGCGGGCGCTGACGCCGTTCCTGAACCGCTGCGAGGGCGAGCTGGCGGAGATCACGGCGGCGATGGCCATCTCGCACGAGCAGGAGGAGCCCAGGCTGCTGGACCGGCTCACCCGGCTGCAGGCGGACATCGAGCGGCGCCACGCCGAGAACCACTATCGATTCACCGCCGCGGCCGCCTACTACGACCTGGTGCAGCGGCGCATCACCGAGCTGCGCGAGGAGCGCATCCAGGGACTGCAGACGTTCCAGGAGTTCATGGAGCGGCGCCTCGCGCCGGCGATGCACACGTGCGTGACGGCGTCTGACCGCCAGGGCTCGCTGTCGCAGCGTGTCGCGCGCGCGAGCCAGCTGCTCTCGACCCGCGTCGAGATCGCGCGCCAGCGCCAGAACCAGGCGGTGCTGGAGTCGATGAACCGCCGCGCCAAGCTGCAGCTGCGGCTGCAGCAGACGGTGGAAGGGCTGTCGGTGGCGGCCATCACCTACTACGTCGTCGGCCTCGTCGGCTACGCGGCCAAGGGCCTGAAGGCGGCCGGCGTGGCGCTCGATCCGGACCTGGTGATGGGCGCCAGCATCCCGCTGGTGGCGGGACTGATCTTTCTCGGCGTGCGCCGCGTGCGCCGCATGGTGAGCCGCTCGCCGGAGCCGTAGTGGAGACGCGCATTCGCGCCGACTTCGCCGCGCGCGCGTGCGTCGACACGCGCGGCGAGCCGTGGCTGGCCTCCCCCGCCGCCGGCGTCGAGCGCATCCCGCTCGATCGAGTCGGCGGCGAAGTGGCGCGCGCGACCAGCCTGGTGCGCTACGCGCCGGGATCGCGCTTCGCCGCCCACGAGCACGGCGGCGGCGAGGAGATCCTCGTGCTCGAGGGCACCTTCGCCGACGAGCACGGCACCTACCCCGCGGGCACCTACCTGCGCAATCCGCCGGGGACGCGTCACGCGCCCCGGACCGACGAAGGCTGCGTGCTTTTCGTCAAGCTCTGGCAGTTCCGCCCCGGCGACGAGCGCACGGTGCGCATCGACACCCGCGCCGCGGCCTGGTACCCGGGGCTCGAGCCCGGCCTCACCGTGCTGCCGCTGCACGACCACGATGGCGAAAGCGTCGCGCTGGTGCGCTGGCAGCCGGACACGCGCTTCAATGCGCACACCCATCCCGGCGGCGAGGAGATCTTAGTGCTGGAAGGTGTTTTCCAGGACGAATTCGGCGACTACCCGGCCGGCACCTGGCTGCGCAACCCGCCCTGGAGCCGGCACACGCCGCGCTCCGGGCCCGGCTGCCTGATCTACGTCAAGGTCGGACACCTGTCGGAACTCGCCGCCGCAGCGGTCTCCGCGCCGCCGGCCTGATTGGCGGGGCCGCTTCCGCTTCCGCGCGGAAGCACGTAACCTTCGCACCAACGATTCGGCATGCGCGATGGATAGCGATCCCCTGGCACAACGCGCGGCGGCGTCAGGCACCGAGCCTGCCGCCCCGGCGCTCGACGACACGCTGGCGCCGACCCTGGCGGGCGGCGTGGCGGACGGGCCGCCGCCGCTGCTCACCCGCCTTGCACGGCAACTGCTGCGTTTCGTGGCCTCGGTGCTGCACCGGGTGCAGGTCCACGGCCACCATCACCTGGCGGCGACGCCATCCGTCGTGGTGGCGAGCTTCAACTCGACCCGCGAGGCGCTGTTCGTCGCGCTGTTCCTGGATGGGCGCGTCGCCTACGTGATCCCGGCCGACGCGCCGCGCACCTGGGGTTTCCGGCTGCTGGCGCGGCTCTACCCCACGGTGCGTGCGGACCTCGATTACCGGAGCGCGCCGCGCGAAGTCCGGCGCCGCATCCAGTCGGGCTATCACGTCGTGTTCTTCCAGCGCCGCGACCCCTCGGTGTCCGGCATTCCGGAGGCCGCCTGCGAAGGTCCGGCACGGGTGCTGGCCCGCACCGAGGCCCCGCTGGTGCGGGTGCTGGTGCACCGGCCGGGACTCGCGTACGCCGCGCACGAGCTCGAGGGGCTCCCGCGCAGGATCCGCAAGCCGGTGCTTGTGACCGTGTACTCCCCCGCAAAGCTCATGCTGCCGGGCGCCGCCGGCTATCCGCAGCGGGTCGCCGCCGCCACCGACGAGGTGCGCCGCGCCATGCTGGAGACGCTGGTGGACAGCCGCGCGCGCACTTGTCTGTTCGCCGCGTTTCTCGGCGCGGCGCGCGTCTTCGGCTGGCAGCATCGCATCCTCAAGGACGCGCGCGGCGCCGACGACACTTACCGGTCGCTGCTGAAAAAAATCGGCGGCGTCGCGCGCATCGCCACGCGCCTGAGCGAGCCGGGCGAGACGGTCGGCGTCATGCTGCCGACCTCGGTCGGCTGCGCGGCGGTCGTGCTGGGGCTTACCGCCAGCGGGCGCGTGCCGGCCATGATCAACTTCACCGCCGGCCGCGACGGCGTGCGCCGGCAGTTCGACGTCGCCGGCCTGAAGACGGTGCTCACCTCGCGCACCTTCGTCGAGGAAGGCGGCTTCCAGGACCTGGTGCCGGCGTTCCCGGCGGGCAGCGTCGTCTTCCTCGAGGACTGGCGCGCGAAACTCGGCCTCCTCGACAAGCTGTGGATCCTGCGCTTCATGCTGCGCCCGGGGAAAGCCTGCCCGCCGTACAAATCGCACGACCCGGGGCTGGTCCTTTTCACCTCGGGCTCGGAGGGACGGCCCAAGGGCGTCGTGCATTCGCACGACTCGATCCTCGCCAACGTCGCCCAGCTGCGCGCGGTGTCGCACTTCTCGGCGCAGGACAAGTTCCTCATGGCGCTGCCGTTCTTCCACAGCTTCGGCTTCACGCTGGGGCTGGCGATGCCGCTCGCCTCGGGCGCGCCGGCTTACCTTTATCCGACGCCGCTGCACTATCGGCGCATCGCCGAGCTCGTGCGCGAGGAGCGCGCCACCGTCCTGTTCGGCACCCCCACCTTCCTAGCCAAGTACGCGGCGCAGGCGGAACCGGGCGACTTCGAATGCCTCAAGCTGGTGATCTCGGGCGGCGAGCGGCTGCCGGCGACGGTGGTGGAGGCGTGGAAGACGCGCTTTGGCATCGATCTGCTGGACGGCTACGGCGCCACCGAGACGGCGCCGGTGATCGCGGTCAACACGCCGGAGAACCGGCGGCCGGGCAGCGTCGGCCGTCTGCTGCCGGGAATGAAGGCGGAGCTCGAGAAGCGCCCCGGCTTCGACGCGGCCGGACTGCTCAAGGTGTCGGGACCAAACTGCATGCTGGGCTACCTGGAGCGCGAGCGCGCGCCGGGCGAGCGGCTCGACTTCCCGCCGCCGAAGACCGCGCCGTGGCACACCACCGGCGACATCGTGTCGATCGATGCCGACGGCTACCTG
>DATIUV010000011.1:0-23141 GCA_035466595.1 Pelomicrobium sp.
AGCCCGGCACGCGGCGCTCCATCCACGTCATCATCACGTGGCGGAAGGAGTCGTAGTCGCGCGCGAGATAGTCGATCGCCGGCGCTTCCTCGGGCGCGTCGGGGCCGGCCCAGTCCGGCGCGCAGTTCAGGTTGAAGCAGCCCGGGCGGAACTTGAACGGCGCGGCGCTGAACAGCGGATCGAAGTTTCCCTGCGGCACGTGCAGCGTGTAGACGGAATAGTCGCCGATCGGCTCGACGCGCAGCCGAAGCGCGTTGGACGCAACGCCGGCCTGCACCTGGGTCACGCGCACGTCGCCGGGGTTGGGGCCGGCGGGCTTGCGCACGCCGCCGGATACCGTGAACGTAGCGAGCGGCGGCGGACCGGCGAGGTGGTTGGCGTTGAAGAACTCGACCTCCAGCAGTGCGTGGGTCGGCGCGCCCGCCGGCGCCAGCGTGACGAAGATCTGGCGGATGCCGTTGGCGCTGCCCAGGTTCTCGGCGCGCTGGCGGCGCGCCTCCTCGTCGAACCTGAAGTTGTCGAAATCGACCGACACGCTACATCCCCTGCTTCTCGAAGCGCATGCGCTTCGCCTCGCCGGTGGCGATGACGCGGTACTGCAGGTCCACCGTGAGCGTGGTCTCGCGCGCTGCCACTTCCAGCGCCTCGACGGCGACGCGGTGGCCGAGCCAGCGCGACAGGCTGCGGCTGATCAGCGCCTTGGTCATGGTGGCGGCGACGTCGTCGTTGCGCTCGAACACGAGGCGGCGCAGACCGCCGCCGAAGGCCGGCAGGAGCGGCCGCTCGCCGGGCGCGGTCAGCAGCAGCTGGATGATCTCGCCGCGGACGTGGTCCTCGAGCGAGGCCGGCGCCGCGGTGCGGCCGTCGGCGCCGATGCGGAACGGAAAGGCGAGATGGCGGCCGCTCATGGCTACGGGATGCTCCGGTGCGCGCTGACGCCGAACGTCAGCGTGTGGTGGTGATTGCCGGAGCCGTCCACCGTCGTGGTGGCGAGCGTGGCGAGGTTGTCCTCGAGGTAGCGCAGCACGCCCTGCGCCACGGCCGCGAACAGGATGCGGCGGTCCTGCGCGCCGACGTCGGCGTGCAGCCGCTCGCCCTTGACGCGGAACCACTCCTCCTTCATCGCCTCCTCCATGTACTGCGCCATGCTGTTGGCGAAGTCCTGCGGGTTGGCGACGGTGCCGGCTTTCAGGTCTGCCATGGGATCTCCTATCCGGTTTTCACTTTCACCGAGAGCAGCGCGGGCGTCGCCGGCGGGAACGGCGCCACCGGCGGCGCCGGCGTCACCGGGATGCCGAGCACGGTCTCGCCGGGGTGCAGATGGGCGTTGAACGTGGCCACCAGCTGGTTCAGGTACTGCAGCAGGTCGTCCCCGAACACGAGCGGGTGGGTCGCGTTCTCGACCAGCTCGATCTGCGGCGCCTCGACCACCACCTTGGCGGTGGCCTGGACCTTGATCTGCCCGCCGTTGACCTCGATGGTCATGAAGTTGCGGCCGTCGGCGTCGGACAGCGTCACGGTCTTGCCGTCGTCGTCCATCGCCAGCATCAGGCCCTGCTCGGTCTTCAGGATCTTGAGCGGCGGCGAGGCCTGGCCGCCGTGCTGGTCCCGCGGCAGCTCGCCGCGCGCCCACCAGCCGCCGGTCCAGATCGGCCGCGCCGGGTCGCCGGCCTCGAACTCGATCCACACGCCCGAGTCGGCCGGCGGCACGCCGTACCAGCCGAGGTCGTCGCCGGCGTAGGGCGTGCACGGCAGTGCCCACGGCGAATCCTGCTCGCCGTAGATTTCCGGCACGCGCGCGCGGATGCGCCCGAGGCTCTCGGGGTCGGCGTTGTCGGTGACCACGCCGCGGAACTTGCCGTAGAAGCGGCTGCGCGATTGCGCCGCCAGCTCCACCACCATCTGCTCGAGGGCGGGCGTTTCCATCAGAACAGTCCTCCGGGGATGCCGAGGCCGCCGCCGCCCGCGGAGCGCGCGTTGCGGCGCAGGCTGAACTGCTGGCGGTAGGCGGCGTCGGTGATGACGTGGGTGACCTGGCTCACCAGGTAATCGCCGCTCAGCACGGGGCCGACGCCGGCCACGCGCACCACGCGGTGCGGCGAGAGCACGCCCGCGTAGCGGTCGGCGTCGACCGCCCCGCGCGCGCTGTAGGCCCAAGACGACAGGTCCACCGTCGCCGACGTGGCGGCGTCGAGGTCGGCCTGCTCCTCGCGCGTGCGCGCGAGCAGCGTCGTGGCGGGTGCCGAGAGCAGGTCGTGCGCGCTCTCGTCGCCGAGGGCGGCGATGCCGGCGGCCGACGTCTCGGCGCTCACCGTCTCCTTGTCGACGATGCGTACGCCGGCGGCCGCCGCCGTCGTCGGCTTGAGCGCGTCGAACGCCATCTCGAATTCGTCGACGTTGCGCTCGGGCCCCAGCAGCAGGAGCTCGGGCAGCTCGTCGGGCGTGAGGCGGGGGCGCTGGAACACGCCGACGCTCGCGCCCGGGGCGTTGCCCGGACGCACGTAGGCGAACATGCCGTGCCGGCGCGCGAGGTCCTGGATGAGCTGCATGCCGGTGCCCCGTTGCACCACCATCCGCGACAGCGCCGCGCCGGGGGCGGGCGTCGCGTCGACGTCCGCCTGCAGGCCGTGCTCGGCGTAGAGCTGCTCGGCGATCTCGTGGCTCGCCATGTCCTCGAAGAACGCCACCTTCTCGTGCCGGTTCAGGAGCACGCTGTCGTCCTGCACGATCAGCGTGATCCGGCTTTCGTCCGGCTCGGCGGAGAGCTGGAAGCGGCTGCCGATCACGGGCCCGTCGATGAGCGCGACGAAGGCATCGGCGCCGAGCTGCACCTCGACGCGCACGCGATGGAACGGCTCGGTGAAGTCGTCGTCGAAGCCCGACCAGGCGCCGTCGAGATCGGTGCCGATCGGAAGGTCCAGCTCGGCTTCGGCCGCCATGCCGATCGCCTGCGACACGCGGATCTCGCCGAACCGGTCGAGCCGCTCCTGGTCGGCGGGCGCGTTGTCGAGGAACAGGCGGAAGGTGGCGACCGGCATCGGCTACCTCTTCGGCACCTTGATCGCGCGTCCCGCCGGCGCCACCAGCGCGTTGGCCTCGAGCTCGGTGTTGGCGTCGGCGATGAGCCAGTAGCGGGTCGCATCGCGGTAGCGCTCGTCGGCCATGACGTCGAGCTGGTCGTGGCCCTTCACGGTGTAGGTCTCGCCCGCCGTCGCCGGCAGGGGCCGCAGCTTCACCGCGGCCACCTCGCGGCCGGCGCGGTCGCGCGCGGTCACCGTCGGCAGGCCGTGGTAGCGGGAGTTCTTCAGGAACATCGGCGGCGTCTCCTAGAACGGAACGATGTCGAGCGCGAGCTCGACGGCCTTGGCCAGGTTGAGCGTGGCCTGGGTGTCCTTGATCATGTTCGAGTACTCGAGCGCGCCCTTCGCCACCGCGTCGTCGTCGGGCGGCTGGCTCGCCACGGCGATGCCGATCTGCACCTGCGCCTGCACCGGGTTCAGCAGGAAGTCGTACTTCTGCTCGGTCAGCGTGAGCGAGGTGATGGTGACCGGCAGCACGCGCGTCGGTCCCCAGATGAACAGCACGCGCGGCACCTGCTCGCGCGGCACGGTGCGCGTCGCGCTCTGGCTGCCGGAGGCAAGGGCGGAGGCCACGGCGTCGACGGCGGCGCCGAGCAGCCCGCCGGGCGTGCGCGGCGGATAGACCATCTTCTCGAGCGCGGCGAGCTGCGGGCCGATGCCGAACACGCGCGGGATCGCCGACAGCGCGCCGCCGGCGCCGAGGTCGTCGGCGGCGGTGAAGTGCGCGGTCAGCGTGAACGACTCGGTGGGCGGCGCCGCGGCCTGCCCGCGCTCGCGCTGCGGGCGCTCCCGACCGGAGGGCTCCGCGCGCTGCGGGATCGTCACGGTGCGCGCGATCGATTCCGGGTTGAACTGGAACACGACGACGTTGGGGATCGGCCCGAGGAACTGGCCGCTGTACTCCACCAGCATGCCGCGCAGCACGAGCTCAGCCATGGCGGTCCTCCCCGGCCGCGTCGCGGGCGAGCCAGCCGGCCAGGCGGTCGGCGACGAGCTCAGCCAGCGCGGCGGCGTCGGCGCCGGCCGGCCGCTCGACCACGCCCAGCGACACGTTCGTCAGCGGGACTTCGCTCGGCGCAACGCGGGCGGCGGCGAGCCGCTCGCGCAGCGCCCGCTCGAGCGCGCCGCCCAGGCCCTCGGCGGCCTCCGCCGGCCAGCCCTCGAGCGTCACGGTGATGCGGTCGATGGTGACGCGCTCGCTCATCGGGGCTCCATCAGCAGCGGCGCGTAGGCGCCGAACTGCTCGGCGCCGACGACGCGGTCCATCTTCTGCAGCTCGCGGCGCAGCGCGTTGGCCACCGCCGCCATCGGCACGCGCCGGGCCGGCGCGCGCCTGCTCTTGGTGGCAGGCGGCGCGGCGGCCGCCTGCAGGCAGGCGTTGAACGCCGCCGAGCGGATGTGTCCGCCGGCGATCTCGAACTGCCGCGCGAGGAACGCGAAGTCCACCTCGCCGACGTCCACCTCGGGCGGGAATACCTGGCGCCAGATGCGCTCGCGCTCGGCCGCGCCCGGCACCGGGAACTCGACGACGTAGCGCAGCCGGCGCGTGAACGCGTCGTCGAGGTCCTTGCGGCGGTTGGTGGCGAGGATCGCGAGACCCTTCAGGCGCTCCATGCGCTCGAGCAGGTAGCTCACCTCGATGTTGGCGAAGCGGTCGTGCGCGTCCTTGACCTCGGTGCGCTTGCCGAACAGCGCGTCGGCCTCGTCGAAGAACAGGATGCAGTCGGCGCTCTCGGCGGCGTCGAACACCTGCTTCAGGTTCTTCTCGGTCTCGCCGATGTACTTGTTCACGACCTGCGACAGGTCGACGCGGTAGAGCGGCATGTCGAGCTCGCGCGCGAGCGCTTCCGCCGCCATCGTCTTGCCGGTGCCGGGCGGGCCGCAGAACAGCACCGACAGGCCGCCCTCGTTCCACGCCTGCGCGGTGCCCCAGTCGTAGTGCACCTGCGGCAGCACCTTCATCGCGCCGGCGATCTCGTGCAGCTGAGCCGCGTGCGCGGCCGGCAGCACCACCTCGGCGAGCGCAAAGCGCGGCGTGACGGGCGTGGCGAGCCCGCCCATCTGGCTCAGCACCTCGGCGCGGCACGCGGCGATGAGCTGCTCCGGCGCGAGCTTGCCCGGAAACGCGTTCAGCGCCCGCACGACCCGCTCCAGCACGCGGCGCTCGAAGCGGAACCGCCGCGCGGCCTCGCGCAGCGCGCCGCCGAGTTGCGGCGCCCGCGGGCCCAGGCCGCCGGTCAGAAGATCGAGCCGCGCGGCAAAATCGAGCGCGGGCACTTGCACCGCGGCGGCGAGCTCCAGCGCGGTGTAGCTCTTGAGCTGCGCGGCGTCCTGCGCCGGCAGGTACCAGCGCAGCGGCAGCGCGGCTGGCGCCGCGTACCAGGCTTCCGCGTGGGCCGTTGCGCGCTCGGCCCAGTCCTCGGGCAGCAGCACGTCCTCGCCGCGCAGCCAGGAGGCGGCTGCGGCCGGCAGCAGCTGCCCACGCTCGGCGGAGGCGTGGGGCGCGAGCTCGGCGAGCCCGCGCCCGGTCAGCCGCGCGCACTGGCGCGCCCAGGGGGCGAAGTCGCCCGCGCGCGGTCCGAGCAGCGGCACCACCTGCAGCCGCTGCGGCGGATTGGCGATCAGGTGCGCGATCGCCGCGCGCGCGGCGGGCGGGAACTCGGGTGGAAACGCGGTGGCCGCCGGCGGCGCCGGCGGCGCGGCTTCGAGCAACGCCTGCGCCACCGCGCTCGCCATCTCGAGCGGCTGCAGCCAGTCGAGTCCCGGCGCCGGCGGCAGCGTGACGAGACCGAAGCGGAACAGCGTGTGCGCCGGGTCTGCGCAAACCGCAACCGCGAGCGGGTCGTCCCACAGCCGCTGCGCCAGCGCGAGCGTCGGGAACGGCCGCCCGGCATCGTTCTGGCAGGACGCGAACACCGGACCCAGCGCGGCGTCGAGCCGCGCGGCGAGGGCGAGCGCGAGGACGAATTGCGCCGAGGGATCGAGTTCGAGCGCGTCGGCTGCGCGGGCGAAGCCGCCGCCGCTTTCACCGCGCGTCGGCGGCGGCGTTTCGGCCAGGCGCTCGGAGAGGTAGCGCGCGGTAACGTCGCCGGCGAAGAACGCGCGCTTCTCGTCGCGGTAGCGGGTGAGGTCGAGGCTTTCCTGCGCCGGGTCGGCGGCGGAGGGCAGCGTCGTGCCGTCGCCGGGACCTTCGCCGCGCTGATGCCGGTTCCAGCACACCTCGCGCCGCAGCCGCAGCGTCACCTGGTTCAGCCACCACGCGGCGAGCGGGTCGCGCACGGCGAGGTCCGGGTTCAGGGAGGGCGCGGCGATCGCCGCGGCGGCGGCGCGGATCATGTCCAGTTCACCTGCGGCGAGTTGGCCGCCTGCTCGCCGTTGACGCGCAGGATGATGCGGTACTGGCCCGGCGGCAGCGCGTCGGCGGCCGGCACGGTGGCGGTCAGCGAGGTCTGCGCCGCGGTGCCCGTCACCTCCAGCATCAGGCGCGTCTCCCCGTCGAGATAGAAGGCGACGAAGACCGCGTCGTCGGGACCGCCGAGCCGGCGGCCGTTGAGCGTGAGCGTGCCGTGCATGAGCGGGTTGGCGACGGTGCCGGCGTTGGCGAGCACGCCGACGATCGCGGCGCCGGCGACGGTCGGCGCGAGATGTCCCAGTACCGCGTTGCTGGAGACGCGTCGTCCGCTCGGCAGCACGCGGGCGACGCACACCGGGTAAGCGCGGGCCGAAAGCGTGGTGGCGAGCGGCACGGTGGCGGTCAGCGTGCGCTCGGGGCCGGGCGTTGCCGGAAAGCTCTGGTCGCCGATCCACACTTCGGTGTAGCCGCCGAGGTCGGTGCCGGTAACGGTCAGCGACGCGCCGGCCTCGAAGCGCTCGGGTTCGAGGGCGTCGAGCACCGCGCCCAGCGTCGGCAGCACCACGACGCCCGGCGTCGCCGGCGGGCCGACCGAGAGCACCAGCGGCGCGTACGACGGCGTCGCATCGGGCGCGATCAGCACCGGCCGCACCTGGAATGCCGCCGAGACGCGGTACTGCTCCTCGCTGCCCTGCATGAGCTTGGAAAGCAGATCGGCGTCGGCCTCGTCGAACGTGACCTTGAGCGGCTCCGGGTTGTCGGTGAGCTCGGCGGCGGTCACCGGCGGGCGCAGGAAATTGATTTCGTGCAGCGCCGCGAGGCCGCGGCCGAGCAGGCGGTGAGCGGCGATCGAGTCGCTGTCGCGGCCGGTGTCGAACGCGGTGAGCAGGTAGTGCAGCACCATCCACAGCGGCGGCGGCTGGCCCTCGTCGAGCGGCGTGTTGCGCAGGTGGCCGTCCATGGCGATGCGGTACAGGAACAGATTGAGCTTCGGGCCGGTGCCGGCAGTGGCTGCCGCCTGCGGCCGGCCGACCGAGACGTTGAGGCTGTTCAGCCGCGCGCTGAGACGGCCGCGCACCAGGTCGGTGACGGCGCCGATCGCTTCGGGGGTGTCGGCGAGCGGCACGGCGTCAGCTCCCGCGCAGGTAATGCCGGCTCGGCTAGAAGCGCGACGGCTCGGCGCGCGGCGCGGGCGTGGCGGCGGGCTTCACTGTCGGCGGCGGTGGCGGCGGCGCGCGGAACTCGATCTCGACGGTGCCGATGCGCACGTCGACGTCGCGCGCGTTCGGCGGCGCGGCGGCGCGCGGTGCGCGTGCCTGCGCTTCCAGCGCGGGCGGGGTCGTCGCGGCGGACGCGGTCGCGCGCTGCGCCCTCGGCCCTGTCGGTGAAGCGGGCTCGGGGACCCAGCTGTTCGCATCCGCCCTCTGCGCCGATTCCACCGATCGGTGGGTTGTTGGCCACGCGTCGTCGGTCTCGTTGCCGGGCGGGGTCGTGGCCTCGATGACGCGGGCGCTCTCCCGGGGTTGCCGCGCGGCGCTCCGGGAATCGGACGACGTTGCCGGGACCGCGGTTCGCTCGGGAGACGCGTCGCTGCGCAGCGGATTCGACTGCGGCGTGGGCGCCACGGGCGTCGCGCGCGTCTCCACGATGGCCTCCCGATCCAACGGCGCCGTCGCCGCGTTCGCTGCCGATTCCTTGCCCGATCGCGTCGAAAGCGCTGGGGCGCGCGCTATTTCCGGGTCGGCTGGCGGGGCGGGCGCGGCGGCCGACTCGGGTTGCGCGGTCGGGCGGCGCCCGGGTTCCGGCGCCGCGGCCTGCGCCGTTGCCGGCGCCGCCTCGACCCGGGCGTCGACTTCGAGCGATTCGACGGGCGCCGCGGGCTGCGCCGATGCACGGCGCGCGGCGCGGATTCCCCCCGGCGCCGAGCGCCGCGCAAGCCGCGTGAAGTAGCTGCTCATGCGGGCGCCTCCTTGGCGGCAGTGCGGGCGTAGAGTTCATCGTGTCGGCGCCCGACCGCATTCGCCTTGCCGTCGATCCCCAAGGGGCCCCTCGCCAGGTGGCTCATGCGGTCGCCTCCCCCTCCTCCTCCTTCCGCACCCGCGCGAGGTATTGCGCGCGGCGGCGGGGCGGCAGCGCGAGGATCTCGCGCTCGCTCCAGTGATAGGCCCGCGCGAGCCGGTGCACGTCATCCAGCAGGCGCGCCTGCCGCGCGGCGGCGCTCGCCAGCAGATGCGCTTCGAGGTCGAATTCGATGTCCATGCGCTGCTCGCATGCGGGGCAGCGCGTCGTCAGGCGCAACGCGGTGAGCGGGTCGCGCGCTTCGAGCGCTTCCGCGAGCGGCTCGATCCACTCGGCCGGGAGTTGCGCACCGTCGGCGAGCGGCTCGCCGTTGATCGCGAGCACCAGCTCGCGGGCAAACCGCGATGCGGAACCGGTTTCGCGCAGCGGCTCCGCGCACCAGCGGCGCTGGTCGGCGCCGGTGGGCAGCCGCACGGCGAGAAGCACGCCCGGCGCGACGTCGCATACGAAGCGCTCGGGCTCGTCGGGCAAAACGAACTGCGCCAGGTCCAGTTCCAGCTCCATCGGCTCGCCGCAGCCGGCGTGGGGGCAGCGCGCCTGCAGGGACGCGCTTTGCCTGCCGCCGCTGCGCTCGAGCGCGATCAGCGCCTGCAGGCGGCGGTGCAGCGTCCAGTGCCACGTCTCGTCCGCGCCGGAGGGATCGCCGAGGCAGTTGCCGAGCACCGCGGTCACGAGGTCAGGACGCGACGCGGCGACGAAGTCGAGCTCGAGGTCGGCCGCGGCATCGCCGAATGGGCGACGCAGGGCGAACGCGGGCGGCGCGGCGTCGGGAGCCGATGCGGGCTGCTTCATGGCGGATGCCTCGCGGCGCCGGCTCAGCCGGCTTCGTTCGGCTCGGTGGTATCGGGATCGCGCTTCCAGCCCTCGAGTTCGATCTTGAGGTTCTCGATCGCCACCGCGTTGGCGTTGGCGTCCAGGTCCGGCAGCGCCGTGAACTCGCTGACCCAGCAGCGGAACAGGAAGTAGCGCAGCGCCACCTGGCCCTTCTCGTTCATGACCTCAAGCGTGAGGTCCTTCTTGTAGCCGGCGAGGTCCATCGCCGGGTCGCCGTCGATGTTGTGCACGAGGTTGGCCCAGCGCTCGAACTCGAGGTCGTGGGTGATGCCCCGTTCCATCGTCACCGCCTCGTAGCTGGTGCGGCCGGGGGACTTGTGGTCGATCGAGTTCTCGCCGCCGTGGCGGTGCTTGACGACCTCGGTGGTGCGCTTGAGCGAGCTCACCTTGGAGACGCCCAGCACGGGCTTGTTGTCGAGCAGGACGCGGAACTTGAAGTTCTTGTACGGATCGATGCGGTGCGTGTTGACTTCGAATCCGGTGTTGGCCATGGCTGCGGGCTCCTGGTGTCAGCGGCGGCGGGCGGTCACAGCTCACCGGCCATCTGCTGGATCTTGATGACGACGAACTCGGCCGGCTTGAGCGGCGCGAACCCGACCTCGATGTTGACGATGCCTTGGTTGCGGTCGTTCTGCGTGGTCGTCTCGGCGTCGCATTTCACGTAGAACGCCTCGCGCGGCGTGGTGCCCTGGAACGCGCCCTGGCGGAACAGCGAGGTCATGAAGGCGCCGACGTTGAGCCGGATCTTGGCCCACAGCGGCTCGTCGTTGGGCTCGAACACCACCCACTTGGTGCCGCGGAACAGGCTCTCCTCGAGCATCAGCGCCAGGCGGCGCACGGGGATGTAGGCCCACTCGTCGGCCAGCTGGTCGGCGCCGCGCAGCGTGCGCGTGCCCCAGGCGATCGGGCCGTAGATCGGGAACGTGCGCAGGCAGTTGATGCCGAGCGGGTTGAGGGTGCCGTTCTGCGGATCGGTGAGCTTCGCCGCCAGCTCGGATACGCCGTTCAGGATCGCCTCGATGCCGGCGGGGGCCTTCCACACGCCGCGCGCGCTGTCGGTGCGGGCGTAGATGCCGGCCATCGTGCCGCTCGCGCCGACCGCGCGCAGGCGGTACTCGTTCTTCGGGTCCGGGATGAGCGGGCGCGGGAAGTAGACCGCGGCGTTGCGGTGGCGGAAGCCGGCGTGCGCGTCGAGCCAGTCTTTCATCTCCTGCACCTCGTTGATGCTCTCCGGTATGTCGACGATCAGGAACGCGCGCTTGGCCTCGCAATAGGTGATCGCGTTGCTGATCACCGACGTCATTTCGGTGTCCGACAGGTCCGCGGCGCGCGGAATGCACAGGAGGTTGAAGATGTCGACGTAGTCGAGCGCCAGCATGCCGGTATGGGGTTCGACGGCGCCGCTGCCCAGGATGTCGGCCGGCGCGGGCAGGTCGCCGTCGGCGCCGGCGACGCCGCCCACGGACCCGGCGGTGTTGGTGCCGGTGCCGAGGCCGAGCTGGTACTGCTGAACGTTGGCCGACGCGGGGGCGCCGGTGAGGCGCAGCAGCGTCGCGACGTTGGGTGCGCCGTTGTTTGCGATGGTGACGACGTGCTGCGAGTTGTACGCCGCGGCGGAGCGGCCGGCGGTGACCACCAGCTGATTGCCGTTGAGCAGCTGCACGCTCGCGCTGGCGACGATGGCGTTCCCGGCGACCGTTCCCGCGGTGCGGATGGCGGTTTCGAGCCGGGCGCGCACCTGGTTCGGGGTCGCCACGGCGCCGGCGGCCCAGGTCTCGAACGTCGCGGTGATCGTCGCGCCGCCGACCGAGACATCGAAGCTGCTTCCGGACAGGCTGTTTCGCTGCGCCGGGGTCAGGCCCGATATGTCGCCACCCACCGTGCCGTTCACCGCGGGCAGCAGGCCGGCGTTCGGCGTGCCGAAGGTCAGATGGCGCACGCGCGCGAGTTGCGATTCGTCGTTGACCACCGACACCACGTAACGCGGCCCGGCCGTCATGGTCAGGTTGAGGAAGCGCTCGACAGCGAGGGGGCGCGCGTCGGCGGCGGGCCGGTCGTAGCGGGTGATCGTCAGGTTGAAAGTGGTGGCCGGCGCCTCGGTGTAGCGATCGACGTCGACGCGCAGGGTGTTGCCCCAGACGCCCGGGTTTGCCGCCGCAACCTCCAGGACCTGGGGGCCTGCGCCAACGTCGCTTTTGATGGCGACGCGGGCGGTCTCGAGCGGCAGGTCGCCGGCGGCCGGGGGCGTCGAGCGCCGGTCGCGATTGACGCGCACGACGTAGGCCTCCGAGCCGCCGTTCAGGAAGAACTGCGCGATCGCGTAGCTCGCCGCGCTGCGGGAGTCGAGTCCGCCGAAGACGCGGTCGAAATCGGTCATGCCGAAGATCTGCACGGCTTCGTTCATCGGCCCCTCGCGGAAAAAGTCGATGAACGCCGCAACCGACGTGCTCACGGTCTTGATCGTGCGCACGCTGCTCGGGATTTCCTGGATGTAGACGCCCGGGTAAGTCACTTGCACCATTGTCGATCTCCTGCTCGTGCCGATTCCTGGATGCCGCGCGGCGGCATCACCGTCGCGGCGCTTCGCCGCTAATGCCCCCGATGCGGACGGCGCGCGGCGCTGTAGACCACCGTGCCATCCGCCAGCTGTTCGCGCTGCAACACGCCCTCGCGCACCAGCTGCGCAAGTGCCTCTTCCACCGCCTCGGACACGCCGCGCGGCTCGCGCAGCCACCACGCCGCTATCCCGGCCGCGCTGTCAGCCGCGCCCGGGTGCTCCCGCACGTAACGCCTGATGCAATCGGCGATGCGCATGACCTCTGAAGAGCCGTCCGACATGTCGTGACCAATGGGCGGCACTGCGCCCACCGCAGCAGCCATCGCAATCGACGTGCCACTGCCGCTCGCGACGCAACGTCATGAAAACGCACGAACCGGCGGCTGCGCGCCGACGGCGGGTGAGTCGCCGGCGACCCGCTCGCGAGCGCGCGCGACGAGCATGGCGCCGCGCGGCGCCGGGATCTGTGGCGGTGGTGCCGAAGCCACCCGGTGCGGGGCGCCCGCGACCCGTCCGGGCGAAAAAAAAGCCGCCCGCAGGCGGCGTTTCAACAGGAGACGAAACGGAAGGCGTCGATCAGGCGAGCCCGCCCTGCTGATAGCGGGAGCGGTCGATGCCGTGCTTCTTGAGCAGCTTGCCGAACGCGCGGCGCTCCTTGCCGACGATGCGCGCGGCGCGCGAGACGTTGCCGCCGGTCTCGGCCAGCGCCCGGGCGAGGAACGCCTTCTCGAACTCCGCGACGACAGCGGCCTTGGCGCGGCGGAAGCCGAGCTCGAACGGCACGCTCGCGGCCGGCTGCAGCGGCGGCGTAAAGGACGCGTCGGGACCGAGTGTGCCCGCGTGAATGCGCAGCGCCGGCGTTTCCGACATCAGGAATTCGCGGTGGATGAGGTTTTCCAGCTCGCGCACGTTGCCCGGCCACGGATGTCGCGTGAGCATGGCAACCGCGCTCGGATCGAGCGGCTTCTCGGCCTTGCCGTACTGGCGCGCGAACCGGCGTATGAAGTGGCGCGCGAGCGGCACCACGTCGGCGGGGCGATCGCGCAGCGGCGGGACGGTGAGCGACATGATGGCCAGCCGGTAGAGCAGGTCCTGGCGGAAGGTGCCGGCCTTCACCAGCTGCTGGACATCCGCGTTGCTGGCGGCGATCACGCGGACGTTGCCCGAAACATGCTGGCGCGCTCCGAGCGGACGGTAGATCTGGTCCTGCAGGAACCGCAGCAGCACGATCTGGCCCTTCGCCGACAGGCACTCGATCTCGTCGAGGAACAATGTGCCGCCCTCGGCGTTGGCCACCAGGCCGCTCTGCGAGTCCTTGGCGTCGGTGAACGCGCCGCGGACATGGCCGAAGAACTCGTTCTCGAACAGGTTGTCGGGAATGGCCCCGCAGTTCACCGGAATGAACGGATGCTCGCGCCGCGCGCCCAGGTAATGAATGGCGCGCGCCGCCAGCTCCTTGCCGGTGCCGGTCTCGCCCTGGATCAGGACGGTTGCGTCGCACGCGGCGAGCTTCTCCACCACGCGCATCATGTCGTGAAACTCCGGCGATACGCCGACCAGCTGCGCGGCGGTCAGGGGCGACATATTGATCATGGAACTGAGCGGATCGGACATGGCGGAGGGATGTTGCAAACGAGAAGGTAAGAGTTTTCTTATGGCACACGGACCTCGCCATATCAAATCTCTCAATCTGATAGCTTTCTTCTAAGCTTTTGAGGCGCTTGAAGTTCGGCTGCAGCCGCCGGGAAGCGGACGCGAAGAATTTTTTTTGACAGCGCGTTCTGGCGGCGTGCGCGTTGCAAAAACGGCGACGCGTTTGGCGCGGTCACAGGGGGAGTCCGGCGCAAAGCCGGGCGCGGCTCTTTCCGTGTCGGTCGCGCGGCGCTTGAGCTATATATTAGGAATATCTAATATGTAGGGCTGAAATCAACGTTGTGGAGGTTCCTGATGAGACTGTCTCTTTTGATCGCCGCGGCACTCGCCACGGCCCCTGCAGCGGCGGCGGATACGGCCAAGATGGTGGAGGAAGGCCGTCAGGTCAGCGCCGCGTTCATGAAGGCGCTGGCCGGCGAGTTGCAGCGCGAAATGAAAGCCGGCGGGCCGGTGCAGGCGATCGGCGTGTGCAAGGACGAGGCGCCGCAGATTGCCTCGGAACTGTCGCGCGAGCACGGTTACAAGATCTCGCGCGTCTCGCTGAAAACGCGCAACCCGGTGCTCGGGACGCCCGACGCCTGGGAGCAGAAGGTGCTGATGGAGTTCGACCGCAAGGCCGCTGCCGGCACCGACCCGAAGACGCTGGAAGCCTCAGAAGTGGTGGCGGAGCCGACCGGCAAGTACTTTCGCTACATGAAGGCGATTCCCGTCGGCGAGGTCTGCGTCGCCTGTCACGGTCCGGCGGACAAGGTGGCCGACGCCGTCAAGGCCAAGCTCGCGCAGGAATACCCGCACGACCGCGCGCTCGGCTACAACGTCGGTCAGATCCGCGGGGCGTTCACGGTCAAGCGTCCGCTGGAGTGACGGCGCGCTTGCGCGGCGCGATGCGCATCGGCATGCCGAAGCGCGGGCGCAGGGTGGTCGCCGCGTAGGGCACCACTTTCGCGCCGGGCGCGAGGTCGAGGCGGAAGCGCTGCGCCACCTGCGCCAGGATCAGCTTGCCCTCCAGCACCGCCAGCGTGCCGCCGATGCAGTTGCGGTGGCCGATGGCGAACGGGATGTAGGCGTAGGAGGAGCGCGCCGCGCAGGCCTCCGGCAGGAAGCGGTCCGGATCGAAGCGATCGGGTTCCGGCCATTCGTCGGGCAGGCGGTGCGTAGCGTAGAGCGATACGACCGCGGTGCAGCCCTTCGGGACGGTGTAGCCGCCGATCGCGTTGTCTTCGGTGGCCACCCGCGAGAGCGAGTGGATCGGCGAATAGAGCCGCAGCGACTCGTCCAGCACGCGCTCGACGTGCGCCAGGCGCGCGATGTCCTCCGGCGTCGGCAGACGGTCGCCCACCAGATCGTCGACTTCCCGCCACAGCCGCTCGCGCGCGTCGGGATGCTGCCACAACAGATAGTGCGTCCACGCCATCGACGCGGCGGACGTCTCGTAGCCGGCGAAGAAAAGGGTCATCGCCTGGTCGCGCAGCTCCTGGCGCGTGAACGGCCGGTCCTGCTTCGCGCTGGCCTCGATCAGCATGCCGAGAATCCCGCCCCGATCGCCGCCGAGCTGGCCGTCGATGAGGGCAAAGAACTCGTGCTCGAGATCGCGGATCGCGCCTTCCAGCGCTTCGCTCAAGCCCTGCTTGCGCGGCAGCAGCGCCAGCAGCAGATTGCGCGGCGGCTTCGGCCAGTGCGCCTTGATCGCTTCGGTGGTCTCGAACACGGCACGCGCGCGGGGGGCGAACGCCTCGCCGAAAATGAGCCGCCCCGCGAGCAGCTGCGTGAGCTCCAGGAACTCCAGCTCGACGTCAAGAATGTGACCCTCGCGCGCAGGCGCTTCCCAGCGCTCGAGGAAGCCCGCCACGATCGGCGCCATCCACTGCAGCTGACGGCTCAGTTCCGCGGGCTTGAAGGCGGGTTGCGTCAGCAGCCGCTGGCGCCGCCAGCGATCGCCTTCGCTGAGCAGCAACCCTTCGCCCAGCACGCGCTGCATCGCCGGGTAGCGGATGTTCTTCACGTAGCGCTCGCGCTGGTCGAGCAGCAGCTGCTTCAGCTGGCGCGGGGCCGAGACCAGGAAGATCTGCCGACCGCTCTTCAGGGGAATCCGCGCGATGCCGCCGAAGCGCACGGCGACCCGTCGGAAGAAGCCGGTGGGATCGGCCAGCAGTGCGCCGCTGCAGCCGAGCCACGGCACGCCCCGCGGGCCCGGCGGTACGGCGTCGGACTCGGGTGAGGGCGGCTCGGCGGGCGACAGTCCGGGGCGATCGCTGGCTGAAGTCACGGGCAGACACGCCGTTCGCCAGAGGCGCGGCGCGGGTCGTATCGGTGACGAAGTCTAGCACGCACCAAGCGCGGGCGCGGGATGCGGCGGCTGCGTCAGTACAGCGGCGCGCGCGCCCCGTCGCCGAGCAGCTGGAACGGCTGCCACGGTCCTCCTGCCTCGCGGCAGACGCCGAAGCGAAACGGCCAGGTGCCGCGACCGGGGGTGAAGAAGCGCAGGTCCTGGAACCAAACGCACAGCGACGGATTGCCCGTCTCGACCCGATACAGCAGCGGGTAAGCCGCGAACCAGCGGAAGAACGCCAGCGCCGGCTGCTGCCACGCTTCCATCACCACCGCGCGCGCGGTCGGCGGGCCGAAACGCGAGTCCTCCGTCCAGTTGGCGCTGGCGAGCGGCTGATAGGCGGCGTCCAATCGTGCCAGCAACCCCGCGTCGGGACCCGGGGGCGGCAGCGGGGCGTCGCGTCGCAGGTTCACGGACGCATGGAAATAGCGCTCGCCGTCGTCCACCACCACCATCCAGTTGAACGGTGACACGGGCCGTGGCACCGCCGTCACCCGGGCCGACGACATGCCCTGGGCCTGCGCGAAGCGCTCGCCGAAGTCCACCGCCTGCTGGTGCAGGATCGCCTGGAAGCCGACGTAGCCGGCCAGCACCGCGAGCCCCGCCTGGGCCGGAATGCGCGAGCGGCGGAACGCGAGCGAGGCCAGCAGCCCCGCGAGGATGATGCCGGTGAACCAGAGATCGATAATGAAGGTGGTGTTCCAGCCGACGCGGGCATCCGAGAGCGGCGCCCAGACCATGGTGCCGAACGAGGTGATCACATCGCCCAGGATGTGGATGCCGATCGACATCGCGCAGACGCCGACGTACGCCTTCCAGGAAGCCCTGGCGCCGTAGAGCTTGCTGAAAATCCAGGCGAGCGCGAGCGCCCACAGCGGCCAGAGCAGCACCGAATGCGTGATGCCGCGGTGGCCGGTCAGGTACACGATCGGCGAGACGTAGCCCAGGACGAAGTCGATGTCCGGAAAGGCCGCGGCAAGGAAGCCCACCGCCACGCGCCGCCCCGTGGGAATGGCGGCCTTGGCCGGATTCGGCGCGGTGGCGCGGGCCAGCAGGGCGCCGGAGAGCGCGTGGGTCAGGGTGTCCATGTCGTATCGATGTGCAGGGACGCAGCAGGCCGCCGTTCAAAGACCGCCGCTCAGAGCTTAAGTTCGGCCACCACCGGCGCGTGATCCGACGGCCGCTCGGCCTTGCGCGGCTCGACGTCGATGGTGCAGGCGGTGCAGGCCTGCGCCAGCGGCCCGGAGAGCAGGATGTGGTCGATGCGCAGGCCCATGCCGCGCCTGAACGCGTTCATGCGGTAGTCCCACCAGGTGAACGACTTCTCCGGCTGCTCGAACAGCCGGAACGCGTCCTTGAAGCCGGTATCCAGCAGGCGCTGCAATGCAGCCCGCTCCGGGCCGCTGAACAGGACCTGGCCCTCCCACAGCTTCGGGTCGTGAACGTCCGCCTCCGCCGGCGCGACGTTGTAGTCGCCGAGCACGGCGAGCCGCGCGTGCGACTTCAACTCCGCGGCCAGCCAGCCGCTCAGGGCTTCCAGCCAGCGCAGCTTGTACTCGTACTTGTCGGAGCCGACGCTCTGGCCATTGGGCACGTACACGCACACGACCCTTACCCCGTCGACGGTGGCCGCAATCACGCGCTTCTGCTCGTCAGCGAAGCCGGGAATGCCGACCGCGACGTCCTGCGCCGGCGCCCGGCTGACGATCGCCACCCCGTTGTAGGTTTTCTGCCCGGAAAACCTGGCCTCGTAACCGGCGGCGCGCAGCGCCTCGGCCGGAAAGTTGACGTCCTCGAGCTTGGTTTCCTGCAGGCAGACGACGTCCGGCGCGCGCGCCTGCAGCCAGTCCAGCACCTGCGGCAGGCGGACCTTGAGGGAATTCACGTTCCAGGTGACGAGGCGCATGCGGCGGCGGACAGCTGGCGGCGGGACCTGCGGATTGTCGCCCAGAATACGCCTTGCGGAGCGGCGTAGCAATTGCTACATTAGGTGTAGGAGGTACAGATGCGCCGTGCGAAACCGAAACCGCTCGTCGAGGAGGCTGTCGATCTGCGCAGCCGCGAAGCGCGCGAGCGGCTGGCGAAGATGATCGCGCAACTGCTGGACCACTGGGGCCTGAGCGCCACCGAGCAGGCCGCGGTGCTGGGCCTGTCGCCCGAGAACCGTTCCACCATCGCGCGCTACCGCCACGGCGCGCCGCTCGCCGACAACCGCGACCTGCTGGATCGCGCCGGGCACCTGCTCGGCATCCACAAGTCGCTGCGGATCATCTTCCCGCACGACCGCGATCTCGCCTACCGCTGGATCGCCACGCCGAATCGCCGCCTTGGCGCGCGCCCGCTGGACATCATCATCGAGCGCGGCTTCGAGGGCCTGCTGGCGGTGCGCCGCTACCTCGACTTCGAGCGGGGCCAGTGAGGGCGCGCTGAATGTTCGAGGGCACGCTGAGGGTTGTTCAGATCCGCGGGGATCTGGTGCGCAACATCAAGACCGCGCGCGTTGCCCAGGACCTCTACGACGACCTCTCGGTGGATCCCGACGACTGGCGGGTGGCGATGGCGGCGGAAGACCGCGGCCACACGCCGGCGGCGTCGGCGACGATCACGCGGCCGTTCGATTACGGCACGGTGCTCACCTACTCGTTCGACGCCGCGCACTGGCAGGCGACGCGCTTCAGCGACGGCCGCAGCTACGGGGTCTGGTACGGCTCGCTGGAGCTGGAGACCACGGTCTACGAGACGGTCTACCACTGGCACCGCTTCGTGATGGACAGCTATGCGGCGGAGGACCGCGTCATCGTCGGCGAGCGCCGGGTGTTCGACGTTCATTGCGACGCCGCGCTGGTGGACCTGCGCGGCGAGGAAGCTCGGCATCCGGACCTGGTGAACCGTAAGAGCTACGCCTTCACGCACCAGGTGGGCCGCTACCTGCAGGGCACCGGCGTGCCAGGGTTGCTGGTGAATTCCGCCCGCTGCCGAGGGGTGAACGCCGCGCTGTTCCGTCCGGATCCGCTTTCCAACGTGCGCGACCGGGCGTTCCTGACCTACCGCTGCAATCCGAAGGAAGACCGCGTGCGCGTCGAGCGCACGCCGGGACGGCGCTGGCTGGAAATCCGGCCGAGCGCGCTCGACTGAGCGCGCGAGGGTCTTATTGGGCTTGGGCGGGCGGCTCTTCGACGGCCGGCGGCTCGGCGACGATTTCCGTCGGCGCCGGCTCGGCGGCCGGAGCGGCCGCCGGTGCTGCAGCCGCCTGCTCGGTCTTGGCCGGCTGCGGCGTCTTCACTTCGGCCCGGTAGCCTGGCGCAGGCTCCCGCGGATAGCCGGCGGAGTCCAGCAGGATGTTCCACTGCGACTGCTCGAAGCCCTTGGCGGTCTGGCCGCCGACCTTCAGCACGGGGACCTCGGCGGCGCCCACCAGCTGCTTGAGCTCGTCCTGGTAGGCCGAGAGCTGCGCGTTTTTCAGCGTGTACGGGATGCCGCGCCGGGCCAGGAGCTGACGCGCGTTGTTGCAGGCCTCGCCGCAATCCGTCGTATACAGCGTCACCGGGTAAGTCTGCACCGCCTGCCGGAGGGCGTAAGGCATGCCCACGGTCGGCGCGGCGCTGCCCACCTTTTTCTCCTCCTTCTGCTTGGCGCTGGCGGGCGGCGGGGTGTCCGTGTAGTGCACTTTCCCCTGCGAATCCACCCACTTGTAGAGCGTCCCGGCGCCGGCGACGGTGGCCGCGGCGGCGAGTGCGAGACCGAGCAACAGCGAGCGCATGATGACAACCTCCCTGAACGGCGGACGCTAAGCCTCTAAGCCGATGCAGGAATCATACCATTGTGCCGCAGCAGGGCATCGAGGCTCGGCTCGCGTCCGCGGAAGGCGACGAAGGACTCCATCGCCGGGCGGCTGCCGCCCACCGCCAGGATCTCGTCGCGGAAGCGCGCCCCGGCCTCCGGCGAGAGCACACCCTGCTCCTCGAACAGGCTGTAGGCGTCCGCCGAGAGCACTTCCGCCCACTTGTAGCTGTAGTAGCCGGCCGCGTAGCCGCCGGCGAAGATGTGGGAGAAGCTCTGCGGGAACCGGTGCCACTCGGGCGGCAGAATCACCGCGACTTCCCGGCGCACGTCGTCGATCAGCCTGAGCGGGTCGCCGCGCTCGACGTCGAAGTCGTAGTGCAGGTGCATGTCGAACAGCGCGAACTCCAGCTGCCGCACGGTCTGCATGCCGGCCTGGAAGTTCTTCGCCGCCAGCATCTTGTCGAACAGCGCCCTGGGCAGCGGCGCGCCGGTGTCCGCGTGCGCCGTCATCGGCTCCACCACGTCCCACTCCCAGCAGAAGTTCTCCATGAACTGCGAGGGCAGCTCGACCGCGTCCCACTCGACGCCGTTGATGCCCGCCACCCCCAGTTCGTCGACCCGGGTGAGCAGATGGTGCAGCCCGTGGCCGAACTCGTGGAAGAGCGTGATCACCTCGTCGTGCGTGAACAGGGCCGGCTTGCCGCCCACCGGTCCCGAGAAGTTGCAGGTGAGATAGGCCACCGGGGCCTGCACGCCGCGCTCGACGCGCCGCCGGGTGATGGCGTCGTCCATCCACGCGCCGCCGCGCTTCGAGGCGCGGGCGTAGAGGTCGACGTAGAACTGGCCTACCAGCTCGCCGGCGGCGGTGGTGATCGAATAGAACTTCACGTCGGAATGCCACTTCGGCGCCTCGGCCTCGGCGATGCGAACGCCGTAGAGCGTCTCCACCAGCCGGAACATGCCCGACAGCACCTTGGTTTGCGGAAAGTAGCGCTTCACCTCCTGCTCGGAGAACGCGTAGCGCTGGAGCCGCAGCTTCTCGCTGGCGTAGCCGACATCCCAGGGCTCCAGGGCGTCGAGGCCGAGCTCGTCGCGGGCGAACGCGGCCAGCTCCGCCAGGTCCCGCTCGGCGTAGGGCTTTGCCTTTGCCGCCAGCTCGCGCAGGAAGTCGAGCACCTGCCGCGGCGTCTGCGCCATCTTCGGCTCCAGCGAGACTTCCGCGAAATTGGCGAAGCCGAGCAGCTGCGCCTCCTCCCGGCGCAGCCGCAGAATGTCGCGGATGAGCGGGGTGTTGTCCCACTCCGGCTTGCCGAACTCGCTGGCGCGGGTGGCGTACGCACGGTACATCGCGTGGCGGAGCTCGCGGTTTTCCGCGTACTGCATCACGGGTAGATAGGAGGGCATGTGCAGCGTGAACTTCCACCCGGCCTTGCCGTCCTTCTCCGCCGCCTCCCGCGCCGCCTGCAGCACGTCTTCGGGAATGCCGGCGACGTCGGCCTGGCTCTCAACGTAGTGCGCGAAGGCGTTGGTCGCGTCCAGCACGTTGTCGCTGAACCTGGAGGAGAGGCCGGCCAGCTGCTCCTGGATCTCGAGGAAGCGCGCGCGGCGGTCCTCGGGCAGATCGGCGCCGCCGAGGCGGAAGTCGCGGATCTCGTGCTCCAGCACCGCTTTCTGCTGCGGCGTGAGCTGCTCGAACTCCGCGCCGGCGCGAATCACCTTCAGCTTCGCGAACAGCGCCTGGTTCTGCGCCAGCTCGGCATAGTACTGCGTCACGGTCGGCAGGTTGGCGTTGTACACCTCGCGCAGCTCGGGCGAGTTCATCACCGCGTTGAGATGCGAAACCTGGCCCCAGGCCCGGCCGATGCGCTCGTTGGCGTCCTCGAGCGGCTGCATGACGCCGGCCCACATGGGCGTTTCCGTCGCTGCCGCGATCCGCTCGGTGACGGCCCGGCCGTCGGCCAGCAACTGCTCGACCGCCGGCGTGACGTGCTCAGGGCGGATGTCCTGGAAGCGCGGCAGGCCGGAAAAGTCCAGCAACGGGTTGGCGACGGGGGCGGCGACAGGCTGATCCATGAAAGCTCCGTGGGTTTCGGTGTCGGAAAGCACGCATTCTACGTCGGCGCGGCGCCCTCTTCCGACCATGGCCGAAGAAGCGAGTTTCCGGGCGCCCGCGCAGCGAGCGGTTCCCCAACGGCCCGCCGCGTCCGCAAATTTCCAACCTGCACCCGCCGATCTCGTAGAATCCGGACGTGGACGACAGGGCAAAAAGCATCGTTATGGACGTGGCGCGACACCTGGTGACGGTGACCATCGCGGCGATCGGTTTTTTGGTGACGCTGATGTTCACGACGTTCCGCGGCAGTCCGTTCATGCTGTCGGCGCAGGTGGCGTTGTTTTCCCTGCTGCTTTGCACGATTTTCGCCATCCTCGCCCAGATGGCCGTCGTGGAGGTGGCGTTGGGAGGGCGCCCGTTCCGGGGCTTCGGCGCCAAGTCGATGCTGATCCTCGCCTGGTGCGCCCTCGTGATCGGTGTGACTGCTTTCGTCGTCTTCACCTGGGCGAACATCCACGCGGGCTGATCGCATCGCAGGCACGCGCGCGAGTGCCGAGAGCAGAGCTAGCCGGAAAGCCGCCGCGCGGCCTCGACAAGCGCGCGGAACAGCGCGCGCTGGCGCCTCGAGTAGATGAGGAACTCGGGATGCCATTGCACGCCGACTAGGAACGCCCGCTCCGGGTCCTCGACCGCCTGCACGATGTCGTCGATATCGCGGCCACAGATGCGCAGCGCCTCGCCGACGCGATCGATGGCCTGGTTGTGCAGGCTGTTGATACGGCAGCTCTCGGGGCCCATCAGCCGCGCGAGCAGCGTGCCGTCGGCGACGCAAAGGGTCTTGAGCGGCAGGACCGTGCGCCGATTGGACGTTTTCGCGCGATGCGAACGCAGGTCCTGGAACAGGGTGCCGCCGCGGCACACGTTGAGCAGCTGCGCGCCGCGGCAGATGCCCAGCAGCGGGAGACCGCGCCGCAGCGCATCCGTAATGACGCCGGTCTCCAGCCGGTCGCGCTCGCGGTCGTAGCGCGGCTCGACCTCCGGCTCCGCCGCGTACAGCACCGGATCGATGTCGTGCCCGCCGGTAACCACCACGCCGTGATAATTGGATCCCGGCACGACGTGGCTCGGGCGCACCTGCAGTGGGCTGCCGCCGTACAGGCGCACCGCGCAGGCCACCAGCGCGCGCGGGCCGAAGGCGCCGCGCTCCGGCCCGGTGATCGCGATCACCGGTCGAGCCATCGAGCCTCCAGCTCCTGGGTCCAGTCGCCGAGCCAGCGGCCGAGGGGGTGCTCCAGGAACTCGGCGAACGCGCGCCCGCAGCCAGCGAGCCGTTCGCGGTCGGCCGCCAGTCGTTCCACTTCGATCCAGTCGTTCCAGGCGACGTGCAGACCCCAGCCCGGCTCGTCGATCCGGCAATCGGG
>DATIUV010000012.1:0-4002 GCA_035466595.1 Pelomicrobium sp.
GGCGTCGACGGCGACAACGCGCACGCGATCGCCGAGCAGCGCGAGCGGCGCGCGCAGCTCGACCGTGTAGCCGTGATCGCCCCAGAGCCAGGCGCCCTCGATGGCGGCCTCGGGCTGCAGCCCGCGCGGGGTCTCCAGGGCCGCCGTCACCGCGCCGCTGACCGTGCCGCTGACGCGGAAGCGGCGCACGCCGCCGTCGAGCGCGCGCGCCTCGACGACGACGTGGTCGCCGCGCGTCGGCTCCGCCGGCCGCGGCGGACGCACGATGCGGTCGTCGCTCACGCGCAGCAGCAGGTAGACGTAGCGACCGAAACGGCCGGCGCGGAAATCGTAGAACAGGGAATAGAAGGTGAGGCCGCCGGCGTCCTGCGCCTCGCCGTGGCTGCCGGTGATGACGTCCACCGGCTGCTGCTGCCAGTCCTCCGCGCGGCCGTCCAGGCGCGGCGCCGCCGACAGCAGCGCGGCGACGCCGCCTTCCGCCGGAACGCCCTCGCCGGCGGCGCGGAACAGCCGCGGCCGGTCGTGCAGCGCGGTGGCCACGGCGCGCGCGGTGCCGGCCACCGTCTGCTCCTGCCCGCGGCGCAGGAACTGCTCGACCTCGGTCACGTACTCGTAGCCGAGCCAGGGAATCACCAGCAGCACCGCCGAGAGCAGCAGCACCTGGGTGCGCAGGCTCGGGCCGCGCCGCGTCCGACCGGTCATGACGGCGGCGCGCCCTCGCGCCAGCGGTAGCCCATGCCGTAGACGGTGTCGATGGCGTCGAACGCCGGGTCGACCGCCTGGAACTTGCGCCGGATGCGCTTCACGTGGGAGGTGATGGTGCCCTCGTCGACGACGAGGTTCGCATCCGTCATCAGCTGGTCGCGGCTCTTCACGTGGCCGGGAAATTTCGTCAGCGAGTGCACCATCCAGAATTCGGTCAGCGTCAGGTCCACCGGCCGGCCGCGCCAGGTGGCGCTCAGGCGCTTGATGTCGAGCGAGAGCGGGCCGCGCTCGAGCACCTCGTCCTGCGCCGGCGGCGCCTCGGCGAGGTCGCTGCGCCGGAACAGCGCCGCAATGCGCGCCAGCAGGTGCGGCAGGCTCACGTCCTTGGTCAGGTAGTCGTCGGCGCCGAGCCGCAGGCCGGAGACGATGTCGAAGTCGCTGTCGCGCGCGGAGAGAAAGATGATCGGCACCGTCGCCGACAGCGCGCGCAGCTCGCGGCACAGCGCGAAACCGCCCTCCGGCTCGTCGCCGAGGCCGATGTCGATGATCGCCATGTCCGGCAGCCGCGTGCGAAACGCGGCCAGCGCGTCGCGCCGGCTGCCGAAGGCGAGCACTTCGTAGGCGTGCTTCTTCAGCGCGTCGGCGACGTTGTCGCGGATGGCGGGCTCGTCCTCGACGATGGCGATGCGGCGGCTCATGGTGCGGGCAACTATAAGCCATTTCACCCGCCGGCCGGGCGGCCCCGCCGCCACCGTCATTTTTTTGCCCGAATTCATCGCCGCCGGGGCATTTTTCCGGCCCGCCGTTGCCCGCTCCGGGGCGCCTAATCCACCCTGCGCGACCGGCGGATCCCCCGCCGGCGCGAACCGACGGGAGGACATCATGCAGAAACGGAGCGCGGGGCCGCGGGTCGCCTCGCTGATCGCGCGGGACGCGCTGGCGGCGGTGGGCCTGAGCGTGCTGGCGGGGCTCGTGACCAGCCTCACGCTCGCCACGCTGATCGTGCTGCTGCTGGCGATGCAGTCGGCGCAGGCCGCCGAGCTGGGCCCGGCCACGGCGCCGGGCCAGGTGCGCGAAGGCTCGCTGCTGCTGCGCATGCAGACGGGCGAGCTGCGCCCGGCGCCGGCCGTGCGCACGGACGTCACCATGAAGGTGAGCGGCTTGGTGGCGCGGGTGCGCGTCGCGCAGGCCTTCACCAACCCCACCGACGAGTGGCTCGACGGCGTCTACGTCTTCCCGCTGCCGGAGAGCGCAGCCGTCGACCGGCTGAACCTGCGCGTCGGCAGCCGCGAGATCGAGGGGCAAATCCAGGAGCGCGGCGAGGCGCGCCGCACCTACGACCAGGCGCGCGCGCAGGGGCGCAAGGCGTCGCTGGCCGAGCAGGAGCGGCCCAACGTCTTCACCACCAGCGCCGCCAACATCGGCCCAGGCGAGACCGTCGCCGTCGCCATCGAATACCAGCAGACGCTGCGCTACGACCAGGGGGAATTCCGCCTGCGGTTCCCCCTGGTGGTGGCGCCGCGCTACGTTCCCGGCGCCGTACGCGTGGCCGGCGTCGCCGGCACCGGCTGGGGCGTCAACACCGACGCCGTGCCGGATGCCGCGCGCATCACGCCGCCCGTGCCGCGCGGCGACGGCGACCTCAACCCGGTGAGCCTCACGGTGGAACTGGAGCCGGGCTTCCCGATCGACCGGCTGGCCTCGTCCACGCACGTGGTGCGGGCGCAGCCGCGCGAGGGCGGCTATACGGTGGCGCTCGCCGGCGGCGCCGTGGCGGCGGACCGCGACTTCGAGCTCACCTGGGCGCCCGCGCCCGATCGCGCGCCGCAGGCCGCCGTGTTCACCGAGGAGCGCGACGGGCGCCGCTATGCGCTGCTGATGGTGATGCCGCCGGCCGACGAGAAGAGCGAGCGCCGGCTGCCGCGCGACGTCACGTTCGTCATCGACACCTCCGGCTCGATGCACGGCGCGTCGCTGGAGAGCGCCAAGCGCGCGCTCGCCTTCGCGCTCGACCGGCTGCACCCGGACGATCGCTTCAACGTGATCCAGTTCAACTCCACGACCCGCATGCTGTTCGCCGCGCCGCAGGGCGCCGACGACGCCCACGTCGGCGCGGCGCGCGAGTACGTCGCGGCGCTCACGGCGCAGGGCGGCACCGAGATGGCAAGCGCGCTCGCGGCGGCATTGTTCCATCCGGCCGAGCCGGGCCGCATCAAGCAGGTCCTGTTCATCACCGACGGCGCGGTCGGCAACGAGGCGCAGCTGTTCGCGTTGATCCGCGCCAAGCTCGGCGAAGCGCGGCTGTTCACGGTCGGCATCGGCTCCGCGCCCAACGGCCACTTCATGAGCAAGGCGGCGCAGATGGGCCGCGGCACGCACACGGTCATCGGCCGCGTCGCCGAGGTCGAGGAGCGCATGGCGGCGCTGTTCGCCAAGCTGGAGCATCCGGTGCTGTCCGACCTGCGCGTGACCTGGCCCGACGGCGCCGAGGTGCTGCAGTGGCCGCAGAAGATCCCCGACCTCTACCTTGGCGAGCCGGTGGCGGTCTCCGCGATGCTCCCCGCCGCAGCCGACCACGTCGTCGTCAGCGGCCGCCGCGGCGAGCAGCAGTGGGGCACGGTGCTGCCGCTCGCCGGCGCGCAGGCCGAGCGCGGGGTGGCCGCACTGTGGGCGCGCCATCGCGTCGCCGCGCTGATGGACACGCTGCACGACGGCGCGGATCCCGCGCAGGTGCGCGCCGAGGTGATCCGGGTCGCGCTCGAGCATCGGCTGGTGTCGCGCTACACGAGCCTGGTGGCGGTCGACGTGACGCCGAGCCGTCCGGAGGCGCTCGCCAGCCGCGAGTCCGCGGTGCCGGTGAACCTGCCGCACGGCTGGAGTCACGATGCGGTGTTCGGGCCGGCGCCCCGCACCGCCACCGCCGCGCCGCTACACGTCGCGCTGGGCCTCGCCGCGCTGGCGCTGGCGTTGGCGTTGTTCGCTGTCTCGCGGACACGGCGGCCGGCATGACGGCGCTTCGCATGCATCGGATCGCGCAGGGCGCGGTCCGCAACGAACGGGGGTGCGCTCCTGCAGGGTGTCCCTGCCGCTTTCGGCGGCACACACCCTGCCACTCCCACATTCGGGTGATGGGTGATGGGGAATGGGGAATGGGGAATGGGTAACGGCGAGTTCGTCATTCCGGAAAACGTCGGAGTCCAGCCATTCGTCATTCCGGCGGAGCCTGCCCCGTACCGCGATACGAGGGCCGCAATCCAGGGGTTTAGAGCCTGGGCCCCGGCATCCGCCGGGGCGACG
>DATIUV010000013.1:0-5665 GCA_035466595.1 Pelomicrobium sp.
ACTCGGGGGGTCGAGCTGTCCGCCGGGTCGGCGTGCCGATCGAGGGCCGTGGGAACAAGCGGCGGCGGCCCGCTCGATTCGGGTGTGCCGGCCCTGTCAGTGCCGGCGACGGCTCTCCTACGGCAGCACCCCCTCCCGCAGCAGCCTCAAGTTCGACGCAGCGCGCCAGTCCTGCGGCGCGACGCCCAGCGCGCGCACGAACGCCGACTCCGCGTCGTCCTGCCGCCCCGCCTGCGCGTAGGCGTAGCCAAGGTTGTTGAGCGCCCGCGCGTTGCCCGGGGACTTGCGCGCGACGTCCTCCCAGAACGCGATCTCGTCGGCGTACACCGCGTTGCGTCCCGCGGTGGCGAGAACGAGCAGCACCATCAAGGCGGCAAGGGCGACGGCTGCAGCGCGACGAAACCGCGTTGACGCGACCGCCCACGCGACGAGCCACGCCGGCCCGATCAGCGCGACGTAGAGCTGGCGGTCGTTGACGGGGTCGAGCCGCGGGAGCAGCGAGTTGGTCGGCGCGAGCCAGAGGAAGAACCAGAGCACGCCGAACGCGACGGCGGGCCGCGTCCTCAGCAGCGCGAGGCCGCCGATCACCGCCGCCGCGATTATCGCGAGTGAAAGCGGCGCCGACATGCCGAAGATCGGCCCGGCTTCGAGCAGCGGATCGGCGTTGAGCCGGTCGATGCGCACCAGCTGCCCCACCAGGTAGACGATGGCCTGCGCCTGCAGCAGCAGGTTCTCGCCGATGCCGCGCGCGCCGAGGCTCGCTTCGAGCAGCCGGCGGTAGGTGTCGCTGGCGGCGAAAGCCGCGAGCGCGCCGAGCAGCACGAGCCAGTGAGCGGCGCTCCCGCGCAGCGCCGCGGCGACGCCGCCGCGCTCCCGGCGCGGATCGCTTGCCCACCAGAGCAGGAGCGCGAGCGGCAGCACCGCGACGTACTCCTTGCACGCGAGGCCGGCAGCGAAGAGCAACGGCGAGACGAGCGCCGCGAGCCACGCCCGGCCGCTCTCGCGGCCCGCCACCCAGGCCAGCAGGCTCGCCAACGCGAGCGCCGCCGCCAGCGACGTGGAGCGGCCCGACAGGTAGGTGACGGCTTCCGTCTGTACCGGATGCAGCGCGAAAAGCAGGGCGCCGGCGAGCGCGGCGAAGCGCGCGGTGGGCGCGTCCGCCCCGTGGCGCAGCGCGAGCCTTCGCAGCAGCGCCATGACCAGCAGGGCGTTGACGGCGTGCAGCGCGACGTTGACGGCGTGAAAGCCCGCGAGGCCGAGCCCGCTGGCATGGTTGGCCGCGTAGGTGAGCTTGAGCAGCGGGCGGATCCCGGGCATCGACTGCCACCACGCCGCGAGGGATTGCACGCGCGGGTCGCCGACGATCACGTTCCAGTCGTCGAACTGGAACGCGCCGGCGAAGGCGTTGGCGTAGGCGAGGCCGACCGCGGCGAGGACGACGAGCGGCGGCACCCAGCCGCGGGGCTCAGCGCCGCGCGCGGGCGTCATCGAACGCCGCCTCGATCACGGCGGCGGCCGACCACCAGCGATCGGGCGAGTCGAGGAAAACCGCCAGCACGCGCACGCCGTCGCGCTCGGCCAGCGCGATCACGCAGCGGCCCGCCTTCGCCGTGTAACCGGTCTTCACGCCGCGCGCGCCCGGCAGTCGCCCGATCAGCGCGTTGCTGGTGCGAAGCTTGATCTGCCTTCCCGCCGCCGTCCTCACGACCGCCTGCTCGAGCGCGACGATGCGCGCGAATGCCGGCTGGCGCAGCGCGGCGGTGGCGAGTTGCAGGAGATCGCGGCCGGTCGTCGACTGCCCGGGGCGGTCGAAGCCGCAGGGATCGCGGAACCGCGTCGCTTTGAGGCCGAGGCTCGCCGCGCGCGCATTCATGCGGGCGACGAAGCGCTCGGCGTCACCGGCCACGTGCTCCGCGAGCGCCAGGCAGGCGTCGTTGCCGGACGCCAGCAGCATCGCCGTCAGCACGTCCTCGGCGGCGAGCGTGTCCCCGGCGCGCAACCCGGCCCGCGCGCCGGACGCCGTCGCCGCGCGCTCCGTGACCGCCACCGGTGCACGCGGCTGCCACCCCGCATCCTCCAGGGCGACGAGCGCCGTCATGATCTTGGCGAGCGACGCAGGGGCGCGCGGCGCGTCCGGCTGCCGCGCCCAGCGCAGCTCGCCATCGATGGCGACGAGATACGACGCCGCCGCCCGCGGGAACGGGTCGGCGGCCGGTTCGGCGCGGACGGACGCCGCCAGCAGCAGCCCGCCCGCCGCGATCAGGGCGATGCGGCGCATGGGGCGCCGGCTGCTAGAAGCCGAGCAGCCCCTTCAGCGCCTTGGCGCCCTCGTTGACGACGTCGGTCGCGGAAGGCGTCGCTGCGGCGGGCTGGGCGGCCGGCGCTGCACCGCCGCCGGTGGCCATCGTGTTGCGCGCGTACTGCGTGCAGAAATCGCGGTAACCGGCCGACAGCGCGGTGTAGCTGCGGCCCGCGCATTCGCGCTGCGCCAGCGCCTGGCTCTGCGCCGGGCAGTTCTGCGCGAGGAACTTGAACGAGCGGTTCGCTTCCGCCTTCGGGCACAGCTCGTTGCGCACCGCCGCCACCGAAGTGCCGCAGAACGCGGCCACCTGGTCGGGTTCCACGCCCTGGCTGCCCGCCACGTCGAAGCCGTTCTCGGTGCGGAAGCCCTGGCAGAACGCCGCCTTGTCCTTCGGATCCTTGCACACCGCGTTGGGGCCGACGAAGATCGGCGCCTGCACGTTTTTGGCCCCGTCAGCGCACACCTGCGCCATCTGCCTGGCGCCGGCCGCTTCCGCGGCGGCGATCTGGCGCTTGATCTCGCCGGCGTCGCAATCGCCGCCGCGGCGGCCGCTCATCTTCATCGTCATGTCGCCTTCCTTGCTGCTCATGCGCATGACGCCGGTGTAGGCATCCTTGCCCTGGCGGGTGATCTCGCCGGTGCCGGTCATCGGGTTGCTGCCCTCGCAGCGGACCTTCCACGTCGTCTTGTTGCCGACGTTCTTGAAGTCCAGCACCTTGCAGTTCTTGTCCATGTCGCCGCTGCCGGGCGGCTCGTTCCATTGCCGCGGCGCACAGGCCTGGACGGTGGTGGCGGGTATCGCCATGCCGCCCTCCATCTGCATCTCGGTCGTCGTCTCCCACAGGTCGCCGGGCTCCTTGGCCTGCGTTGCCGGCGATCCAATCAAAAAAAGCGCCGTCACGGCGCCCGTCAACAACGTCCGGATGCGTCCCATTTCACCCCTCCCGCCACCGGGCAGCCCCCTGCCCACGGCGCGGATTATACCGACGCGCCGGAAAAAGAAACGCGGTGTCCACCGGCGTTTAGCGGGCCAACGACGGCCGCCCTTCCTGCCGCGGTGAAAGTTCGCTCACAACGCGTGCAGCGCGCAGGCCGAAGGCATCGGCCGGGCGGTCAGCCGGGCACGGGCGACTGGGCAGCGGCCCCGCCGAGCGGGTTGGGCGGCCCCGTGCGGATGTGGATGTCGCGCTGCGGGAACGGGATCTCGATCTCGGCGTCCTTGAACGCGTTGTAGATCGCCACGCGCAGCGCGGACTGGATCACGAGTCCGCGGTCGTAGTCCTCGATCCAGGCTTGCAGGCGGAAGTCGAGCGAACTGTCGCCGAAGCCGGTGAACCAGGCGAACGGCGCCGGAGAATCGCTCAGGTCCTTGATGCTCTTCGCCGCGGTCTCCAGCACGCGCACGACGCGTTCCGGGTCGCTGCCGTAGGCGACGCCGACGTCGATTTCGAGCCGCCGGCGGCGATCCGACAGGGTCCAGTTGACGACTTCCTTCGAGATCAGGTCGGCGTTGGGCACGATGACCTCGGCGCCCTGAAAGGTGCGCACCGTGCTGGAGCGAACGCCGATACGCCTGACCTCGCCCCAAAGGTCCTGCATCTGGATGGCGTCGCCGACGTTGATCGGCCGCTCGACCAGAAGGATGAGGCCGGAGACGAAATTGTTGACCACGCTCTGCAGGCCGAAGCCGATGCCGACGCCGAGCGCGCCGGCCAGCAGCGTCACCTTGGTCAGGTCGATGCCCATCGCGGCCATCGCCAAGAAAAGGCCGGCCGTCACCAGCAAGTAGCGGACGATGGTCGATATGGCGAACGGGACCCCGGACTTCAGCCTGAGTCGCGGCAGGATCTCCACTTCGAGGACGAGCCGGATCGCCTTCACCAGCACGAAGGTGGCGGCGACGACCATCAGCGCCGCCAGGACACCCTGGCCGGAGATGGTCACGGTTCCCAGTTCGATCTGGCCTCGCGCCAGCGACCGAATGAAGGCAGCCACGTCGTCGAGAAGCCCGAACGCGAGCAAGGCCCCCGCGAGCCAGCCAAGGACCGCCGCGAAGTTGAGCCCGATGCGCGCCGCCTGCTGCACGCCATAGGGCTGCTGACTGATGACGCGCAGGCGGCGCGCAAGCCGCGTCTGCATCAGCGCCAGCACGAGGCCGTAAGCCAGCTGCCGGGTCACCGCGAACACCAGCCCGAACCCCAGCGAGCCGACGACGCCGTTGCGCAGCGTACGCGACAGTCCGAGATAGCCGAATACGTTGGCCACGACGGCCAGTCCCAGGAGGACGATCGCCGCCCGGACCGCCCAGCGCACCGACGCCATGCGGTGCGCCGGGAAGCTTTGCTCGAAGCCGCCGCGGCGCACGTCGTAGGCGAGCGCCACGGCGAGGGCCGAGCACTGGAGGATCACGACCAGGCGGCTCAGGAGCGGCAGCAGCTCGAGCGCGCCGAGCAGCGCGAGCGACAGCACGGTCACGGCAAGCGTGGCGAGCGTGACATCGAGACGCGTCCCGAGGAGGTTGCGCGCCAGCAGCGCCGCGGGAATCGGCAACAGCGCCCAGCCAACGTCGTAGAAGATCACCGGGGCGGGCGGCGCCTGCCAAACCAGCGCCAGCAGCGCCACGACAAACGCGGCCACGCCGGGCAGGCGAAACAGCTCGGCCGTGCTGCGGGCATGCGGATCCGTTTCGGCCTCGCGGGCAATGCGCCCGCGCGTGGCGACGATCAGCCAGTACGTCAAGCTGAAGGCCAAGCCCCCGATCGTCAACAGCGCGGCCGTGTGCGCGTTCAGGTACCGCGCGAGGCGCACACCCTCCGTGGCCGCGAATGCGCGCATCCGATGGACCTCCTCGGGGCGCGGCTCGACGCTCCAGATCGGCGCGCCGCGCGCGGAGTGCATCTGGGATTCCAACTGCACTCGCCGGCCGTCGATCTGAGAACGCATCGCGGCCATCTCGGCGCGCAGGTCCGTCACCTGCGTCAGCGCGTCGAGGACATGGTCCCGGTAAGCCCGAACGTCCTTCTCCAGCGCATCGTCGGTCTGGGGAATCTTCGCCAGTCGCTGCAGCAGTTCCGGCGGCGCGTTTCGCGTGCGAGCGGCCTCGAGACGCTGCTCCCACTCGCGCTCGCTCGCCTGCAGTCGGTCGAGGTCGTTGTCGAGCGCCTTCGCACGCTGGCGGAGCGCCGCGGCGGCGGCGTCCGCACGCTCCGATTCCCGCCGCAGCACCAGGCCGAGGTCGACGAGCCCGTAGAGTCCGGCGCGATCCACCGGCGTGTCCTTGACATGCTCTCGCGCCTTGGCAAACGCGAGGCGGGTTGCCGCGACGTCGGTCGCATGCCGGTCAATCCACTGGCCGTCGGAGAG
>DATIUV010000014.1:0-4856 GCA_035466595.1 Pelomicrobium sp.
TAGTCGCACCGGCGGAGCCTGCCCCGTACCACGATACGGGGGCCGGTGCCCAGGAATCGCGCGCGGTCGTGCAGCAAGACCCCTGGATGCCGGCCTCCGTATCGCGGTACGGTGCAGGCTTCGCCGGCATAACGGGCGTCGGGATGCGTTCGCTGCTGCGCCGTTCCCGTTTCCTCTTGCGCCGTTCCCGTTTCCTCTTGCGCCGACACCGTTCCCTACCGCGCCGTTACCGTTCGCTGCTGCGCCGTTCCTTGACCCGCCGGCGGGCGCCAGCGTACCGTGTCGCCGTGGGGAATCGCAGACTCCCCGCCGTTTCCAAGACGCCCGGCGTCCAAGCTCTGCTTCTGCCCGATTCTGAACTGGAGACAGAAGCCATGGACGCGAGCATTTCCCCCGAACAACTTCGTGCTGAACTTGGTTCTGACCGGCCGCCGCTGGTGATCGACGTGCGCCAGCGCGCGACGTTCAGCGCCGCCACCGATATGCTCGCCGGCGCTCTCCGGCGCGACCCGGACAGGGTTGGGCGCTGGGTGCCCGAGCTGCCGGAAGCGTCCGCCGTGGTGGTCTATTGCGTGCACGGCCACGAGGTCAGCCAGGGCGTGGCCCGCGCGCTCGCCGCCGGCGGCCGTCGGGCGCGCTATCTCGAAGGCGGATTCGAGACGTGGAAGACGGCGGGCGGCGCGGTGCAGGAGAAGCCGCGGGATGCCTCCACGCGGTGGGTCACGCGCGAGCGGCCCAAGATCGACCGCATCGCGTGCCCGTGGCTCGTCGCGCGATTCGTCGACCCCGACGCCGAGTTCCTCTACGTGCCGGCCGACCGCGTGCTCGCCGCCGCGAAGGAACGCGACGCGGTGCCCTACGACATCCCCGACGTCCACTTCTCGCACCGCGCCGAGCGATGCAGCTTCGACGCCTTCATCGAGCACTACCGCCTGACGGACCCGGCGCTCGACCAGCTGGCGACCATCGTGCGCGGCGCGGACACCGGCTGCCTCGATCTCGCGCCGCAGGCGGCGGGGCTCGCCGCGATCTCGCTCGGGCTGTCGCGCGTGTTCACCGACGACCACGAGATGCTGCGCCACGGCCTGGTGCTATACGATGCGCTGTACCGCTGGTGCAAGGAAGGGCAGGACGAGATCCACACCTGGAACCCGAAGGCCTACAGATAAATGCATAGCCCACAGGACATGACCGCCGGCAGCCAGCCCGCGGCGGGCGCCGCCGCCGTCCCTTTCGCCGAGGCGCTGCGCTTCTGGCTCAAGCTCGGCTTCATCAGCTTCGGCGGGCCCGCCGGGCAGATCGCCGTGATGCACCAGGAGCTCGTCGAGCGCCGGCGCTGGATCTCGGAGCGGCGCTTCCTGCACGCGCTCAACTACTGCATGCTGCTGCCGGGCCCGGAGGCGCAGCAGCTCGCCACCTACATCGGCTGGCTGATGCACCGCACCTGGGGCGGCATCGTCGCCGGCGGGCTGTTCGTGCTGCCCTCGCTCTTCATCCTGATCGCGCTGTCATGGATCTATCTCGCCTACGGCGACGTGCCGCTGGTGGCGGGCATCTTCCACGGCATCAAGCCCGCGGTGACCGCCATCGTCGTCTTCGCCGCGTACCGCATCGGCTCGCGCGCGCTCAAGAACGGCTGGCTGTGGGCAATCGCCGCGGCGGCGTTCGTCGCCATCTTCGCGTTCGACGTGCCGTTCCCCGCCATCGTGCTGACGGCGGGCATCCTGGGCGCGCTGGGCGGCCGCTACCTGCCGGAGAAGTTCCGCACCGGCGGCGGCCACGGCAGCGGCGGCAAGGACTACGGCCCGGCGCTGATCGACGACGACACGCCCGTGCCGGCGCACGCGCGCTTCTCCTGGCGCCACACCGTCGGCTACGTCGGCGCCGGCTTCGCGCTGTGGGCGATCGCGCTGGGGCTGCTCACCGCCAACGGCGGCTGGGACGCGACGCTCACGCAGATGGGCTGGTTCTTCACCAAGGCGGCGTTCCTCACCTTCGGCGGCGCGTACGCGGTGCTGCCCTACGTCTACCAGGGCGCCGTCGAGCACTACCAATGGCTGACCGGCCCGCAGATGATCGACGGCCTCGCGCTCGGCGAGACGACGCCGGGTCCGCTCATCATGGTGGTGGCGTTCGTCGGTTTCGTCGGCGCGTGGACGAAGGCGCTGTTCGGGCCCGACGCGCTGTTCGTCGCCGGGGCCGTGGGCGCGACGGTGGCGACGTTCTTCACATTCCTGCCGTCGTTCCTGTTCATCCTCGTGGGCGGCCCGCTGGTGGAGTCGACCCACGGCGACATCAAGTTTACGGCGCCGCTGACCGGCATCACCGCGGCAGTGGTGGGCGTGATCCTCAACCTCGCCTGCTTCTTCGCCTACCACGTGCTGTGGCCGACGGGTTTCGACGGTCCGTTCGAGTGGCCGCTGGCGCTGATCGGCGCGGCGGCTTTCGTCGCGCTGTGGCGCTACAAGGTGGGCATCATCCCGGTGGTGGCGGCGTGCGCCGCGGTCGGCCTCGCGCTGACGCTGGCGGGCGCCGGGCCGGTTTGACGCGCGGGCCTCCTGCGCCACAATCGAAGGCATGAACGCGTCCGCGAACCCGGGGCGGGCCGGCGTCGCTGCCGCGCTCGCAGCCGCCCTGCTCTTCGGCGCCGGCACGCCGGTAGCCAAGCTGCTGCTCGGCGCGGTGGATCCCTGGCTCCTGGCCGGCCTGCTCTACCTCGGCTCGGGCGTCGGCCTCTGGCTCTGGCGTCTCGCGCGGCGCAGCCCGCGGGTAGCGATGCCCGCATCCGACCGGCTCTGGTTCGCCGGCGCCGTGGTCTCGGGCGGCATGCTGGGGCCGGCGCTGCTCATGTGGGGTCTCGCCGGCATGGCGGCGTCCGGGGCGTCGCTGCTCTTGAACGCCGAGGGCGTGCTGACTGCGCTCCTGGCGTGGTTCGTCTTCCGCGAAAACGTCGACCGCCGCATCGCGCTCGGCATGGCGCTCATCGTCGCCGGCGCCGTGGTGCTGTCGTGGCCCGGCGAGCTGCGCTTGGGCGCCGCGCTGCCCGAGCTCGCGGTGCTGGGCGCGTGCCTCGCGTGGGCGATCGACAACAACCTCACGCGCAAGGTGTCGCTGGCCGACGCCGGCTACATCGCGATGGTGAAGGGGCTGGTCGCCGGCGCGGCGAATTTCGCGCTGGCGCTCGCGGCCGGCGCCGCGCTGCCGCCGCCGTCCGCCGCGCTCGGCGCGCTGGTGGTGGGCTTCTTCAGCTACGGCGTGAGCCTGGCGCTGTTCGTGCTCGCGCTGCGGCACCTGGGCACCGCGCGCACCGGCGCCTACTTCTCGGTGGCGCCATTCGCCGGCGCGCTGATCGCGCTGCCGCTGCTGGGCGAAGAACCGACGCTGCAGCTCGCGGCGGCCGGCGCGCTGATGGCGGCGGGGGTGTGGCTGCACCTGACCGAACGCCACACCCACTGGCACGTGCACGCGCCGATCGAGCACACCCATTTCCACGTCCACGACGAGCACCACCGTCACGACCACGACGAGCCGGTGCCGCCGGGCACGCGCCACAGCCACCCGCACCGCCACGAGCCGCTCGCCCACGCGCACCCGCACTACCCGGACGCGCACCACCGCCACGACCACTGAGCGGCGGCGGCCGGCGGGCGTCAGGCCCGCAGCGCCCCGGCGCGCAGCCGCGCCGTCAGCGCCGCGAGCGCCTTGCCCCGGTGGCTGACGCGGTTCTTCTCCTCCAGTGCGAGCTCGGCGCCGGTCTTGCCGAGCGCCGGATCGAGAAAGAGCGGGTCGTAGCCGAAGCCGGCCTCGCCGCGCGGCGCGCGCGCGATCTCGCCGTGCCACTCGCCCTCGGCGACGATCGGCTGCGGGTCGTCCGCGTGGCGCACCAGCACGATCACGCAGTAGTAGTGCGCGCGGCGGTCGTCTTCGTTCGCGAGCAGCGCGAGCAGCTTGTCGTTGTTGCGCCGGTCGGAGCGCGGCTCGCCGCCGAAGCGCGCCGAGTGCACGCCGGGCTCACCGCCGAGCGCGGTGACGCAGATGCCGGAATCGTCGGCGAGCGCGGGCAGGCCGGTTGCGCGGCTCGCGTGGCGCGCCTTGGCGAGCGCGTTTTCGAGGAAGGTGACGTGGGGCTCCTCAGCCTCGGACACGCCGAGCTCGCCCTGCGGCAGCGTCTCGACGCCGAGCGGCTCGAGGATGCGGCGCAGCTCGCGCAGCTTGCCCGCGTTGTTGCTGGCCAGCACCAGCCGGCCGACGGGTTGGATCACGCGCGCGCTCCCTTCACGAAGACGAACGGCGGCTATGATACCTTCCGCTCGAATCCTCCGGGACGCACCGCGTCCGCATACCCGAAGGGATGCATCCGTTTTGGCGCGATGTTCCCGATGAAGGCAGTGATCCTCGCGCCGGGAACGCGCGCGGCCGGGGCCGGCAGGAAACAAGCTGCTGCACAAGCCGGCGCGACCGGCGGTGGAAGGATCAGGCGCGCTGGGGAGCCGGCGTGAGCGCGGCTCGCAGGAGCCAGGCGAGCGGCAGCGTCACCAGCACGACGGCCGCGATCAGCTTCATCATCGCCGGCACGCCGAGCGCGTCGCTGAAAAGGCCGTAGAACACCGGCGCGAGCGCCCCGGCGCCGATGGTGGCCGTATAGAAAACGCCGAAGGCCCGAGCCCGCCGCTCGCGCGAAACCAGCTCCGGCACCGTGCCGTACAGCACCGATGAGGTGCCGTTCAGCGCGAGTCCCACGACCGGCAGCACGGCGAGGCTGCCCGCCAGCGGCAGCGCCAGCAGCGAGACGATGCCGACGGCCGTCAGACCCTCCGTCAGCCAGACCGTGCGCAGGACGCCGATCCGCTCGCCGA
>DATIUV010000015.1:0-9409 GCA_035466595.1 Pelomicrobium sp.
CGTCCAGCAGGTAGGCGATCACCCGCTGGGTGCCGGAGCGCAGCGAGTAGGACTCGACATCGCGCACCAATTCGTGTAGCCGTGCCGAGAGGCCCGCAAGCATGCGACGGGCGAACAGCGGATCGTGGTCGACGAGGCCGAACACCACCTCCTTGTCGACGTGCAGCAGCAAGCTGTCGGCGCAGGCCTCAGCGGAAACGTAGTAGGGCTTGTCGAGGAACATAACCGCTTCCCCGAAGCTCTTGCCGGGACCGACGATATCGATGACCTTCTCGGCGCCGTCGGCGCCCTCGAGCGTGAGCTTGATCAGCCCATCGACGACGACATGAAAGCCGGTGCACGCCGCGCCGCGGCGGAACAGGACGTCGCCGGCCGCCAAGTGAACGGCCCGGGCGCCCGCCGCCAGTGTTTGCACCGCGTCTTCGCCGACGGCGCGCAGCAGCGGCAGCGCCATCAGCAGGTCGAAAGGATCGGGCGGCGGCGAGGCCGGCGCGGTGGCGGACGGCATGCAGCTGTGCGTGTCGGACCAAAACTCTAAGATTGACGCTGCGGCGGCGAGGGGGGTTTGATCGAGATCAACTTCCGCGCTTGCTTTTCCCAATTGCGGGAATGACTTAGGAGGAGACGTGAGCCGACGCCTTGGCGCCCCAGGTCCAGACGTAATGGGCGCCCGAGAGCACCGTGAAGAGGGCAACGAAACCGAACAGCCATGGCAGGTAGTCGGTGGCATCGACGTATCCGGCGGCCTGCGCCAGCAGAACGACGAGCAGCGAGAACTGGAAAAAGGTGCAGGCCTTGCCGAGGAAGGTGGGCTGCATCCGGTAGGGGCCGATGGCGATGCGATAGCTGACCGCGCCGACGACGATGACGAAGTCGCGGCCGACCATCAGCGCCGCCAGCCAGAGCGGCAGCAGCTTGATCCACGTCAGGCCGATGACGCTGGCCAGGATCAGCAGCTTGTCGGCGGCGGGGTCCAGGACGGCGCCGATGTGGGTGCGCTGGTTGAAATGGCGGGCGATGAAGCCGTCGATGCCGTCGCTCACGCTGGCGATCACGAAGGTCCAGAACGCCGCCATGTGGCGGCCCTCGATCAGCAGGAAGGCGAGCACCGGCACCAGGCACAGGCGCAGCAGCGTGATGGCGTTGGCGGCGTTCATCCGGCAGGCGTCTCCGGCAGCGGGGACCTCATGCCGATTCTAGCGCGGCGCCGGGCGGAGGCCGCAACCGCGCGTGCTACACTGCCGCAACCTTTTCGCGCCATGGAAGACCTCGAACGTTTTTTCGGCGCCGGCGGGCTGCTGGCGGCGCGCGTGCCGGGTTTCGCTGCCCGTCCGCAGCAGCTGGAAATGGCGCAGGCCATCGCCGAAGCGATCGCCGCTCGCGGGATGCTGGTCGCCGAGGCCGGCACTGGCACCGGCAAGACCTTCGCCTACCTGGTCCCCGCGCTCCTGTCCGGCGGCAAGGTCATCGTCTCCACCGGCACCAAGACGCTGCAGGACCAGCTCTACCAGCGCGACCTGCCGACGGTGCGCGAGGTGCTCGGCGTGCCCGTCACGGTCGCGCTGCTTAAGGGGCGCGCCAATTACGTCTGCCGCTTCCATCTCGAGCGCGCGCTCAAGGACGGGCGCTTCGCGTCGCGTCAGGCGGCCGAGGACCTGCAGCGCGTGCGCGCCTTCGCGGCGCGCAGCCGCGACGGCGATCGCAGCGGCGCGGCCGACATCGCCGAGAACTCGCCGGTCTGGCCGGTGGCGACCTCTACCCGCGACAACTGCCTCGGCGGCGACTGCGACTTCTACGACGAGTGTTTCGTGATGCAGGCGCGGCGCGAGGCGCTGGCCGCCGATGTCGTGGTGGTGAATCACCACCTGTTCTTCGCCGACCTCATGCTGCGCGACGTCGGCGTCGCCGAGCTGCTGCCCGCCTGCCATACCGTCATCTTCGACGAGGCGCACCAGCTGCCCGACACCGCCAGCCTGTTCTTCGGCGCCAGCGTCACCACCGGCCAGTTGCTGGAGCTCGCGCGCGACGCGCGCGTCGCGGGCATTGCTCACGCGCGGGAATTTGCGCCGCTGCCGGCCGCCTGCGACGCGCTGGAGAAGGCCGTGCGCGACCAGCGGCTTGCCGCCGGCGTGCACGCGGCGCGCTGGACCCGCGACCAGGCCCTGGCCCGAGCTGAATTTGCGGCGGCGCTGGACGCGCTGGCCGCTTCGCTGCAGGCGCTGGCGGACGCGCTGGAAGCACAGGCCGAGCGCGCCGCCGAGCTCGCCAACTGCCACGAGCGCGCCGCGGCGCTCGCCGCGCTCGTCGAGGGCTGGCGCGGCGACCGCGATCCGGCCATGGTGCGCTGGGCGGAGGTGTTCGCGCAGTCGCTGCATCTCAACCAGACGCCGCTCAGCGTCGCCGACACGTTCGGCCGCCAGCTGGCGGCGACGCCGCGGGCCTGGATCTTCACGTCGGCGACGCTGGCGGTTGCCGGCGATTTCCGCCATTACTGCCGTCAGCTCGGGCTCGAGGGCGCCCGTACCGCCGCCTGGGACAGCCCTTTCGATTATCCGGGCAACGCGCTGCTGTACGTGCCCGAAGGACTGCCGGATCCGAGCGATCCCGCGTTCACCGCCGCCGTGGTCGCCGCCGCGGTGCCGGTGATTCGCGCGAGCGTCGGCCGGGCCTTCCTGCTGTTCACGACGCTGCGGGCGCTCAAACGCGCGGGCGACCTGCTGCGCGAGGCGCTCGGCGGCGACTATCCGATCCTGGTGCAGGGCGAGGGCGCGAAAAGCGAGATGCTGGATCGGTTCCGGCGGCTCGGCAACGCGGTGCTGCTGGGCAGCCAGTCGTTCTGGGAGGGCGTCGACGTGCGCGGCCCGGCGCTGTCCGTGGTGGTGATCGACAAGCTGCCGTTCGCGCCGCCGGACGACCCCGTGTACGCGGCGCGCCTCGCGCGCATCCGCGAGGAGGGCGGCAATCCGTTCAACGACTACCAGCTGCCGGAGGCGGTGCTGAGCCTGAAGCAGGGCGCCGGCCGGCTGATCCGCAGCGAGACCGACCGCGGCGTCCTGATGATCTGCGACCCGCGGCTGGCGACGCGCCCCTATGGGCGGCGCATCGTCGCCAGCCTGCCGCCGATGCGGCGCACGCGGCGGCTCGAGGACGTCGCCGCGTTTCTGCAGCTGGAGCCGGCGCCCGCGGTGTCCTGAGCCGGCTGGCCGCGCCCGCCGATTGCGGCTATGCTGGGGCCGAGGAGGAAGGCAACCGATGGCCGAAGAAAAGCCCGAGCTTCCGGAAGACGTGCAGCAGCTGCTCATGGACCTGCGCAGCTACCTTGCCAACAGCAACGACCCGTGGGACCAGCGGCGCGACCTGATGTACCGCATCAACGAGCGGGTGCCGGGCGGCGACTCGGACCTGTTCGTCGCCAGCGTGCGCGAGATGGGGCGCATGGGCGCCAGCTACGCCAGCATGATGCAGCAGTTCACGCAGATGATGGCTTCGTCGATGCCCGGCGCCAATTTCGCCGACGCCTTCGCGCGCACCTTCTCGCCGAACGCGTTCGTCAATCCGGCGGTGAACGAGTTCTTCCGCCAGATGAACGACCTCATGGAGGCGCAGCGCTCGGCCTTCGGCGTCGGCGACAAGTCCGGCAAGCGCTGAGCTGTCCTCCGCCTAGGCGGACGCCGACCGGCGCCCCGGCTCCTCCGCAAGCTCCGCGGTGAGGTCGTGGTCGTCGGCGGCGACGATGCGCGCCGCGACGCGCTCGCCCGTCTTCAGTCCCGTTGCGCCGGGCAGATGCACCACGCCGTCGATCTCGGGCGCGTCGCCTCGGGTGCGCGCGATCGCGCCGCGCTCGTCGGCCGCGTCCACCAGCACCTCCAGCGTCTGGCCGACGCGGCGGGCGAGCCGCCGCCGGCTCACCGCCGCCTGCACGGCCATGAAGCGCGCGCGGCGCTCCTCCTTCAGCTCCTCGGGCACGGCCCCGGGCAGCGCGTTGGCGGCCGCGCCGTCCACGGCGGAGTAGGCGAAGCAGCCGACGCGGTCCAGCTCCGCCTCTTCGAGAAACGCCAGCAGCTCCTCGAACTCGCCTTCCGTCTCGCCGGGGAAGCCGACGATGAAGGTGCTGCGCAGCGTGATGTCGGGACAGGCGGCGCGCCAGGCGCGGATACGTTCGAGGTTGTCCTCGCCGCTCGCCGGGCGCTTCATGAGCTTCAGGATGCGCCGGCTCGCGTGCTGGAACGGCACGTCCAGGTAGGGCAGCACGCGGCCCTCCGCCATCAGAGGGATCACGTCGTCGACGTGCGGATACGGATAGACGTAATGCAGGCGCACCCAGGCACCGAGCGTGCCCAGCGCCGCCACCAGCTCCGCGAAGCGGGTCTTCAGCGGGCGTCCGTTCCAGAACCCGGTGCGGTAGCGCACGTCGACGCCGTACGCGCTGGTGTCCTGCGAGATGACCAGCAGTTCCTGCACGCCGGCCTTGACCAGCGTTTCGGCTTCCTGCATCACCTCGCCGATCGGGCGGCTGACGAGGTCGCCGCGCAGCGACGGAATGATGCAGAAGGTGCAGCGGTGGTTGCAGCCCTCGGAAATCTTCAGATAGGCGTAGTGCCGCGGCGTCAGGCGAATGCCCTGTGGCGGCACCAGGTCGAGGAACGGATCGTGGGGCTTCGGCAAGTGACGGTGTACGGCGTCCATCACCGCCTCGAGCGCGTGGGGCCCCGTGACGGCGAGGACCTGGGGGTGCGTTTCCTGGACGACGTTGCCCTTCGCGCCGAGGCAGCCGGTGACGATCACGCGGCCGTTTTCAGCCAGGGCTTCGCCGATCGCCTCCAGGGACTCGTCCACCGCGGCGTCGATGAAGCCGCAGGTGTTGACCACCACCAGGTCGGCGCCGTCGTAGGAAGGCGCGAGGGCGTAGCCCTCCGCGCGCAGGCGCGTGATGATGGCTTCGGCGTCGACGGTCGCCTTCGGGCAGCCCAGGGAAACGAAGCCGACGCGCGGCGCGGCGGCGGGCCGCTGGCGGGCCATGGGCGAGGCGGGCGCTACTGGGACTTCTTGCCCTCGTCCTTGGGCTGGCCGCCGTTGGTCGAAGGCTCGCCGGCGCCGCCTTCGCCGGGGAAGCCCGGGAACGGGAAGCCGCCGAACAGGTTGCGGGTCTGGCGCTGGAGCTGGTTCTGCATGTCGAGGAACAGGTTGGCGCTCTGCTCGAGGTAGTTGGACAGCAGCCCCTGCACCGCCGGCCCCTGGATCTTGAGGAACTGGCTCCAGGCGTCGGAGCTGAACATGGGGTTCTCGCCGTACATCGCCTTCGACTGCTCCTGCAGCTTCTTCTGCATGTCAATGAAGGTCTGGATGTTTTTCTCGAGGTAGGCGCCCATCATGCCCTGCATGGCGTGGCCGTAGAAGCGGATGATCTGCGACAGCATGTCGCGCGAGAACATCGGCATGCCGCCGCTTTCCTCGTCGAGGATGATCTGCAACAGGATGCTGCGGGTGAGGTCCTCGTTGGTCTTGGCATCCACGACCCGGAACTCGACCTGGTCGAGGACCAGCTGCTTGACGTCCGCGAGCGTGATGTAGCTGCTGGCGGAGGTGTCGTAGAGCCTCCGGTTGGGGTACTTCTTGATCAGGCGAATGTCGTCGGGCATCGCTTGGCCTCTGGGGCAAATGGCGTCAAATCAGATTATTACATGAACGGCGGTGCAAAGCAGCAGAGGCCGGGGCGGCATGCCCGCGAAGCCTTGCCGCAGGGCGGGAGACACGGATGGTGCAGCGCAGCGCAATCTTGACAGCGGGCCGCAGGGTGCCTAGAATGCCCTTGTGCAATGCAGCAATTCGTCGACGAAGAAGGAGGAGAACACCATGGTGCAGGTACCCGAACAGATCAACGAAATCGCCAAGAGCAACCTGGAAACGGCGCTCAAGTTCGCCAAGATCTCGATGGACAGCGCTGAGAAGCTGGTCAAGCTGCAGATCGAGGCGGCCCGCGGCGCGATGGAAGAGAACGCGAAGAATGCCAAGCTGCTGGCCGAGACCAAGGACATCCAGGCCGCCAACGCGCTGCGCATGAAGCTGGCCGAAGCCGGCGTGGAGCAGGCGATGACCTATGCCAAGAGCGTGTACGACGTGACCACCGAAACCCAGGGCGAGCTGGCGAAGCTCTTCGAGGAGCGGCTGCAGACCCTGACCAAGGGCGTGTCGGGTGCCTTCGACCAGGCCACCGCTGCGGCGCCGCCGGGGTCCGATTTCGCCGTGAACGCGATGCGCTCGGCCATGGCCGCGAGTCAGGCCGCGATGGATGCGATGACCAAGGCCGGCAAGCAGATGACCGACCTGGCCCAGGCCAACTTCAACGCGGCGGCCGGCGCCGCCAGGAAAGGCGCCGGCAGCGGCAAGAAAGGTTCGTAAGGCTCCTCCTCCTCCTTTATTCCCGGGATCCTCTCCCGGATAAAGGATTTCAGCCCCGGCGGGTAACCGCCGGGGCTTTTTCTTTGCGTCGCGCTGCGCGGCGGCGGCCCGCCTCAGAACATGTGCTGGCCGCCGTTGATCGAGATGTTGGCGCCGGTCACGAACGCCGCTTCCTCGGAGGTCAGATAGGCGATCAACCCGGCGATCTCCTCGGGCTTGCCGAGCCGTCCCACCGGGATCTGGGGAATGATCTTCGTGTTGAGGATCTCCTCCGGAATTGCCATCACCATCTTGGTGCCGATGTAGCCGGGGGAGATCGTGTTCACCGTGACGCCTTTCTTCGCCACCTCCAGCGCCAGCGCCTTGGTGAAGCCGTGCATCCCGGCCTTCGCCGAGGAGTAGTTGACCTGGCCGAACGCACCCTTCTGGCCATTTACGGAGGAGACGTTGACGATGCGGCCCCAGCCGCGGTCCACCATGCCGTCCAGCACCTGCTTGGTCATGTTGAACACGCTGTCGAGGTTGGTGCGGATGACTGCATCCCAGTCGGCCTTGCCCATCTTCTTGAACGTCATGTCGCGGGTGATGCCGGCGTTGTTGATCAGGATGTCGATCGGGCCCACCGCCTGCACCGCCTCCCCGACGCCCTTCACGCAGGAGTCCCAGTCCGCCACGTCGATGCCGACGGCATGGAAATCGAAGCCCTTGTCCTTCTGCTCGGCCATCCACTCCTTGACCTTCTTGTTACCGGGCGAGTGCGTGACGATCACCTTGTGGCCGTGCTCCACCAGGTTCTCGCAGATGGCCTCGCCCAGCCCGCCCATGCCGCCGGTCACGAGTGCGATACGTTGCGTCATCGATTGCCTCCTGTTGTTGTCATGGTTGGTGTGCCTGTTGCCGCGCCTTCATTCGTGCCGCACCCGGACGTAGCGCCCCGGCGCGGGTTCGATCGGCGGATAGCGGCCGCTTCCCGGCGCCGCCGGCGCCGCCACGGTTTTGCCGCTGCGCCGTCGGAGCCACGCGGCCCAGCGGGGCCACCAGCTGCCGGCGTGGCTGCGCGCCTCCGCCATCCAGTCCTCCGCGTTGCGGTGGCCGAAAGCGCCGGTCCAGTGGCTCCGGCGCTTCTTCGCCGCCGGATTGATCACGCCGGCGATGTGGCCGCTGGCGGCGAGGACGAATTCGATTCTGCCAGAAAGCAGGCGGGCGCTGGCAAACGCGGACCGCCACGGCACGATGTGGTCGTCCCGCGCCGCCAGCACGAACGTCGGCACGTCGATGCGGCGCAGATCCACCCGGGTCCCGCGCATGAGGAGGGCGCCCGGCAATCGCAGCGCGTTGTCGAGGTACATGCGCCGCAGGTAGAAGGCGAACAGGGCGCCGGGGACGTTGGCGCTGTCGCTGTTCCAGTAGAGCAGGTCGAACGGCGGCGGCGCCTGGCCCTTGAGGTAGTTGTTGACCACGTAGTTCCAGACCAGCTCGTTGGCGCGCAGGCTGGCGAACGCCTGCGCCAGCTCGGCGCCGCGCATCACGCCGCCGCCGGCGAACTCCGCCTCCTTCTGCGCCACGAACGGCTCCTGCACGTAGACGCCGATGTCGCCGGGCTCGGCGAAGTCGAGCAGGGTGGTTAAAAGCGTCAGGCTGGCGACGCGGCGGTCGCGGCGCGCCCGCAGCAGCGCAAGGCCCGATGCCAGCAGCGTGCCGCCGACGCAGAAGCCGAGCGCGTTGAGCCGTTGCGTCCCGGCGATCTCCAGCGTGATGTCCAGCGCGCGAAAGACGACCTGGTCCAGATAATCGTCCCAGGTCGCCCCACCCAGCTCCGGACCGACGTTGCGCCAGGAGATCAGGAACACCTGCAGCCCCTGCTCGAGCGCGTAGCGCACGAACGAGTTCTCCGGCTGCAGGTCGAGGATGTAATACTTGTTGATGAACGGCGGCACGATCAGCAGCGGCCGCTCGCGCACCCGCTCGCCGGCGGGCGCGTACTGGATCAGTTGAAACAGCTCGTTCTCGTAGACGACCGTGCCGGGCGTGATCGCCAGGTTGCGGCCGACCTCGAACGCGGACTCGTCGGTCATCGAGATGCGGCGGCGCCGGATGTCGTCGAGCAGGTTGCGCACGCCCTCCTGGAGGCTGCGGCCCTCGGTTTCCGCCATGCGCTTCAGCGCCTCGGCGTTGGTGGCCGGAAAGTTGGCCGGACAGAGCGCGTCGATCAGCTGGCGCGTGAAGAAGGCCAGGCGCCTGCGGGTGGCCGGATCGGCGGGCCAGCGCGCCACCGCCTGCTGCAGCCAGTCCGCGTTGATGAGATAAGCCTGGCGCAGGTAGTCGTGCGGGGTGCTCGCGCGCCACTCGGCCGCGCCGAAGCGGCGGTCGCGGTCCGCCTCGGGGTTGTCGAGCTTGTCCGCCAGCAGGCGCATCCAGAGGTCGACGTGGCGCTGGGCGTGGCGGCCATGAAACGCGTCCCACGCGTCCGTGTCTGCGTCGGCGCCGGGGCCGGCCGGAGGGAACGCTGGCGCCGCATCCTTGCCCAAGGGGGCGGACGCCGGCGGAGCGGTGTCGTCGGCTGGCGGCATGCGCGGTCGGACCAGTCGGAATCGAGCGGACGGGGAGCGGCCATTCTTTGCGCCGCCGGCAAGGACTGTCAAGAAAGGCGCGGCAGGCAATGTACATCGTGGCGATCGCGTGGCTCTACGTCGCGCTCATGATGGCGGTGACCGAACCGAGCGTGACGGCCGGGATCCTGACGTTCGCGTTTTACGGTGCCGGCCCGCTGGCGCTGTTCCTGTGGCTGATGGGCACGCCGGAGCGCCGACGGCGGCGCGCCCGCGCCGAGGCGCAGGCCGCTCGGGAGGAGGCGGGGCGCGCAGAGCCGCCCGCGCGCGACGGCTGAGCGATCTAGCCCGGCTGGAGCCAGATGCAGGCGGCCATGCGGCCGGTCACGCGTTCGCGGCGAAACGAGAAAAAGCGCGCGGGATCGCTGAACGTGCAGGCGGGCTCACCGAACACCGTCCGC
>DATIUV010000016.1:0-20206 GCA_035466595.1 Pelomicrobium sp.
CTGTTTCACGGGGTCGGACCCTTCGATGCGGAAACGGGGGACGTGTTCAAGAAGCCCGCCGCCCCGCCAAGCTTCACCTCGATTTTCGGCCGCACCCTGGAGGACCTGGCGGAGCAGGATTCCCGCGTCATCGCCATCACCGCGGCGATGCCGTCCGGCACCGGCGTCGACGTCTTCGCCCGCGCCGTTCCGGAGCGGGCCTTCGACGTCGGCATCGCCGAGCAGCACGCGGTGACCTTCGCCGCCGGCATGGCCTGCGACGGGTTGAAGCCCGTGGTGGCGATCTATTCCACCTTCCTGCAGCGCGCCTACGACCAGCTGATCCACGACGTCGCGATCCAGAACCTGCCGGTGGTGTTCGCGGTCGACCGCGGCGGCATCGTCGGCGCCGACGGCGCCACGCACAATGGCGCGTTCGACCTGTCCTATCTGCGCTGCATCCCCAACATCGTCGTGATGACCCCGTCCGACGAGAACGAGTGCCGGCAGATGCTCACCACGGCGTTTCGCCTGGATGGCCCGGCCGCCGTGCGCTACCCGCGCGGCACCGGCCCCGGGACGCCGATCGAGCCCGAACTCACCGCGCTGCCCCTGGGCAAGGGCGAAATCCGGCGCCGCGGGCAGGCCATCGCTATCGCCGCGTTCGGCTCCATGGTGGCGCCGAGCCTGGCCGCCGCCGAGGAGCTGGACGCGACGGTCGCCAACATGCGCTTCGTCAAGCCGCTCGACGAGTCGCTGGCGGTTGAGCTGGCCCGCACCCACGACCTGCTGGTGACGGTGGAGGAAAACGTCGTGATGGGCGGCGCCGGCAGCGCGGTGGTCGAGTGCCTCGAGCGCGCCGGCATCGCCACGCCGGTCCTGCAGCTCGGGCTGCCGGATCGCTTCATCGACCACGGCAACCCGGCCCATATGCTGGCCGCCTGCGGCCTCGACGCGCGCGGCCTCGCCGAGGCGATCCGGTCGAAGCTGGCCGACTGACCTCGCCGCCCGATTAGCCGAGCGGTTTACTCAGGTATTCGCCGGCAGTTATAATCAAGGGCCGATCACCTGTTGGGACCCCGCATGAACCGCAAAGCCGAGCTGCCCGCGATGCCCGACGTCCAGGGCTCGCCCGATGTCCGCCGCATCGCCATCGACCGCGTCGGCATCAAGGACATCCGCCACCCGGCGCGCGTCGCCGACAAGTCCGGCGGCGTCCAGCACTCGGTGGCGACGTTCAACATGTACGTGCACCTGCCGCACAACTTCAAGGGCACGCACATGTCGCGCTTCGTCGAGATCCTCAACAGCCACGAGCGCGAGATCTCGGTCGAGTCGTTCGAAACCATCCTGCGCGAGATGGTGGAGCGGCTCGAGGCCGAAGCCGGCCACCTCGAGATGCGCTTCCCGTATTTCATCAACAAGTCGGCGCCGGTCTCCGGCGTGCAGAGCATGATGGACTACGAGGTCACCTTCACCGGCGATATCTGCAAAGGCAGCTACGAATTCACCATGAAGGTCGTGGTGCCGGTCACCAGCCTGTGCCCGTGCTCGAAAGGCATCTCGGATTACGGCGCCCACAACCAGCGTTCCCACGTCACCGTCGCCGCCCGCACCGCCAGCCTGGTCTGGATCGAGGAACTGGTGCGCATGGTGGAGGATCAGGCCTCGTGCGAGGTCTACGGCCTGCTCAAGCGGCCGGACGAGAAGTACGTCACCGAGCGCGCCTACGACAACCCGAAGTTCGTCGAGGACCTGGTGCGCGACGTCGCCGGCGCGCTGAAACGCGATCCGCGCATCCTCGGCTACGTCGTCGAGGCCGAGAACTTCGAGTCGATCCACAACCACTCCGCCTACGCGCTCATCGAGCACGACAAGGCCGCGCCCGGCGGCAGGTGCGCCTGAGCCGGCCTCCGTTCCCATGAGCGAATCCGCCTTCGATCCGGGCGCCGTCGACGCGCTCACTTTCGACGTCTTCGGCACGGTGGTCGACTGGCGCAGCGGCGTTGTCCGCGAGGCAAAGCGCATCGCCCGCGGCAAGGGCATTCGCATCGACTGGGGCGCCTTCGCCGACGCCTGGCGCGGCAAGTACGCCCCGTCCATGGACCGCGTGCGCCGGGGCGAGCAGCCGTGGACCAAGATCGACGACCTGCAGCGCGCGTCGCTCGACGAGCTGATGGACGAGTTCGGGATCGGCCCGCGCTTCGGCGCCGAGGAGCGCGACGAGCTCAACCTGGCGTGGCACCGCCTGCCGCCGTGGAAGGACAGCGCCGCGGGACTCAAGCGGCTGAAAAAGCGCTACATCCTCGGCACCCTGTCGAATGGCAACGTGCGGCTGCTGGTCGACATGGCGCGCAACGCACGGCTGCCGTGGGACGTGATCTTCTCGTCGGAGACGTTCCGCCACTACAAGCGCGACCCGGAGACCTACCGCGGTGCGTGCGACATGCTGAGCCTGCCGCCGGCGCGGGTGATGATGGTGGCCGCGCACCAGGACGACCTGCTGGCGGCCCATGCCGAGGGGATGCGCACCGCCTTCGTGCGCCGGCCGCTGGAATTCGGCGACCCGACCAGGAAGAACCTGGCCGCGGACCCGCGCTTCGACCTCGTGGCCGAGGATCTGGAAGACCTGGCGGCGATGCTGGGCTGCTAGTACCGTTTCTTCAGCGTCAGGCTGCCGGCGTCCTGGCGCATCTCGACGCGATTCAGAAAGCTCATCCCGAGAAGGTTCACGGTGAGGCCGTCGCCTTCCTGCACGGCGGCATCGACGTTGCGCAGAACGACGTCGCCCACCTGCACCTCGTCGAGCTTCAGCAGGTAGACCGGCACGGGGCCGTTCGCGGTGACCGCGACGCGCTTGTCGCCGCGCGTGTAATCGACACCGAGGCGGCGCGCTTCCTGGGTCGAGATCGTCACCATGGTGGCGCCGGTATCGACGATGAACTGGGCCGGCGCGCCGTTCACGCGCGCGTTGGCGGTGAAATGGCCGCGAGGATCGGCGGTCAGGGTCACGGTGTCGCCGCGCGGCTTCGGACCGGCGACGCTCGCCGCGTGGCCGAGCCCGACCGTGCGGCGGGCACCCTCCACCTCCAGCACCGCGGTTGCGCTGTCGGCCCGGATCAGCTTGACGCCCTCCGGCGTCGTTTGTCCCTCCCGCAGCGTGCGCGGCGCGCCGCCGTCCACCACCACGACCGCCTTTCCCTTGGAGAGGCCCACCACCTGCACGTTGACGCCCGCGGCCGCGCCGGCCCAGCCTAGGAGCAGCAACCCGATTGCACTAAACTTGCGCGCGTTCATTTCACCCCCATGTACCCGCGATGAAACCCGTTGCCATCTTTCGCCACTTCCGCACCGAAGGCCCGGGCTATTTTGCCACTTACCTGGATGCACGGAGCGTGCCATGGGAGCTGATCCCGCTCGACGCCGGCGCGAGCGTGCCGCCTGACACCGGGGCCCACGCCGGCTTCGTCTTCATGGGAGGGCCGATGAGCGTCAACGACGATCTGCCGTGGATCGCCCCGGCGCTGCGCCTGATCCGTGACGCCGTCGCTCGGGACCTGCCGGTCCTCGGCCATTGCCTCGGCGGGCAGCTGATCGCCAAGGCGCTCGGCGCCGAGGTCACCCGCGCATCCTACAAGGAGATCGGCTGGGGCGAGGTCCGGCTCGCCGACGAGCCCCGGGCGCGGGAGTGGTTTCCCGGCCTGCCGACGGCGTTCGACTCGTTTCACTGGCACGGCGAAACCTTCGCCATTCCGCCGGGAGCGACCCGGCTGCTGTCGAGCCGCTGGTGCGAGAACCAGGCGTTCGCGCTCGGCAACACGCTGGGCCTGCAATGCCACATCGAGATGACCGAGACGCTGGTGCGCGAGTGGTGCGCGGGCGGCGCCAAGGAGATCGCCGCCAGCTCGAGCCCCGGGGTCCAGCCACCCGAAGTCATCCAGGCAGACCTGGAGGAGAAAGTGGCGGCGCTGCACCGCGTCGCCGACGCCGCCTACAGCCGCTGGACGGCTGCGCTGCGCGGCTGATGCGACGGGAACTTCCGCCGGCGGAACGCTCTAATCGCGTCGTGACAGCCCGAGCGCGCCGATGACCACACCGACCCTCACCCTGCCTGGCTGGCGGGAACGCCTGCTGGCGCTGGCCGAAGGCCCGCGCGCCCAACGGCTCATCATCGCGCTGATCGTCGTCAACGCCGTCACCCTGGGCCTGGAAACATCCGCCAGCGTAATGGCGGCCATCGGGCCGGCGCTGAAGACGGTGGACGCCGCGATCCTGGCCGTGTTCGTGCTGGAAGTCGGCGCCCGCCTGATCGGCCGCGGGCCGGCGTTCTTCCGCGACCCCTGGAGCGTGTTCGACTTCCTGGTGGTGGCGATCGCTCTGGTGCCGGCGTCGGGTCCGTTCGCCGTGCTGCGGGCGCTGCGCATCCTACGGGTACTGCGCCTGTTCACGATGGTGCCGTCGATGCGCCGGGTCGTCGGCGCCCTGCTGGCGGCGATCCCCGGCATCGGCTCGATCGCGCTCATCATCGGCATCCTGTTCTACGTCTTCGCGGTGATCGCCACCAACCTGTTCGGGGCCGCCTTCGGCGACTGGTTCGGCACCCTCGGCCGCTCGATGTACACGCTGTTCCAGATCATGACGCTGGAGAGCTGGTCGATGGGGATCGTGCGGCCCGTGATGGAGCGCTACCCCTACGCCTGGCTGTTCTTCATCCCGTTCATCCTGGTCGCGACGTTCACGATGCTGAACCTTTTCATCGGCGTGATCGTCAGCGCGATCCAGAGCCAGGAGACGGCGCTGCAGGAGAAGACGGAGGTGGCCGTGGAGCACGCGGCCGCGATGACCCACGCCGACGTCGAGTCGTTGCGGGCCGAGATCCGCGAGCTCAAGGCGCTGATCCAGGCGCGCGACGCCGGCGGCGGGACAACGGCCTCGTAACCGCAGAGGCGCAGAGGCGCGGAGAAAGGCAACTACTTTTTTCCGCAAAGGACGCCAATAGCGCTAACGAACGGCAGAACCCCATTCAAATAAGATCTTCCTTTGCGCCCTTCGCGTCCTTTGCGTTGAAAAGATCTTCCTCCGCGCCCTCTGCGTCCTCCGCGGTTAACGTCTTGTGCTTTTCTCTGCGCCTCCGCGCCTCCGCGGTGAAAAGACGTTGCCGTTGCCGGCGATTTCGCTAATCGCGGAAGTTGGTGAACTGCAGCGGGTAGTCGGTGACCGATTTGCGCGTGAGCGCGATGGCTTCCTGCAGCACGTCCTTCTTCGCGCCGGATACGCGCACGGTATCGCCCTGGATGCTGGCCTGCACCTTGAGCTTGCTGTCCTTGACCAGCTTGACGATGCGCTTCGCCAGCTCGCTGGCGACGCCGACCCGGACCGTGACGCCCTGCTTGACCTTGTTGCCGCTCACCTTCTCGACGGCGCCCTTTTCCAGCGCGCGCACGTCGATGCCGCGCTTGGCGAGCTTGCCGAGCAGGATGTCGTGGACCTGACCGAGCTTGAACTCGTCGTCGGCGAACACCGTCAGCTGAAACTCGGCCAGCTCGACGCGCGCCTCCGAGCCCTTGAAATCGAAGCGGTTGCCGACCTCCTTGTTGGTCTGGTCCACCGCATTGCGCAACTCCTGCTTGTCCACCTCGGAGACGATGTCGAACGACGGCATGCTCCCCTCCCGCGCGGCTCAGCCGAAATGGCAGACGTAGTCGAGCAACTCCAGTGTCTCGATGTCGAAGCTCGAGTTGCCCGGCACCGAGAACTGCTCCCCGGGGCCGTAGGTTTTCCACTCGGAACTGCCGGCGAGCTTCACGCGGCAGCGGCCCGCGTTGATCTCCACCACCTCGGGCGCGCCCGTGTTGAAGGTGAGCACGCTCGGCTGGATGACCCCGAGCGTCTTCCGCGTCCCGTCCGGAAGCAGCACCGTGTGCGACACGCACTTGCCGTCGAAATAGACATTGGCCTGCCTAACCACGCTGACGTTGTCGAATTGGCTCATGGATGCCTCCGTCACTTGCGCTTGCCGCGCTTGAGCTTCTCGGCGATGCGCATGCGCAGCGCGTTCAGCTTGATGAACCCCTCCGCGTCGGCCTGGCGGTACGCGCCCTTGTCTTCCTCGAAGGTGGCGATCGTCGCGTCGAACAGCGAGTCGGTCCTCGAGGCGCGGCCGGCGTTCATGACCGTGCCCTTGTAGAGCTTGACGCGCACCGTCCCGTTCACGGTCGCCTGCGACTCGTCGATCAGCGTCTGCAGCAGCCGCCGCTCCGGGCTGAACCAGTAGCCGTTGTAGACCAGCCGGGCGTAGCGCGGCATCAGGTCGTCCTTGAGCGCCAGCACCTCGCGGTCCAGCGTGAGCGACTCCATCGCGCGGTGCGCCTTCAGCATGATGGTCCCGCCGGGGGTCTCGTAGCAGCCGCGCGACTTCATGCCGACGTAGCGGTTCTCCACCATGTCGAGCCGGCCGATGCCGTGCCGGCCGCCGAGCTGATTCAGCGTGGCGAGCACCTGCGCCGGCGTCATCTTCCTACCGTCGATCGCGACGATGTCGCCCTTGCGGTATTCCAGCTCGACATACTGCGGCTTGTTGGGCGCCTTCTCCGGCGACACCGTGGTGCGCCACATCGACGCCTCGGGCTCGAAATCCGGGTCCTCGAGGATGCCGCCCTCGTAGGAAATGTGCAGCAGGTTGGCGTCCATCGAGTACGGCGCCGCGCCCTTCTTCTTCCGGAAGTCGACCGGAATGCCGTGCTTCTCGGCGTAGGCCATCAGCTTCTCGCGCGAGGTCAGGTCCCACTCGCGCCAAGGCGCGATCACCTTGATGTCGGGCGCCAGCGCGTAGTAGCCCAGCTCGAAGCGCACCTGGTCGTTGCCCTTGCCGGTGGCGCCGTGCGAGACCGCGTCGGCCTTGACCTTGCGCGCGATCTCGATCTGGCGCTTGGCGATCAGCGGCCGCGCGATCGAGGTGCCGAGCAGGTACTCTCCCTCGTAGACCGCGTTGGCGCGGAACATCGGGAAGACGAAGTCGCGGACGAACTCCTCCTTGAGGTCGTCGATGAAGATTTCCTTGACCCCGGCCGCCTTGGCCTTGGCCCGCGCCGGCTCCACTTCCTCGCCCTGGCCGATGTCGGCGGTGAACGTCGCCACCTCGCAGCCGTAGGTGTCCTGCAGCCACTTGAGGATCACCGAGGTATCCAGCCCGCCCGAGTAGGCGAGCACGACTTTCTTCACTTGGGTCATCACGGCTTCCGTTTGTTGATCAAATCCGAACCGCAGGGGTCGGGAAAAAACATCGACTCTTCACCGCAGAGGCGCGGAGGCGCTGAGGAACCCAAATTTTCACCGCGAAGGACGCAAAGGACGCGAAGGAAACGACTATATGTCCTTAGGAGAATCTTCCTTTGCGTCCTTTGCGTCCTTCGCGGTTCATGAGCTTTGTCTCTGCGCCTCCGCGTCTCTGCGGCAAAACCGTCAATCGTCCCGCTGCCCGAGCAGCAGGAACTCCATCAAGGCCTTCTGCGCGTGCAGCCGGTTCTCGGCTTCGTCCCAGACCACGCTCTGCGGGCCGTCGATTACTTCGGCGGTGACTTCCTCGCCGCGGTGCGCCGGCAGGCAGTGCATGAACAACGCGTCCGGCCGCGCCACGCGCATCAGCTCGGCGTTGACCTGCCAGCGCTCGAACGCCTGCCGCCGCGCCGCGTCCTCGGCCTCGAAGCCCATGCTGGTCCAGACGTCGGTGGTCACGAGATCGGCGCCGCGCGCCGCCTCCAGCGGGTCGGCGAAAGTCTCGTAGTGTCCGCTTCCACTCACTCCGGCTAGCTGCGGATCCACTTCGTAGCCGGGCGGGCTCGAGACCCGCAGCCGGAAATCCAGCACCTCCGCCGCCTGCAGCCAGGTGTTGCACATGTTGTTGGAATCGCCGATCCAGACCACCGTCTTGCCGCGGATCGGGCCGCGGTGCTCGATGCAGGTGTAGATGTCGGCCAGCACCTGGCACGGGTGGAACTCGTTGGTCAGCCCGTTGATGACCGGCACGCGCGAGTTGGCGGCGAAGCGCTCGAGGATCGCCTGCTCGAAGGTGCGGATCATGACGATGTCGACCATGCGCGAGACCACCTGCGCCATGTCCTCCACCGGCTCGCCGCGGCCGAGCTGGGTGTCGCGGGTATTTAGATAGATTGCCGTGCCGCCCAGCTGGTGCATGCCGGCCTCGAACGACAGCCGCGTGCGGGTGGAGGCTTTCTCGAAGATCATCGCCAGTGTGCGGTCGGCGAGCGGGTTGTGCCGCTCGTAGCGCTTGAACCTGTCCTTGATGCGCCGGGTGCGCGCGAACACGTAGTCGCACTCTTCCCGCGACAGATCCTTGAACTGCAGGAAGTGGCGCACGCCCATCAGCCGGCCGCCTGCGGCGCGCTCGCGGACAGGAAGCCCTGCACCAGCCCGGCCACCGTGTCCACCAGGAGCTGGACCTGGTCGGCGGCGATCAGCAGCGGCGGCAGCAGGCGCACGACATTGTCGGCGGTGACGTTGATCAGCACCCCGCGCTCCAGCGCCTCGCGCACGAGCGGCGCGCAGGGTCGGTCCAGCTCGACGCCGATCATGAGACCCTGGCCGCGCACGTCGACGACGCCGGCAAAGCCCGCGAGCTTTGCCCGCAGGCCGGCGCGGATGGCTTCCCCCATCGCTGCCGCGTTGGCCAGCAGGCCGTCGGACTCCATGATCTCGAGCGTGGCGAGCGCCGCGGTGCAGGCGAACGGCCCGCCGCCGAAGGTGGAGCCGTGCGTGCCGGGCTTGAACACTTCCGCCGCGACGCCGCGCGCGAGGCACGCGCCGATGGGCACGCCGGAGCCGAGGCCCTTGGCCAGCGTCATCACGTCCGGGACGATGCGCGTGTGCTGGAACGCGAACCAGCGCCCGGTGCGGCCGATGCCGCTTTGCACCTCGTCCAGCATCAGCAGCCAGCCGTGGCGGTCGCAGGCCTCCCGCAGCCGCTCCAGGTAATCGGCCTGCGGCACGTTGACGCCGCCCTCGCCCTGGTACGGCTCCACCAGGACCGCCACGACATTGCGGTTGTGCTCGCCGACCTGCGCCACGGCGTCGGCGTCGCCGTAGGGCACCCGCAGGAACCCGCCCACCAGCGGCTCGAACCCGGCCTGCACCTTGCGGCTGCCGGTCGCCGACAGCGTCGCCATGGTGCGGCCGTGAAACGCATGCTCCATGACGACGATGGTCGGCGTCTCGACGCCGCGCTGATGGCCGTAGAGCCGCGCCAGCTTGATGGCGGCCTCGTTGGCCTCCGCGCCCGAGTTGCAGAAGAAGGCGTTGTCCATGCCGGCGAGCGAGCACAGCCGGTCCGCGAGCCGCTCCTGCAGCGGAATCTGGTAGATGTTGGAGGTGTGGATCAGCGTGCGCGCCTGGGCGCAGAGGGCCTCCGCCAGCCGCGGGTGCGCGTGGCCGATGCCGGTCACGGCGACGCCCGACAGCGCATCGAGGTAGCGGCGTCCCTGCGCGTCCCACAGCCAGCAGCCCTCGCCGCGGTCGAACGCGACCGGCAGGCGGTTATAGGTGTTCATCACGTGGGACATGGCGAGCGTCCAAAACAGATGCACGGCGGACTCAGCCGCCGTGCGTCGCGATTCCGGAAAAAGGTGGTGATTGTCTTACAAATCAGCGGGTTCGTGCAAGCCCGATGGCGACCTTTCAGGCCTTGCGCGAGAGCTTCCTGAGGCCGCGCTCCTCGGCGCTCTTCAATACCCGGATGCACGGCAGGTAGCCGTCGTAGACGATGCCGTGCATCTCGACCTTTTTCGGCGAGCGCAGCAGGCTCATCAGGTAATGCACGATCTCCTGCGTGATGACCTGCCCCGGCACCACCACCGGGATGCCCGGCGGATACGGCACCACCTGGTCGCTCGATACCTTGCCCGCCAGCGCGCTGTTGACGCGGTCGCGCTCGTCCAGCAGGGGTGCCAGCTCGCCGCCGCAATAGAAGGCGTCGCGCGGCAGGTACCTGAGCTCGGTGAAGCGCGGGACGTCCGGCGTCTGGTACAGCCGCCGCGGGGAGCGGCCCTCGCGGGCGATGCGCATCAGCGCGTCGTACAGCCGCGAGACCTTGCTGCGCGTGGTGCCGATGGTGAGCAGCAGCGTCAGCGTGTTGAACGTCGACTTCTCGACCTGGATGTTGTAGCGGTCGAACAGCTCGCGCTGCAACTCCTCCACCGTGAGGCCGCAGGTGGAAATGTCCACCGTCACCTTGGTGGGGTCGAGGCGGACGTTGTCCTCGCGCACCTCCTCCGGCAGCAGGTCCTCCAGCTCCAGCACGCGGAACACACCGGTCGAGTTGATCTGGCTGCGCAGCTCGGCGGCCAGCTCCAGCGTGCGCTTGAGCAGCTTGTAGCCCTCCATCATGACCTGCTTCCGGCCCACGTCCAAGCTCGCGATCATCGCGTACTGCGGGCTGGTGGAGGTATGCATGTTGAAGTTCTCCCGGAACAGGTGCTCGTTGAACGCCGGGTCGTTGACGTGGATCATGCTGGCCTGCGAGAACGCGGACAGCACCTTGTGCGTGCTCTGGGTGGCGTAGTCGGCGCCGGCCTCCAGCGCCGTCGGCCGCAGCGACGGGTGGAAGCGCGCGTGGCCGTACCAGGCCTCGTCGATGATGACCTTGATGCCGTGGGCGTGCGCGGCCGCGACGATCGGCGCCAGGTCGTAGCGCAGGCCGTCGTAGGTGCAAGAGGTCAGGATCATCGCCTCGGCCTCGGGATGGTCCTCGATCGCCTTCAGGATGGTCTTCTTCGGCACCGGCCCGTAGACGCCGAACTTGCGGTTGACCGAGGAATCCAGATAGACCGGGTGCGCCCCCGAGAGCACCACGCCGTGGTGCACCGACTTGTGGCAGTTGCGGTCCAGCAGCAGCTTCTCGCCCGGCGCCAGCAGGGTCTGGAAGATCACCTTGTTGGCCGTCGAGGTGCCGTTGGTGGCGAAGAAGGTGCGCCGCGCGCCGAACGCCTTGGCGGCGATGTCCTGCGCGTCGCGGATCACGCCGGTGGGCTCCATCAGCGAGTCCAGCATCGGCACCGACACCGACAGGTCGGCGTCGAAGATGTGCTCGCCCATGAACTCGTAGAAGTCGTTGACCCAGGGGCTGCCGCGCAGGCTGTCGCCGGAGGAGTGGCCGGGCGTGTGCCAGGCGTCCTTGGCCATCAGCACGTAGCTCTTCAGCTGGTCGTAGAACGGCGTGCGCGCCTTTTCCTGGATCTGCGCCGAGAGGATGCGGTACCAGCCGCTGTAGTCCTTCTCCTCGCGGTAGAAGTAGCCGTCGACCGACTCGGTGAAGAGGGCGTCCACCACCTCGTCCTCCTCCTCGCGCGCGATGAGGATGTAGACGTCGATCTCGGGGCGGAAGCGGGTGATCCGCTGCACCAGCTCCAGCGCCGACATCTGCAGCGAGCGCTGGCCGTTGGCCTCCGACTTGAGCGTGTAGAGCTTGTCGTCGACGACGACGGCCTGGATGTCGCCGTCCTCCTCGATCAGGCGCAGCGCCTCCAGCGCGGTGGTGACGCCGGTGAAGGTGACGCCGTAGGGATTCTCGAGCAGGCGCGCGGCCGAGTTCAGCCCCTTGATGAGCTCGCGCAGCACCAGGTTCTCGTCGTTGATCACCAGGATCCGGCTGACCGGCTTTTTCATGGATGAGGGACCAAAAAAAGGCGCTTTATGCGCCAATTCCGGGGGGCGCGCAAGCCCCCCGGGCCCTTTGTGCAACGGACACTGCCGCCGATGCCGCTATACTGGCGGCATATCGGCGCCCGCGCGCGCATCTGCCCACGGAACCGCCGCCCCATGCGGCGGCCAAAGGCATACTGAAACCGAGATCTGACACCGACGTGCCGCTTCGACGCTCCCGTTTGTTTTTCTCGCTGCTGGCGCTCGCCGCCGGGGTGGCCGTATTCGCCGCCGAGGAGGCCAAGCCGCCGCCGGCCGCCGCGCCGGTCGTCGTCATCTCGTTCCAGGACGCGGTGGGCCCGGCGATCGCCGACTATGTGACGCGCGGCCTCGCCTTCGCCGAGAAGGAGGGCGCCCAGCTGGTGGTCCTGCAGATGGACACCCCGGGCGGCCTCGACACGTCGATGCGCCAGATCATCAAGGACATCCTGGCCTCCCCGGTCCCGGTCGCCACGTTCGTGTCGCCAAGCGGCGCGCGGGCGGCCAGCGCCGGCACCTACATCCTCTACGCCAGCCACGTTGCCGCGATGGCGCCCGGCACCAACCTGGGCGCCGCCACGCCGGTGCAGATCGGCGGCGTGCCCGAGCCGCAGCAGCCGGAGTCGCCACTGGAGCCCAAGGACAAGTCCGATAAACCGGAAGGCGACAAGCCGAAAGACGCCAAGGGCAAGAAGCCGGAGAAGGGCGAGGAAGCGCCGGCCAAGGCGCCGTCGTCCGCCGATGCCATGCGCGCCAAACAGGTGCACGACGCAGCCGCCTACATTCGCGGCCTGGCGCAGCTGCGCGGACGCAACGCGGAGTGGGCCGAGAAGGCGGTGCGCGAGGCGGTCAGCCTCTCGGCCGAGGAAGCGGTCAAGCTCAACGTTGTCGACCTGGTGGCCGCCGACGTTGCCGACCTCACACGCCAGCTCGACGGCCGCAAGGTGAAGACGGCGGCGGGCGAGCGCACCCTGGACCTCGCCGCGGCGGCGCGGCTCGCCTACGAGCCGGACTGGCGCGTGGAGCTGCTGGCGATCCTGACCAACCCCAGCGTCGCCTACATCCTGATGCTGATCGGCATCTACGGCCTGTTTTTCGAGTTCTCCAATCCCGGCTTCATCCTGCCCGGCGTCGCCGGCGCGATCTGCCTGCTGCTGGCGCTGTTCGCCTTCCAGCTGCTGCCGGTGAACTACGCCGGACTGGCGCTGATCATTCTCGGCATCGCCTTCATGGTCGGTGAGGCCTTCATGCCCAGCTTCGGCGCGCTCGGCATCGGCGGCCTCGTCGCATTCGTGATCGGATCCATCATGCTCATAGATACCGAGGTGCCGGGCTTCGGCATCCCCTGGGAAGTGGTCGGCGTGGTCGCGGCGCTGTCGGCGGTGTTCCTGATCTTCGTTGTCGGCATGGCGCTGAACGCGCGCCGGCGGCCGGTGGTGAGCGGGGTCGAGGAGATGCTCGGGCACGTCGGCGAGATGGTGGACGATGCGCCGGACGGGGAAGGCATGGCTTTCGTCCACAGCGAGCTCTGGAAAGTGCGCGCATCCACCGCGCTGGCCAAGGGGCAGAAGGTGCGCGTCACGGGGCTGCAGGGCCTTGTCCTCGAAGTGACGCCGATCGAATCCAAGTGATGACAACAGAGGAGCAAGGCGATGTTTCCTGAACTGGGCCTAGGCGGTTTCCTGATCCTGATCGCGGTGATCGTCGTCGCGTCCTTCCGCATCCTGCGGGAGTACGAGCGCGGCGTCATCTTCATGCTCGGCCGTTTCTGGAAGGTGAAGGGGCCGGGCCTGATCATCGTCATCCCCGGGCTGCAGCAGATGGTGCGGGTGGACCTGCGCACGGTGACCATGGACGTGCCCAGCCAGGACGTGATCTCGCGCGACAACGTCTCGGTGAAGGTGAATGCCATCGTCTTCTTCCGCGTCGTGGATCCGGAGAAGGCCATCATCCAGGTCGAGAACTATCTGGTCGCCACCAGCCAGCTGGCGCAGACCACGCTGCGGGCGGTGCTGGGCAAGCACGACCTCGACGAGATGCTCTCAGAGCGCGAAAAGCTCAACGTGGACATCCAGAAGTCGCTCGACATCCAGACCGACGCCTGGGGAATCAAGGTGTCCAACGTCGAGATCAAGCACGTCGACCTGAACGAAACCATGGTCCGCGCCATCGCCCGCCAGGCGGAGGCCGAGCGGGAGCGGCGTGCCAAGGTGATCCACGCTGAAGGCGAGCTGCAGGCGTCCGAGAAGCTCCTGCAAGCGGCGCAGATGCTGGCGGTGCAGCCCGAGGCGATGCAGCTGCGCTACATGCAGACGCTGACCCAGATCGCAAGCGACAAGTCCCACACCATCGTGTTTCCGCTGCCGGTGGACATCATCACCATGATGACGGAGTCCATGCAGCGCGCCCGCGCGCAGCCGAAAAGCTGACGCACGCAGCCCAAACGACGAAGGCCCGGAAATCCGGGCCTTCGTCGTTTTTGGAAGCGCCGCGGGGCAGCGCGTGTCAGCCCATGGCCTTGATCGCCTGAGCCAGCCGGCTCTTGTACCGGGCCGCGGTGTTCTTGTGCAGGATGTCCTTGTCCGCGATGCGATCGACGGTGCTCGCGCACTCGTCCAGCGCCGTCTTCGCCTGCGCCTTGTCGCCGGCCTGGATCGCCTTGCGCACCTTCTTGATCGCCGTGCGGTACTCCGAGCGCTGCGCGACATTGTGGGCGCGCCGCTTCACCGCCTGCCGCGCGCGCTTGCGCGCCTGTGCCGAGTTGGCCATGAAATTCTCGCTAACGTGCTGAAGAAAGCCGCGAATGATACGGAAAACGGGGGCGCTTGGCAAGGCGCCGCCGCGCTCGCCGCGGCCCGCCCTCGGGTGTGCCCCCGGGCCGATTGCTTTATCATCGCCCGAACCCGCCGCCCCGCCCCGCTGAATGAACCTCCTCCGCGCCGTCGCCACCGTGAGCAGCATGACGCTGCTCTCGCGGATCCTGGGCTTCGTGCGCGACGTGCTGATCGCCCGCATTTTCGGCGCCGGGCTCGCCACCGACGCGTTCTTCGTCGCCTTCCGGGCGCCCAACCTGCTGCGCCGCCTGTTCGCCGAAGGCGCCTTCTCGCAGGCCTTCGTCCCGGTGCTGGCGGAGTACCGCAACCGCCACGGCCACGACGCCACCCGCGCACTGGTCGACCGCGTCGCGGGGGTGCTGGCGGTGGCAGTGGCCTTTGTCGCCCTGCTCGGCGTGGTGGCCGCGCCGGCGATCATCTACGTAAGCGCGCCGGGCTTCGCCCGCACGCCCGAGCGCTTCGACCTCACGGTCCAGCTGCTGCGGATCACCTTCCCCTACATCGCCTTCATCTCGCTGACGGCGCTCGCCGCCGGCATCCTCAACACCTGGAGCCGCTTCTGGGTGCCGGCGTTCACGCCGGTGCTGCTCAACCTGTGCTTCATCGGCGCCGCGCTGTGGCTCACACCCCACGTCGACCCGCCCGTGGCGGCGCTGGCGTGGGCCGTGCTGGCCGGCGGCATCGTGCAGCTCGCGTTCCAGGTGCCGTTTCTCGCGCGCCTCGGCATGCTGCCGCGGCTGCGCGTAGATTTCCGCGACCCCGGCGTGCGCCGCATCCTTACGCTGATGGGGCCGGCGCTGTTCGGCGTCTCGGTCGGGCAGATCAGCCTGCTGATCAACACGATCTTCGCTTCCTTCCTCGTCACCGGCAGCGTGTCGTGGCTGTACTACGCCGATCGCCTGATGGAATTCCCCACCGGGCTGCTCGGGGTGGCGCTCGGCACCGTATTGCTGCCGAGCCTGTCCAGGCACCACGCCGACCGCAGCCGCGAGGAGTATTCGCAGCTCCTGGATTGGGGCCTGCGCCTGACGATCCTGCTGACGGTACCCGCGGCCGCGGCGCTGGCCGTGCTGGCGGTCCCGCTGATCGCGACCCTGTTCCACCACGGTGCCTTCGGCGCGGAGGACGTCTGGATGACGCGCCGCGCGCTGGTGGCCTATTCCGCGGGACTGATCGGGCTGATCCTGGTGAAGGTGCTGGCACCGGGCTTCTACGCGCGGCAGGACATCCGCACGCCGGTGCGCTTCGCGGTCATCACGCTGTTCGCCACCCAGGCGATGAACCTGGCGTTCATCTTCCCGCTCAGGCACGCCGGGCTGGCGCTGGCGATCAGCCTCGGCGCCTGCCTCAACGCCACGCTGCTCTATCGGCGCCTGCGGCGCGACGGCATCTACCAGCCGCAGGCGGGCTGGGCGGCGTTTCTGGCCAAGGTGACCGCTGCGGTGGCGGCGATGAGCGGGCTGCTTTGGTGGCTGGCAGGCGCCGACGCCGCCTGGCTCCAGGCGGCAACCCTGACGCGGGCCGGCCATTTGGCGCTGCTCGTGGCGGCCGGCGCCGCCGCCTACTTCGCCGTGCTCTGGATCCTGGGCCTGCGCCTGCGGCAGTTCTACCGCCGCGCGGCGGACTGACGCGTCACTTCGCGGCCGGAATCGGGATCGGCAGAAAGATGCCGGTCGCGAGGTTGATCACCACCTTGACCACCGTGCGCCCCGAGCGCTCCGCCATCACCGTCGAGAGCACGTCGAGCTGGCCGATCAGCCGCCCGAACTCGCGCTCGAACGACAGGTTGCGGTTGTTCCAGTCGAGCTCGTTCGACACCAGGAACAGCTGGCCCGAGGCGTTGCGGGAATTGGCGAGCTTCCACGCCGCCATTTCGACGTTGCGCCCGGCGTTGTAGAGCTTCTGCGGATCCAGCTCGTCGGTCAGGTAGAACTGGGTCTTGTCGTTGTAGGCGGCCAGCACCATGCGGGTGAGCCCGCCCATGAACGCCAGCACGCGGTCGCCCTGGAAGTCCTCGCGGAACGCGAGGTGAATCGCGTCGGTGCCCTGCTTGCCCCCAAGCTCGGGGAAGATCCAGGTGGTGTTGGTGTCGAAGATCCGCGCCACCGCCGCCTCGAGGCTCGGCTGCCCCCCGCGCCGCCACTCGCGCGGGTTGCGCTTGTAGAGCTTCACCGTCAGCAGCCGAAGCGTCGCGATCGACTCCTGGACGTGGACCTCGGCCACCATGTCGAGGTCGGTCTTGGCGAAGTTCTGCAGCCGGAAATCCGACGCCTTGGGCGGCTCGCCGCGCTTGGCCGGTGCGCGCGGCGACGTGCAGCCGTTGAGCGCCACGGCGACGGCGAGCCCGGCCGCCGCCAGCGCCCGCGCTCGTCCTGCTGCCGGTCTGCCCGGTTTCAGTTCATTCCCCCGATCGTTGCGGTTCGGGCCGCGCTGGCGGCCCCCTTTTGTCCGATTCTAGCGGCAAGCCGGCTTCCGGGTGCAGCGCCGCCGTCCCCCCGAAAACTTCTGCGACGGCTGGACCAGAGGGCTAAAAACACGCTATCATTCAAGCTTTTGCGTTACCCCTCATGCGGATCTCACGGGGCGTGCCGGGCTCGCCGTTCGGGCCGGCGGCGCTTACCATCGGCAACTTCGACGGCGTCCATCTCGGCCACCAGGCAATGATCGCCCAGCTGGTGGCGGCCGCGCGCGAGCGTTCCCTGCCCGCGTGCCTGATGACGTTCGAGCCGCACCCGCGCGAGTTCTTCGCGCCGGACAAGGCGCCGACGCGGCTCACCAGTCTGCGCGAGAAACTGGAGCTGCTCGCGGACCTGGGCATCCAGCACACCGTCATTCTGCGCTTCGACTACGAGTTCGCCCGCGTCTCGGCCGAGGACTTCGTGTTCCGCATCCTGCATCGGGCGCTCGACGCGCGCTGGGTGCTGGTCGGCGACGACTTTCGCTTCGGCGCGCGGCGCGCCGGTGATTTCGCTTTTCTTTCCGAGCGCGGCCGCGAGCTGGGCTTCGACGTGCAAGCCATGCCGACGGTGGCGGTGGGGGCGACGCGCGTCTCCAGCACCGCGGTGCGCGAGGCGCTCGCGGCCGGCGACCTGTCCGGCGCCGAGTCGCTGCTGGGCCGCCCCTACAGCATCAGCGGCCGCGTGGTGGACGGCGAGAAGCTCGGCAGCCGCATCGGCTTCCCCACCGCCAACATCCTCATGAAGCACAACCGCCCGCCGCTCTCGGGCATCTTCGCCGTCGACGTCAACGGCCTGGCGGAGGCACCGGTGCGCGGCGTGGCGAGCCTGGGGGTGCGGCCGACGCTGCATGCCGACGGCAAGCCGACGCTGGAGGTGCACCTGTTCGACTTCGACCGCCGCATCTACGGCCAGCACCTGCGGGTAAACTTCCGCGCCAAGCTGCGCGACGAGGAAAAGTATCCCGACCTGGAATCCCTGGTGGCGCAGATCCGCCGCGACGCGGACAACGCGCGCGTGTTTTTCGCCGACGTCGACCGCGCCCACGCGCTGCTGCGCTGAGGCGCGCCGCCAGCCCACTCCCCGAAACCCGCGATGACCGACTACAAGAAGACCCTCAACCTGCTGGACACGCCGTTCCCGATGCGCGGCGACCTCGCCAAGCGCGAGCCGCTGATGGTGAAGCAGTGGCAGCAGCGCAAAATCTACCAGCGCATCCGCGAGGCCTCGCGCGGCCGGGCGAAGTTCGTGCTGCACGACGGCCCGCCCTACGCCAACGGCGACATCCACCTCGGCCACGCGGTCAACAAGATCCTCAAGGACGTCATCGTCAAGTCGAAGACGCTGGCCGGCTTCGACGCGCCCTACGTTCCGGGCTGGGACTGCCACGGGCTGCCGATCGAGCACCAGGTCGAGAAGCAGCACGGCAAGCACCTGCCGCCGGCCGAGTTCCGCAAGCTGTGCCGCGACTACGCGGCGTCGCAGATCGAGCGGCAGAAGGCGGACTTCATCCGCCTCGGCGTGCTGGGCGACTGGGACAACCCGTACCTCACCATGAACCCGCGCACCGAGGCCGGCATCGTGCGGGCGCTGGGCAAGATCTTCGAGCGCGGCTACCTGCAGCGCGGCGATCGGCCGGTGAACTGGTGCCTGGAGTGCGGCTCGGCGCTGGCGGAGGCGGAAGTCGAATACGAAGACCGCACCTCGCCCGCAATCGACGTCGCGTTCCCGGTTGCGGACAACGCCCGGCTGGCGAAGGCGCTGGGACTGCCCGCGATCAGCGAGCCGGCGTACGCCGTCATCTGGACCACCACGCCGTGGACGCTGCCGGCCAACCAGGCGGTGACGGTGCACCCGGATTTCGTCTACGTCCTCATCCAGACGCCCATGGGGCTGCTGCTGCTGGCGCGCGACTTGGCCGAGGCGTGCATCAAGCGCTACGGCTACGAGTCGGTGGAGGTCTTCGCGCAGGTCAAGGGCAGCGTGCTGGACGGCCTGCCGCTCCGGCACCCGCTCTACGACCGCGAGGTGCCCGTCATCGTCGGCGACCACGTCACGCTGGAGGCGGGCACCGGGCTCGTGCACACGGCTCCCGCCCACGGCCTCGAGGACTTCGTCATCGGCAGCCGCTACGGCCTGCCGGTGGACAACCCGGTAGGCGACGACGGCCGCTTCTTCGACCGCGTGCCGCTGGTGGGCGGGCTGTCGGTGTGGGACGCCAACGAGGTCGTGCTGCAGCAGTTGGAGGGCAACGGCACCCTGCTGCACCGGGAAAAGCTGCGCCACAGCTATCCGCACTGCTGGCGCCACAAGACGCCGATCATTTTCCGCGCCACGCCGCAGTGGTTCATCATGATGGACACCGAGATCCACCACGACCTCGACGGCGCGGCGCACGAGCACCGGCGACTGCGCGAGGTGGCCCTGGATGCGGTGGCGGACACCGGCTTCTTCCCGTCGTGGGGACGGGCCCGGCTCGAGGGCATGATCCAGAACCGCCCCGACTGGTGCGTCTCGCGCCAGCGCAGCTGGGGCGTCCCGATCCCGTTTTTCGTCCACCGCCAGACCGGCGAGCTGCACCCGCGCACGCCGGAGCTGCTCGAGCGGGTCGCGCGGCGCATCGAGGCCGAAGGCATCGAGGCGTGGTTCGCGCTCGACCCGAAGGAGCTGCTCGACGGCGAGGCCGAGCACTACCGCAAGCTGCCGGACACGCTGGACGTCTGGTTCGATTCCGGCACGACGCACGATACCGTGCTCAGGGCCGACCCCGCGCTCCAGCACCCGGCGGACCTCTACCTGGAGGGCTCCGACCAGCACCGCGGCTGGTTCCAGTCATCGCTGCTGACCGGCGCCGCCATCGACGGCCGCGCGCCGTACCGCGCGCTGCTCACGCACGGCTTCGTCGTCGACGGCGAGGGCTACAAGATGAGCAAGTCGCGCGGCAACTCGGTGTTCCCGCAGAAAGTGTGCGGGTCGCTCGGCGCCGACATCCTGCGGCTGTGGGTCGCCGCCACCGACTACTCGGGCGAGCTGTCGATCTCCGACGAGATCCTCAAGCGCGTCGTGGAGACCTACCGCCGCGTGCGCAACACGCTGCGCTTCCTGCTCGCCAACCTGGCGGACTTCGACGCCGCGCGGCACGCGCTGCCGGTATCGGAACTGCTGGAAATCGACCGCTACGCGCTCGCGCTGCTGAACCGGCTGCAGCGCGAGGTGCTGGCCGACTACGAGCGCTTCGAGTTCCAC
>DATIUV010000017.1:0-8579 GCA_035466595.1 Pelomicrobium sp.
TCGTCTCCGGCAAGGTGGCGAAGAAGGAGCACGCGCAGATCGTCTCGGTGCTGAAGTCTATCGAGACGCTGCCGCCGGGGCTGTACGGAATGGAGATCACGGAGACGCAGGACGCCGATGGTCAGCCCGTCTATGCGGTGCATTTCGTCGAGCAACGGCTGGAGGATATCAGCGAGCGCCTGAATCGCTTCCAGCGCGCGGACGAAAAGCCGTTCCAGGCGGTGGACGCGATCTCGGATTTCAACCAGCGGGCCTACGAGCTGTTCGCCCAGCCGCTGGTGCAGGCGATGTCCAACGAATTCACCGCCAAGCTGGGACGCGAGTTCCATCCGCTGCGCTTCCAGCGCTGGGCGATGTCCGATCTCAATCCGATGCTCGCGTGGCTGGCTCCGGCGGCAGCGGCGGTGCGGACTTCGCGCCAGGCGCTGCCCGCGGACGACGCGTCGCGGCGCCTGGAGCGCATGGGTGCCGAGCTCATGAGCGCGTCGCTGGACTACTACCGGAACGTGCGCGACGCGGCCACCGAGGCGGCCTTCTTCCTCACGTACGGCAACATCTTCGGCTTCTACCTCGCCGACCGCATCGAGGCGGCCGAGCGCGAGCATCAGCGCACGGATCCCCGCGAGCTGCCGTTCGTGCAGGCCGCGCTGGCGAAGATCGACCAGGGCGGGTATCCGGAAGCGGTGGCGCGGGTCGGAGCCCTGCTCAAGCCGCAGGGCGCGCCGATACCGCTGTCGCGCGTGGAGATGCGCAAGGAGCTGGCCGAGGACTACAAGGACCTTCTCCCCGCAGTGAAGCTCGACCAGTGGCGCCCGATTCGCGGCGAGCAGGAGATCATCGTCGGCTACGAGCCGGAGCAGGCGCTGGCGACGCTGCCCAAGCTGGTGCCAAGCAATGCCGAGCGCGACCGGCTGCTGACGCTGCTCGATTCCCTCGCTGCCGACCCGCGCATCCGGGAGCTGCATGTCCAGGCTGAACAGGGGAAGATGCTGGCACGCATCCGGGAAGTACTGGGCGGCGCGGAGCCGAGACAGGAAAGGCCGGTCACCTGAGCGCAGCGCGACGCCCCGGGAAGACTCGATGGAAACCTATACCAACCGGACCTTCGATGAAATCGTCATCGGCGAGTCGATCACGGTTTCGCGCACGCTCGTGCCCTCCGACCTGGAACTGGTGGCGTTCGCCTCCGGCGACGTCGACACGCTGCAGCTGAACGGCGAGGCAGCGTCGGCGCCGGAAACCGGTCCGCAGGCTTCCGGTGCCGGCGCGGCCGTGTTCTTCGCCTACCTGCTGCACCGGCGCCTTCCCGGCCCCGGCAGCCGCATCCTCGGCGAGAATTTCGATTACGGCGGGCGCATCGCCGTCGGCGACACCCTGACCGCCACCGTCACGGCGCGGGAGAAGCTCGCGGAGGGCCACCGCGTCGTCTTCGACTGCCGCTGCGTGAACCAGAACGACGACACGCTCGTTGCCGGCACCGCGACGGTGGAGGCGCCCACCCGGCGGATGAGCTCCAGCGAGCTGTCGACGCCGCAGGTCATCCTGCGCCGCAACGACGTGTTCGCCCACATCATCAAGGCCTGCGAGGCGATCCCGCCAGTCACCTGCGCGGTGGTGCATCCGTGCGACCGCGACTCGCTGCTGGGGCCCATCGAGGCGGCCAAACGCAACCTGATCGTCCCCGTGCTGGTCGGGCCCGAGGCGAAGATCCGCGCCGTGGCCGACGCCGAGGGCGTCGACCTGTCGCCCTACCGCGTCGTTTCCACCGAGCACAGCCATGCCGCGGCGACCGAGGCCGTTGCCCTGGCGCGCGCCGGTGAAGTCGAGTCGCTGATGAAGGGCAGCCTGCACACCGACGAGCTGATGGCGGCGGTCGTCCCCTCGGCTACCGGCCTGCGCACGGCGAGGCGCATAAGCCACGTGTTCGTCATCGACGTGCCGACCTACCCCCGCATGCTCCTGGTCACCGACGCGGCGATCAACATCTTTCCCGACCTCGACGTCAAGGTCGACATCGTGCAGAACGCGATCGACCTCGCGCACGTGCTCGGCATCCCGGAACCGAAAGTGGCGATCGTCTCGGCGGTGGAGACCATCAACACGAAGATCCCGTCGACCACGGAGGCGGCCTCGCTGTGCAAGATGGCCGACCGCAAGCAGATCACCGGCGGCCTCCTCGACGGCCCGCTCGCGTTCGACAACGCGATCAGCCTGCAGGCGGCGAAGACCAAGAAAATCGAATCGCCGGTCGCGGGACAGGCGGACATCCTGCTGATGCCGGACCTGGAGGCCGGCAACATGGTGGCGAAGCAGCTGCAATACCTCGCCGGTGCGGACAGCGCCGGCATCGTGCTTGGCACGCGCGTGCCGATCGTGCTCACCAGCCGCGCGGACTCGGTGCGCACGCGGCTCGCCTCGGCGGCGGTGATGGCCCTGCTCGCGCACCACCGCCGCACGGGAGAAATCGTGATGAAAGCGCCGCATGTCTGATGCCGTCCTGGTCCTGAACGCCGGCTCGTCCAGCATCAAATTCTCCCTCTTCACGCTGCCGAATGGCGGCGATCTCACGGCCGAGGTCAGCGGCCAGGTCGAAGGCATCGGCACGGCGCCGCGATTCAAGGCCAAGGATGCCCGCGGCGCCACGCTCGCCGACGAAACGCTCCCGCCGCAGGAACACGCGACCCACGCGGCGTGCCTGCGGTTCCTGGGCGAGTGGCTGCGGCACCAATCGGCGGGCCTCAGGCTGCTCGGCGTGGGCCACCGGGTCGTTCACGGCGGCGTGCATTTCGACCACCCGGTGCGCATCGACGACGCGGTCATGAGGAAGCTCGATGCGCTCGTTCCGCTCGCGCCGCTGCACCAGCCGCACAACCTGTCGGCGGTTCGCGCCGTCGCCGAGTCGATGCCCGGCATGCCGCAGGTCGCGTGCTTCGACACCTCGTTCCACCGCACCCAGCCGAAGACGGCGGAAAGCTTCGGGCTTCCCGCCGAGTACTACGAGCAGGGCGTGCGCCGTTACGGCTTCCACGGCCTGTCCTACGACTACATCGCCCACCGGCTGCCGGAAGTGGCGCCGGAGGCGGCTTCCGGCCGGGTCATCGTCGCGCATCTGGGCAACGGCGCCAGCATGTGCGCGATCCGCAACGGCCACAGCGTCGCCAGCACCATGGGGTTCACCGCGGTGGACGGGCTGCCGATGGGTACGCGTACCGGCAGCCTCGACCCCGGGGTGGTGCTCTACTTCCTGCAGCAGGGCATGGACGCGGAGGCGATCGAGGATCTCCTCTACAAGCGCTCTGGTCTACTCGGCCTGTCGGGCCTGAGCAACGACATGCGGGAGCTGCTGGCGAGCGACGCGCCGGCCGCGCGCTTCGCGGTCGAGTACTTCATCTATCGCATCGGCCGCGAGGCCGGCTCGCTGGCGGCCGCACTGGGCGGCGTCGACGCGCTGGTGTTCACCGCCGGCATCGGCGAGAACAGCGCCGAGATCCGCGCCCGCGCCTGTCACGCCTGCGCCTGGCTCGGCATCGAGCTGGACGAGGCCGCCAACGCCGCCAAGGGCCCGCGCATCAGCACGGCGTCAAGCCGCGTGTCGGCCTGGGTCATCCCCACCAACGAGGAACTCATGATCGCCCGCCAGACCTTGGGCCTGCTGGGCGCCGAGCAAGGGAGGGCACCACGATGAGCGTCGAGATTCCGCGCCCGGTATTGAAAGGCAAGAAGGCCCTGGTCGTGGGTATCGCCAACGAGCACTCCATCGCCTGGGGCTGCGCCAAGGCGTTTCGCGAGCTGGGCGCCGAGCTGGCGATCACCTACCTCAACGGGAAGGCGATGAAATTCGTCGAGCCGCTGGCGCAGGAGCTGGAAGCGCCGATCTTCATGCCGCTCGACGTGTCGCAACCGGGGGAGCTGGAGGCGGTATTCGACCGCATCCGCGACGAGTGGGGATCACTGGACATCCTGGTCCACTCGATCGCGTGGGCGCCCAAGGACGACCTGCAGGGCGGGCTGCTCAACTGCAGCGCGGAGGGCTTCGCGAAGTCGATCGATATTTCCTGCCACTCGTTCATCCGCATGGCCAAGGCGGCGGCGCCGATGATGCGAGAAGGCGGGACCCTGTTCGCGATGAGCTACCACGGCGCCCAGAAGGTGGTCCCCAACTACAACGTCATGGGCCCGGTGAAGGCGGCGCTCGAGGCCTCGTGCCGTTACCTGGCCTACGAGCTCGGCAAGCAGAAGATCAGCGTCCACGCCATCTCGCCGGGGCCGCTCAAGACCCGCGCCGCGTCCGGGCTCAAGGACTTCGACCTGCTGCTCAACGAGGCGGTGGAGCGCGCGCCGGTGGGCGAGCTGGTCGACATCATGGACGTCGGTTTCACCTGCGCCTTCCTCGCGACGCCGTTCGCCCGCCGCATGACCGGCAGCACGGTCTACGTCGACGGCGGCGTCAACATCATGGCGTGAGCGGCGCGGCGCCGCGTTCCCGCGCGCGCTCGCGCATCGCGCTCGCATCGGTCAGGCCGGCGTCCAGGCGGCCGCCACCAGCGACCCGATCCCCATCACGATCAACAGCACCCCCCACAGCAGGTCGACGTTGAACCACGACCGGCCGAGCAGATCGAGGCCGATGTAGCGGTAGACGAGCCACGCCGTCGCGCCGCCCGTGGCGACCATGGCGGCAGTGTGCACCGACGCCGCCAGCAGGCTGAGGCCGACGCTGCCGGCGGCAGCCCGGACCAGCGCATCATGGTTCGCCGCCGCGCCGGGGTCGCCGCCGCACAAGCCGACGACGACGGGCACGAGCATCAGGCCCGCGCCGTGGGCCGTCGCCATGAGGAACGACCACAGGGCGATATGCGAGGGCCCGACGCGCGCCAGGAAGCGCGGATGCCGGCGGGAAAGAATCTGGTAGATCCCGAAGCCGATGAGCGCCAGCCCGGCGACCGCGCGCACGGCAGCCAGGCGGTCCAGGTAGGCGGCGAGGAGCGTGAACGGCAGCAGCGCCACCGCCATCGCTGCAAGGTGGCCGCCGGCGATGGGCGGCAGCGCGGCGAGCACGGCGCGTCCGCGACGCGCCTGCATGCCGTTGGAAACCGCCAGCAGCCAGCCCATCGCCGGGTTGAGTCCGTGGTAGGCGCCGATGGCGACGATCGCCAGCCACGCCCACGGATGCTGGCTGACGCTCTGAGCGAGCGCGGGCACGCGCGGGCGTCACGCCGACGGGAAGCAGAACGAATCGGTCGAGCAGTCCCCGCCGTCCAGACGAACCTGGTGCGCGCGGTAGCCGTTGCCGAAGCCGACGTGGAAGTCGCGGTCGAGCTCGATACCGCCGCCGGGCTTCGCCTTCGCCATCACCATCGCACCCGGCACGCCGTCGGGATAGAACTGGTCGTCCCAGGTGCTGTAGAGCGAATTGGTGAAGTAGACGCGCTCGCCGTCGCGGCTCACCTCCACCATCTGGGGCCCGCCGCCGAATGCCTTGCCGTCCGGGTGCGGCGCGTGCTTCGCCACGCCGCCGAGCCGCACCGAGCCGGTCTGCTTCGGATTCATGGGGTCCGACACGTCGTATTGCCGCAGCTCGCCAATGCCCCAGCAGGCAACGTAGAGGTAGCGGTCGTCCAGTGACAGGTCGATGTCGCTGACCAACGGCGGTGCCGCCTTGAACGGCTTGAGCGGCTCGGGCAGATCGGCCGGGTCGGCCGCCTCCGGAGGAATGACGATGGTCTTCTTCGCCTTGAACTCGCCGTTTTCCCGGTACCACGTCCACACCGATCCCTCCAGATTGGTGGTGTCGATGACAACGCCGACGAAGCCGTAGTCCTTCGTCGGCTCGTGCGCCGGACGCACTTCCAGCACCATCTGATGATTCTCGCCGAGGTCGATCGTCTGCAGTCGCCGACGCCCGCGCAGGTCCCAGAAATGCAGGCGGTGCCCGTAGCGGTTGCCGAGCAGATCGTCCGGCACCAGGCCGTTCTCGAACTGCGGCGGCAGGCCCCATTCGCTCGACACCATGTAGTCGTGCGGGATGTTCCACCAGAAGTCGTAGGAAAGCTTCTGGTCGCCGCGGTCCAGCTCCCAGCGGCCGAGCACGTCGAAGCTTTCGCAGTCGAGCAGGAAGATGCCCGGCACGCCGTCGGTGCCGTCCGGTCCCTTCGCGCCGAGCGTGCTGATGTAGACCCCCTCGGGGCCGCAGTGCACGGTGTGGGGCCGCGAGTAGCCGGTTTTGCGCAGGACCTCCTCCGGCTCGATGACCTTGGAAATTTTCGCTTTCGTCGGCTCGGGCCGCGTGTCGACGATGTACAGGCGCGAGGAGCGCATTCCCGGCACGACCAGGAAGCGGCGCTCGGTGAACGGATGCCCGGTCATCGGACACAGCATCGAGCTGCACGCGTTCCAGCCGAAATGGTGCAGCTCGTCGCCGGGATGCGTGAGCTTGACCTCGTGCACCATGCGGCCGTACCCGGGCGACTTCGGGTCGAGGTCGACCACCGCGATGGCGTCGGGCGTCTTCCGGTCGGGCTGCAGCAGGGCAACATAGGCGTAGCGCTCGTCCGGCGCGTCCATGGCCACGCGGGGCGAGGGATAGAAAGTGGGATCGGGGCGCAGCGTCGCTGGCATGGCGTCACCTCCTTGGTTGGCAAGGGCGAGCGCGCTGACGTCCGACGGACCACGGGACCGGCTGTGGCCGACGCGTTCCGTGCGGACGTCGCGGCCCAGTTTTTGGACGTTGAACTAACAGCGTAGACCCTGCGCCCCGGATAGCCAAACCTTGGCGCCTTGCGTCCGGCCCGCGGCAAGATTTCCCTCGCCACGGGCCCCCGCGACGCCGCGCGGGACGTTGTATCCTCGGCACTTCCGCGTCGAGTACGCTGTCAACAATTACGCTCAGGGACGAATGAATCGCTTCGTTGCCCTCCCCGCCGCCGTCTCCGGCGAGCGTCACGAGCTCGACACCCCCGCCGGGCGGCTCAGCTACTACACCGCATGCCCCGACGTCACGGCGACCACCCTCCATGCGCCGCTGCTGCTCGTACACAGCATCAACGCCGCCGGCTCGGCGTACGAGATGCGGCCGCTCTACGAGCACTACCGCGCCAGCCGCACGGTCTACGCGCTCGAGCTGCCGGGCTTCGGCTTCTCGGAACGCAGCGAGCGCGACTACACGCCGCGCCTCATGACCGACGCCATCCTCGCGATGGTCCAGGAGATCCGCCGCCGCCACGGCGCCGCGCCGTTCGACGCGCTGGCGTTATCGCTTTCGTCCGAATTCCTCGCGCGCTCGGCCACCGAGGCGCCGGAGGCCTTCCACACCTTGGCGCTGGTGAGCCCGACCGGCTTCAACGGCAAGACGCCGCGGCGCGGCGCGCCCGGCAGCCATCGCGGGATGCCCTGGCTGTACAAGACGTTCACCTTCCCGCTTTGGAATCGCGGCTTCTACAAGCTGCTCACCAGCCGCCGCAGCATCCGCTTCTTCCTGCGAAAGACGTTCGGCTCGAAGGAGATCGACGAAGGCCTGTGGGAGTACGACTGGCTCACGTCGCATCAGCCCGGCGCGCGGCACGCACCGTATTACTTCGTCTCCGGGTTCCTGTTCAGCGGCGACATCCGCAACGTCTACGAGCAGCTGCAGATGCCGGTGTGGATGAGCCACGGCGTGCGCGGCGACTTCACCGATTACCGGCAGAAGAAGGATTTCGAGGGCAAGGCCAACTGGACCATCGAGGTGTTCCAGACCGGCGCGCTGCCGCATTTCGAGGTGCCGGACGCGTTCATCGCAAGCTACGACGCGTTTCTGGCGGGCGCGTAGCGCGTTGGCATCGGCGGGCGCGGATGCCGTGGCGAAAGCCGAAAGCGGAAGAGAGACCGGGCGGGAGAACCCCGCCCGGGCGACAGGCGTTACTTCGAGCGGCGCATGACGATGCTGCGCAGCTGGTCGTATTCCTTCTGGGTGATGGCGCCCTCGTTGAGCGCGCGCTGGAGGTCTTCCAGCTCCTTGCCCTTCGAGATCGTGGTGGTGCCCTGAACGATCGTCGTCGTGTCGCCGCCGCCGCAGCCGGCGAGCAGACCGAAGCCGATGACGGCAACCGCGATGGTGTGCTTGATGTTCATTTTCCGTCCCTTCAGTCGCGGAAGCTGTCGATGAGTTTCTGCTTCTGGCTCTTGTACTCCGACTCGGACAACGCGCCCGAATCCTTGGCCTTCTAGAGATCGATGAGCTGCTGCCCCATCGAAACGTTGACGTTGGGCTGCACCACCTCGGTGCCGCCGCAGCCGGCGAGAACGAGCGCCGCGAGGACGCTCGCCGCCAATGCGCGAACCCTGACCATCGTGTTTCTCCCCTTGTAAGGTATCGGTTGGCAACTGCCGTCGACCGGCCATCCCGCATGCGCTGCCGGGAAGCCCGTCGTCATAACCACGGTTTGCGGCCCTGATTCTACCCGTTGCCGCGGCTTTGGGAACGGGGACGAACCAGCGGCCGCGCCGAACCCGGGCGGCGCCCGTGCGCCCTCGCTCAGGACTCCCCGCGCCGGGCGCGCGTCCGCGCGATCGCCGCGCCGATGCGCGCCGCGACGACCCCC
>DATIUV010000018.1:0-9209 GCA_035466595.1 Pelomicrobium sp.
GCGGCCCGCCGCGATCCGCGCATGCCCGAAGTCGACGCCTTCATACACTCGCCGTGGATGATCTACGCGGTCGGGGTGGTCGCCGCGGCGGCGTGGATCCACGGCGTCATGGGGATGGGCTTTCCGCTCATCACCGTCGCCCTGCTCGCCATCGCCACGGACCTGAAGATCGCGGTAATCCTCACCGTGCTGCCCAACATCGCGCTCAACCTGTATCTGATCGCGAAGGGCGGCAACTGGCAGCAGAGCCTGGGCAGGCACTGGCGCGTCGCGCTGTACATGCCGCTGGGCGCGGTGGTCGGGACGAAGGTGCTGATCGCCGTGCCGGCCGAGCCGCTCAAGCTGCTGCTGGCCGCGATGATCCTGGTCTATCTCAACATGGCGCGCGTGAAGCAGCTCGAGTGGCGCTGGCTCGCGCGCGCGCCGCGCACCGCGGAGGCCGGCGTGGGCCTGTTCGCGGGCTTCCTGTCGGGCACGGTCAGCGTCTCGATCCCGCCGCTGGTGGTCTATTTCATGGCGCTCGGGCTCGCGCCGACCGCGATGGTGCAGATCATGAATCTGTGCTTCGTGTTCGGCAAAGCGACGCAGGCGGCGACGCTGGCCTGGGCCGGCGAGATCACGCGCCTCACGCTGATCGCCACGCTGCCGCTGACCGCGCTGGCGCTGGCGTTTCTCGTCGTCGGCGTGCGGTTGCGCAGCCGCGCGCATCCGGAGCAGTACTACGGCTGGCTCAACAAGACGCTGCTGGCGATGGCGCTGATCCTGTTCGCGCAGGTCGCGCGCGCCTGGTTCTTCTAGCGGCCTTCCGGCCCGTCACGGGCGCGCTGCGTTGTTTGCATCGCGATCGCGGCGCGCAGGCAGGCGGGGCACAGGCAACCCGTGTTTTCATCGGGCACCGGTAGCGTGGCGGGAAAATCGACCGCGCACCAGCACGCCGCGTGGCCCGCCTCGAGGCCGCAAACGAAGGACGCCCCGCAGCGCGCGCAAGTTCGGCTCGGATCGGATGCGCTCATGGCGCGAGCATAACCCGCGGCGGCCCGGGACGCCGCCGCCGTGGCCGCGATAGATAATTTCTTGGGCAAGCGGTTACAATCGGCGTCCCGACCGACGGCCCGGCTCGAGCCGGCCGGTCGGCCTGCGCCAAAGGGGAGAACCGATGTCCATTCTGCTCATCGTGACGGAAAGCTCGGCGAAGGCCGGAGAGGCCCTCGAAACCGTCGTCAAGGACATGGAGGCGACCAAGGTCAACGACGGCTGCTTCCTCGTCAAAACCAAGGACCATCCGCGCCTGCTGGCGATGCAGGTCGAGGCCGCCCTGCCCGAGAAGGCCACGTTCTATGTCTTCGAGCTGGACCGCCGCTACGACGGCTACGGCCCCGTCGACGTCAACAAGTGGCTGAAAAAGAACCTCAAGAAGTAAGCCCCGGGCGCCGCTGTCCGCGGTGCCTGTAACAAAAGTGTCTTACCGCGTGGTCCGTTCGGATCATGCTCCCGACTTCAGCACGCAATCCGTCCGTCGGTTCATGTGGTCCAAGCGGCGATCCCGCCGAGCGTGCCTCAGCCCGCCGTGCGCTCCCGCACCCGGCGCAGCAGATTCCCGTGGTCGCCGTCGCCGAAGCACTCGTCCATGAGCTTCGCGAACGACGGCCCCTCCCAGGGGCCGATGTCGACGCCGATGACCCCGCGCACGGCGAGAAAGCGCGTCATGAAGCCGGTGGGATCATCGGCGCGCGGGCGCACCCAAAAGTGCTGCGTGAGGCCGCGGTGGATCGCCTCCGCCATGCCGTCGTCCTCGTCGGCGTCGCCGGCGCGCGGGCGGCGCGCCTCGTCCGACTCCACCGCCACGTGCCGCAGCGCGAGCCAGCGCAGCACGTTGATGTCCGTCATCGACAGCCCGACGAAGATGCAGTGGCTGTCGTGCAGCGCGGCGCCCATGGTCAGGTTGGCGAGCGACATCGCGTTCATCGTCGACGACCAGTACTGGCGGTCGGTGAAGACGAGCATGTGCTCGTAGCTGGCGGGGCCGGGATCGCGCGGCAGATAGCCGTGGAGGTGATACACCGGAATTTCGCCGCCGGCGCAGTGCGTGAGCGGCGACTGGCCCGCCTGCGCGATGCGCCGCACCGGCGCGGGGCCGCCGGCGACGCTCGCCGTGGCGCGTTCCACCAGGTCGTCGGCGTTGAACGTGACCACGCGCGCGATGCGGCGACGGCGGCGCTCGGCCTCGCGCACGAGCACCTGCGCCACCACCGCCAGGCTCGAGTCCGCGCGCGCGAAATCTCCCGCCTCGGGCGCCCGCGCTTCGCCGTAGAGGCCCTCGCGCAGCATCCGCGAGAAGCGCTCGGGTCCGAGCGCGGCCTCGGCCATTTCGAACACGATCGGCAGGAACTGCGGCAGCAGGCGCGGCGACTGCTCCGGCTGCGCCGCCCACGGCGACGGCTGGCCGGGGAACGCAAGATCCCAGACGCGGCGGCCGAGCTCTTCCCACCCCGGCACGCCGTACGGACGCGACACCCCGGCGCCCAGCACGAGGGTTGTCTGGCCGCAGCGGGCGGCCTCGATCAGCCGCCGGCGGGCGGCGGCGTGCGCGCCGGACGGATGGTCCAGCAGGTCCGCGGTCATGCGATGGGCTCCTTCGGCTTGCTTGCGGTGCGAATTCTCGACGCACCGTGTTTCACTTCAAAGTCTACTCCTGAATTCCCCGATTGCGGCCGCCGCGGCAGTCCCGAGGCCTGCGTTTCGTCGAACCGTAACACGAAGCGTCTAGCCTACCCGCTCCCGCTGTGCCAGCCGCGAGGAAGACAACATGATCGGCGAACTTTGGGACGACCCCCGCGACGAGCGCCCCGAGGAGGACCTGGACGACGATCCCGAGGTATTCGACGAGGACTCGGAGCTCGACGATGAGCTCGAGACACTGAAGGTGACCGGGCGCTACGTTCCCGCCGACCTCGGCGACGGCTGCTGAGCAGCTGCCATGCGGTGCGGCGGAAACGCGCTCAGAAACTGATCTGCGCCGAGCCGGACAAAACGTTGGCGTCGTAGTCGAGCACCGGCAGGTCCGTGCGGCGACGGTCGCGAAGGTAGGAAAGCGAAAGCTGCAGATTGTCGTTCGGCGCGTAGGTGGCGCTGAGTCCGAGGAGGCGGTAGCGCTCATCGATGGGGGACAAGGCGCGGTCCCGCTCGCGATACTCGGCGAATGCCCCGAACGATATCTTTGCGGTTGCGTTCCACTTCGGCTCTACCGAGACCGCTTGAACGAGCGCCCCGTTGCCCAGACGGTCTTCGGGGTATTCGAACTCGCGGCGCACGACGACGGCGACGGTGGTTTTTCCGGTCGGCACCCAGTCCCACAGCATGCGGCCGGTTATGCCGCCGAAGCTCTCACCCGGAGCATCGCGATCCGTGTAGCCGGCACGGCCGACGAGCCGCGATGCCCCGGTGATCCTCCAGTCGAAGCGCAGGTCGAAGTCCGTCTGCTCGAAGCCCGTCCCGGAAAGCAACGGAGCCGCGGCGCGCTCCGGATAATCGCCGTCGACATGGCGAACGAAAAGGCCGAGCGTGCCGAGCTCCGCGGCAACGCGCTCGATGCCGAGCTCGTATGCCGTGTCCTCGCGGTTGGCGTCGACAAAGCGGTCGTTGTCGAGCTCGTGATACTCGAGCGCACCCTTCACGCGCAGGCTGGCCGCCAGCTCGTACCGGGGCCGGAAGTAGTACCGTTGCTGCGTGCGGATGTTCTTCTGCGGCACCAACAGATCGTCGAAGCTGGACAGCGCGCGGGTCCGTTCGTAGCCGAGCGTGCCGCTCCAGAGGTTGCCGACCTGCCACGCCCAATAGGCGTCGACGGCCGGTGCCCCGAGGTCGAGCTGGCTGAAATGGTTGTACTCGTCCTGCCGGTAGGCGAGGTTGGCGTAAAAGCGCTGACGGCTGATGGGCTTGTCGAGAATGAGGCCGGCGCCGTAGTGCAGGACCTGGTCGCCGCGCCGAGGCGTGCCGTCGCCGGCCGGCGCGCTGACTCCGTCGGGCAGCCGCAGCAAGTTATCGTCGTAGGTATATCCCGCGAACGCGTAGGGGGAGAACACATCTCCATGCTTGGCCTCGGCTGACGTCATGGCGACGGCCAAGGCGATGCCTGCCACCAGCGACACCCACGCAAAATTCCGCACCGAGTGAAGGCCAACCATTTGCGAAGAACGGCGGGATCGGTTCGCTCGGCGCCGGCGAGGTTTCCGACCCTCACGACTGATTAAAGCCATAAACGTGTTCCTAGTGTATCCCAAAGCGCGGGCAAGACGGGCCAGGACCTGGCTACACAGCGCCGCCACCCGGAGGCGCAGCGGTGGATAACGCCTGTCATGCGCGGATGATTAATCAGATAATTCGAGTATCATCGTTTCGACCGTCAAAACCGGGTTGCGCCGCGCGACCGACCCCTTGAGCCGACCACCCGCCCGGTTAGTCGTCGGGGACCACAACGTACTGAACACTCGACCTCGGAAGTCCGCGCATGACCCCTATTTATCCCATCGTCCTCTCGGGCGGCGCCGGCACCCGGCTATGGCCGCTGTCGCGCGAGGCCCTGCCCAAGCAGTTCCTGGAGCTCACGTCTGATCGCAGCCTGCTACAGGAGACGCTGTTGCGGCTCACCGGACTCGCAGGTCTGCGCCCGCCTGTGTTAGTCGCCAACAACGAACACCGCTTTATGGCTGCCGAGCACCTGCGCGGTATCGGCGTAACTCCCGCCGCGCTGGTATTGGAACCCTGCGCACGCAACACAGCCCCGGCAATCACTGCCGCTGCGCTCTGGTTACAGAAGCTCGAACCCGACACGCTGATGTTGGTTCTGCCGGCTGATCATCATATTCCTGATGCGGCTGCGTTGCGCGCGGCGGTTACCAATGCTGTGCCGGCTGCGGAGGCCGGGGCGCTGGTGACGTTCGGCGTAGCGCCGCGCTGGGCGGAGACCGGGTACGGCTACATCGAGCGGAGCGAGCCGCTGCAGGTCGCGCCGGGCGCCTTCCGCGTCGCGCGCTTCCTGGAGAAACCTGACGAGGAAACCGCCCAGCGGTTCATTGCCTCGGGAACCCATTACTGGAACAGCGGCATGTTTCTGTTTCGGGTGACGAGCTTTCTTTCCGAACTCAAGCGGCTGCAGCCCGCGGTGTTGGCCGCTACGGAAGCGGCGCTGGCCGCCGCTAAACGCGATCTCGATTTTTTGCGGCTCGACGCGGCAGCATTCGCCCAGAATCCGGCGATATCAATAGACTACGCGGTAATGGAGCAGACGGATAAAGCTGCCGTGCTGCCGGTCGACTTCGCCTGGACCGACCTCGGTTCGTGGAAAGCGCTGTGGGAAATTGCCAGGAAGGACAGCAACGGAAACGTCGCGCATGGCGACATAAAGCTGGATGGAGCCCGCGATTGTTACGTTTTCTCTGAGCGAAGGTTGGTTGCGGCGCTGGGGGTGACGGACCTGGTGATCGTGGAGACGCCGGACGCCGTCCTCGTAGCCCATCGTGACGAGGCGCAGCGAGTGCGCGCAGTAGTCGAGAATCTGCGTCATGGCAATCGAAACGAGCACATCACACACACGCGGGTATATCGGCCATGGGGATCTTACGAAAGCGTAGATAACGGCCATCGCTTCCAAGTGAAGCGCATTACGGTGCAGCCGGGACAGAAGCTTTCGCTGCAAATGCACCACCACCGCGCGGAGCACTGGGTTGTGGTCGTAGGCACCGCGAAAGTCACGCGCGGCGAGGAGGTCATTGTGCTCTCGGAGAATCAGTCCACGTACATTCCTCTCGGGGTTCCGCATCGCCTGGAGAATCCCGGCAAGATTCCTTTACAGATCGTGGAAGTGCAGTCCGGCGCCTATTTGGGCGAGGACGATATCGTGCGCCTTGATGATGCATACGCCAGAAGCGAAAAGCCGGTTTGATGCGCCGATTCCCGAGCGACCCAGCAAACCAGTCGCTGTTTGCGCGGACTCCAGCCCTCCACGGACACCGCTACTAACCCAGACCACCGCGTACGCGACTTCAGCATCAGTAGATTTTTTTGGCATGATCGGCCAACCTCGTGACGACCGTTCGATTCCAACCGCCGGCCGCAATCGTTTACAAGCGCTCGATTGGTCTTCAGGCGGAATCGCTTATCGTTTGCTGCATGCACGGCCATATGGTGCTCGCGGGATCGCCAAGGATGAGGGCGCCAGTCATATACCGACCCGTGACTCCACCTCGGTGTAGTTTTCATTGATGGGCTGGTCGTCTCATTGCCGGAGCGCTAGCTTTCGGTCCGGCAGATCCCCTCTGCGTGCCAAGCAGAGCATGAAAGCCACCGCGTTATTCTAGGGAACCAGCCTGCCTCGTAACAGATAACTTCTCGCTGGCTATGACCCCATCTGACCAACACATGGAGCCATTTGGCGAATGCTTTTCGAGATACATCACGTCACCGAGTATGCGTACTCTCGCAATATTGTCATTGCCCCGCACACCTTCCGCCTGCGGCCCCGCGCCGACGGCTCGCAGGTCACCCGCCGCTTCGAGCTGACGATCACGCCGGAACCCGCCGGCCGCACGGACTTTCTCGACGTCGAGGGCAACGTGGCGACGCGCGCCTGGTTCATCGACGGCGGCAAGACGTTCCGCGTCGCGATCAGCATGGAGGTCGAGACGCTGCGCACCAACGCGTTCGACTACCTGCCGGCGTTTGACGGCTGGGAGATGTACCCGCCCGGGCTCAAGCGGCGCCTTTCGCCCTACCTCGATGCGGAGGATGCCGGCTCCGGCGTCGCGAAGCTCGCGCGCGACCTTCGCCAGCGCGCCGAGGATCCGCTCAGCTTCCTCAGCGCGCTGAACCAGCACCTGCACGACAACTTCGAGCGCGAGATCCGCGAGCTCGGGGCCGCGCAGACGCCGGATGAGACGCTCGGACGTGGCAAGGGCGCATGCCGCGACCTCGCGGTGCTTTTCATGGCCGTGTGCCGGTTGAACGGCATCGCCGCGCGTTTCGTCAGCGGCTATCAGCACGGCGACGAAGAGCGCGAGCGACGCTACATGCACGCCTGGCCCGAGGTGTACCTGCCCGGCGGCGGCTGGCGCGGGTTCGATCCCAGCCATGGCCTCGCAGTGGCCGATGCTCACGTGCCTGTCGCCGCCGGCGCGCGCCCTGAAGAAGCAGCGCCCATCGACGGCACCTATTTCGGCGACGCCGCCGCGACGCTGCAGGTTCAGCTGCAGATCAGCGTGTGGGACGGGGTGTAGGTTCGTTCCAGAGCGAGGCGCGATCGGGGGGAGATCGTCATTCCGGCGCAGGCCGGAATCCAGAAGTTCGATTCAAAGCCCTGGACCCCGGCATTCGCCGGGTTGACGAAGTGGCGGCTTTCGCCGGGGTGACGAAGTCGAGGCGTTGGCCGGGGCGACGAAGCTCAGACCTTCGCCACGACGAGCCGACTGCGAGCGGGCTCCGATCGCGCCTTCACGGCGGGCCGCCCCACCGGGTAATACTCCAGCCCGTACCGCTGCAGCACGTCGGGCTCGTAGAGGTTGCGCCCGTCGAACACCACCTTGCGCTTGAGCGTCGCGCCGATGCGCTCGAAGTCCGGGCTGCGGAATTCCTTCCACTCGGTGACGATCACCAGCGCGTCGGCGCCGTCGAGCGCATCCATCGCGCGCGCGGCGTAGTCGATTTCCGTCTCGTCGCCGAACACCCGCTTCGCCTCGTTTACCGCCGCCGGGTCGTACGCGCAGACGCTCGCGCCCTGGCCAAGAAGCCCCTTGACGATCGAGCGGCTCGGCGCTTCGCGCATGTCGTCGGTGTTGGGCTTGAACGCAAGCCCCCACACCGCGAAGCGCATGCCGGAGAGGTTCTCGCCGAAGCGCGTGGTGATCTTGTCGAGCAGCCTCACCTTCTGCAGCTCGTTGACATGCTCCACCGCGTTGAGGATCGTGAGTCCGAGCCCCTGCTCGCGCGCGGTGCGCACCAGCGCCTTGATGTCCTTGGGGAAGCACGAGCCGCCGTAGCCGCAGCCGGCGTAGAGGAAGTCGAAGCCGATGCGCCGGTCAGAGCCGATCCCCTTTCTGACTTCCTCGATGTCGGCGCCCAGCTTCTCCGCGAGGTTGGCGAGCTCGTTCATGAACGAGATGCGCGTGGCGAGCATCGCGTTGGCCGCGTACTTGGCGAGCTCGGCGGAGCGCACGTCCATCACCAGGATGCGGTCGTGGTTGCGCAGGATCGGAGCGTAGATCTCGCGCAGCAGCTGCTCGGCGTGGGTGTCCTCGACGCCGACCACCACGCGGTCGGGGCGCATGAAGTCCTCCACCGCCGCGCCCTCCTTCAGGAATTCCGGATTCGAGGCGACGCTGTAGTCGATCTTCACGCTGCGCCGCGCGAGCTCCTCGCCGATCACGCGCTTGACCTTGGCCGCCGTGCCCACCGGCACGGTGGACTTGTCGATCACGAGCCGGTAGTCGGTCATGTAGCGGCCGATGTTGCGCGCGGCCTCGAGCACGTAGCGCAGGTCGGCCGAGCCGTCCTCGTCGGGCGGCGTGGCGACCGCGATGAACTGCGCCACGCCGTGGCGGGTCGCTTCCTCGGGATCGGTGGTGAAGCGAAGCCGCCCGGCACCGGCGTTGCGCTTGACGATGCCTTCCAGCCCCGGCTCGTAGATCGGAATCTCGCCGCGCTGGAGCCGCTCGACCTTGCCCGCGTCGATGTCGAGGCACACCACGTCGTTGCCGTGGTCCGCCAGGCACGCGCCGGCCACCAGGCCGACGTAGCCGGTGCCGATTACGGAAATGCGCATCGCAGTTCCCCTGCCAAGGCTTGGCGCGGAGACTACGCCGCAACATTGACGCGCAGGTGTCCGGAACGTTAAGAGATTGCGACAGCGCCAGCGGCGCCTTTCGCCCTTCCTCCCTCCCCCTCGATGGGAGAAGGCCGGGGCAGAGAGTGAGCGGTCATTCAGGAGGAGGCCCTTAAATCGTCATCCCGGCGCAGGCCGGAGATTCCTCCCGCCGGCATTCCGGCGGAGGCCGGAATCCAGAGGTCTCGTGAAAAGCCCTGGACCCCGGCATTCGCCGGGGTGACGAAGCGCGGCGTTCGCCGTGATGGTGCCTCTCCCTCGATGGGAAAGGGCCGGGCAGAGGGTGACATTCTTCACGCCCCCACCGCCCGCATATCCTCCGCGCACAGGCTCGGAT
>DATIUV010000019.1:0-3323 GCA_035466595.1 Pelomicrobium sp.
TATTGCACGCTGACCAACAACAGCCGCCGCACCGTCGCCGATGCCGCGAATCCACTGGCGCCGAATCCCGACGGCCACATAATAAGGATGAAAGACGATGCCCGCTTTACCGGCGCGAAGTTCCGGTGGGACATTTTCATCATTGCCGAGAATACGCACGGTACCGAAGCGTCCTTCTCATCGCCGGACGGCCTCTGGGCAGACAACGAAGGCCGGCTGTTCATCCAGACCGACGGCGGCCAGAAGGATGGCCTGCAGGACCAGTTGACCGTCGCGGATGTCAACATGGGTACGTTCAGCCGCCTGTTCGAAGGCGTCAACGCCGACGAGATTACGGGTATAGCAATCACGCCGGACCGCCGTACGCTGTTCATCAACATACAGCACCCGGGTGACGGTGATCCGAGCCTGACGAACTTCCCCGCACCCACAGACGGCATGACGATCCCACGCGACTGCACGGTCGTCATCCGCCGCAAGGACGGCGGCATCGTCGGCTCGTAGCTCCGGCCAGGAACCCGACCCGGCTGCTGTCGGGGTGGCTCCGACTGCGAAAGCCCCGGCATCACCGGGGCTTTCTTTTGTCCGCCCGGGTCACCCGCATTGCGTGCAGGCAGGCGCCGGTCCGTCCTACGCGGCGGCGATGACCTCCAGGAACGCGCGGCCGTAGCGCTCGAGCTTCGCCTCGCCCACACCGTTGATGCCCAGGAGCTCCGCCTCGGTCTGCGGGCGGAACTCGGCCATCTGCCGGAGCGTGGCGTCGTGGAAGATGACGTAGGGCGGCACGTCCAGGCTGTCGGCGATCGCCTTGCGGCGCTCGCGCAGGGCGTCGAACAGCGGCTGGTCGGCCGTGGCGAGGGAGGCCGCGGTGTCGCGGCGCTTCTTCTTCTCTGTCTTCAGCTTGCGGTCTTCGCGCAGGCGGACCTCCACCTCCCCTTTCAGTAACGCCCTGCTCTGCCCGGTAAGTACCAGCGCGCCGTAACGGCGCTGGTCGGCGCGGAGGAACCCCTGCACGATGAGCTGGCGGATGACCGAGCGCCAGGCGGGCGCGCCGAGCTCGGTGCCGATGCCGAAGACGGAGAGCCGGTCGTGGCCGTGCTGGCGAATCTTGTCGGTGTCCTTGCCGAGCAGCACGTCGACCACGTGCGCCGCGCCGAAGCGCTGGCCGCTGCGGTAGACGGCGGAGAGGAGCTTCTGCGCCGCCTCGGTGCCGTCCCAGGTGGCGGGCGGGGCCAGGCAATTGTCGCAGTTGCCGCAAGGCTCCGGATACTCGTCGCCGAAGTAGGCGAGCAGCGGCCGGCGGCGGCAGTCGGTGACCTCGCACCAGCCGAGCAATGCGTCGAGCTTCTGCCGGTCGTGGCGCTTGTGCTCTTCGTCCGCGACGGATTCGTCGACCATCTGCCGCAGGCGCACGACGTCCTGCAAGCCGTAGACCATCCATGCCTCGGCCGGCTCGCCGTCGCGGCCGGCGCGGCCGGTCTCCTGGTAGTAGGCCTCGATGTTCTTCGGCAGGTCGAGATGCGCGACGAAGCGCACGTCGGGCCGGTCGATGCCCATGCCGAAGGCGATGGTGGCAACGATGATCACGGCGTCGGCGGTAAGGAAGCGGTGCTGGTGTTCCGCGCGCATCTCCGCGGGAAGGCCGGCGTGGTACGGCAGGGCGTTGTAGCCGTCGGCGCGAAGGGATTCGGCGATGCTCTCCACCTTCTTGCGGGACAGGCAGTAGACGATGCCCGCGTGGTCCCGGTGGCCGCGCAGGAACTCGCCGAGCTGGCGGCGCGCATCCGTCTTCGGCTGCACGAGGTAGCGGATGTTCGGCCGGTCGAAGGGGCTGACGAAGATCGCCGGGTCGGAAAGCGCGAGGCGCTCGACGATCTCGTCGCGCACGATCGGCGTGGCCGTGGCGGTGAGCGCGAGGCGCGGCACGCCCGGGAAGCGCTCGGCGAGCGTGTCGAGAGCGAGGTAATCGGGGCGGAAGTCGTGGCCCCATTGCGAGACGCAGTGCGCCTCGTCGATGGCGATCAGCGCGAGCGGGATGCCGGCGAGCAGCGCCTGCGTCTGCGGCTGCACGAGCCGCTCGGGCGCGACGTAGAGGAGCTGGATTTCGCCCGCCTTGAGCCGCCGGATCACGTCGGCCTGCTCCTCCCGGCCCAGGGATGAATTGAGGAAGGCGGCCTCGATGCCCAGCGCGTCGAGGGCGCGCACCTGGTCCTGCATGAGTGCGATCAGCGGTGAGACGACGAGGCCCGCCCCCTCGCGGATCAGCGCCGGCACCTGGTAGCAGAGCGACTTGCCGCCGCCCGTCGGCATGAGGACGAGGGCGTCGCGGCCGGCCAGCACCGCCTCGATGATCGCCGCCTGGTGGCCGCGGAAGTGCTGGTAGCCGAAGACGTCGTGGAGGATTTGTTGAGCAGAGTCGGGCATGGGCTCGGGCGTTGCGTGGGATGGGCTGCATGATCGCACAGGGGCGGCCCTTGCTGCACCGTGCTAAATTAGGTCCGCTGAATAGTTCCCGGGCGCTGCGCTGCAGCGGCTGCGAGCAAGCGCCAACCCATACGAACAAGAAGAAGGTAGCGGCGATGCGATCTATGCGGGCACCCCTGGCTCTCCTCATTTTGCTGCTTGCGCAGCACGCCCTTGCAGACGGGCGTGCGATTACCAGTCTCGGCCGGCTCGAACCGGAAAACGGCGTGCTGCAGCTCGCCGGCCCGTCCGGGGGCGGGCTGACGGGCGCGGTGCTGACCTCGCTGGCCGTCGCCGAAGGCGACTGGGTGGACAGCGGGCAGGTGGTCGCGCGCCTCGACAGCTACGACCTGCGTGCCGCGGAAGTGGCCCGGCTCGAAGCGATACTGCTCAACGCCCGCAGCGAGATGTCGCGGCAGCAGGACTTGTCGGCGCGAAAGCTGACCAGCGGTTCCGAGCTCGAGAAAGCGCAGATGCAGCTCGACATCGCGCTCGCGGACCTGGCGGCGGCCAGGGCGAGCCTCGAGCTGGCCGTCGTGCGGGCACCGGTCCGCGCGCAGGTGCTCGAGATCCATGCGTACCCCGGCGAACGGGTCGGTCCCGAGGGTGTCATGGAGCTCGGACGCACCGATCGCATGTACGCGGTCGCCGAGGTTTACGAGACCGACATCGCGCAGGTGCAAGTGGGCCAGGCTGCGAAGATCCGCAGCAGCGCGTTCGACGGCGAGCTGCCCGGCAAGGTGGAACGCATCTCGCTCAAGGTGGGGCGGCTCGACGTGATCGGCGCAGACCCCATCGCCAAGACCGACGCGCGGGTCGTCGAGGTATTCATCCTGCTGGATGACAGCGAAGCGGTATCC
>DATIUV010000020.1:0-7003 GCA_035466595.1 Pelomicrobium sp.
CCTGGAGGTCTCCGCAGCGGCGCGGCTGCGCCCGCTGGTCATGCGCGCCGCGGGAATGCCGGCATGAGCGCGCCCACCGTGCAGGATCGGCTGGCGAAGAAACTCATCGTCATGACCACCGACGACGTGCTGCTGGCGGCGTTGCGCAGCAACCTGCCCGACGGCTGGAGCCTGACCGTGTGCACGGATCTGGCGCAGATCGGCGAATACGCGGACGTGCTGCTGCAGCGGTTCATCCTGCTGGACCTGGACGAGTCGGAAGCGTTCGATCCGCTCGCCGTGATCGAGCAGGTGCGCATGGAGATGCTGCTCAATATCGCGATCTTCTGCTTCGGCGGCGACGCCGAATCGCGCGACCGGGCTCGCCTTGCTCGCGCCGACCGCTTCTTCGAGCGCGGCGAGATCGTCGAGCGGATGCGGATCTACTGCGATCAGTACGGCTGGTGATGCCGCGGCCCGCCGTCAGGCGGCCGGCAGGCGGTCGAACTGCTCCTTGAGCTTGCCCAGCGTGTCCCAGAAGCCGTCGAGCCGCTGCCGCTCCTGAGCCACGACGGCTGCCGGTGCCCGCTCGATGAAGCTGGGATTGGCGAGTTTGTTCTGCGCCTTCATGATCTCCGCCTTGACGCGCGCGATTTCCTTGCCGAGGCGGTCTCGTTCGGCAGCGACGTCGACTTCGATCTTCAGCATCAGCTTGAAGTCGCGCACGAGCACCACCGGCGCACCGTCGCCGGGCAGATCGCCGTCGACGACCTGCACCTCGGAGAGGCGCGCCAGCGCGGCCAGGTAGGGCGCATAAGCTTTCAGGAACGCGCGGTCGCCCGCGGCCACCAGTGGCACGCGCTGCCCCGGCGGCAGCGTCATCTGGCTGCGCAGCTGGCGGCACGCGTTGACGACGTCCTTGAACGTTTCCACTGCCCACGCCGCGCCCTGATCGACCCGTTCCGGCTCGGGCTCGGGATACGGCGCCAGCAGGATCGTCTGGCCCTGCCGGGCGGCCAGGGGCGCGACGCGCTGCCACAGTTCCTCCGTGATGAACGGCATGATGGGGTGAGCGAGCCGCAGGACGGCTTCGAGCACCCGCAGCAGCGTGCGGCGCGTGGCGCGCTGGACGGCCTCGCTCTCGGCGCCGAGCTGTACCTTCGCCAGTTCGACGTACCAGTCGCAGTACTCGTCCCAGACGAACTCGTAGACGGCGCGCGCGGCGACGTCGAAGCGGTAGTCGGAGAAGCCCTCGTGGACGAGCGCCTCGGCCTGCTGCAGCCGGCCGACGATCCAGCGGTCGAAATCCGAGAACTCGAGCGGCTGGCTCTCGTCCGCGCCGACGTCCTTGCCCTCCGTGTTCATCAGTACGAAACGGGTGGCGTTCCAGAGCTTGTTGCAGAAGTTGCGGTAGCCGTCGCAACGGCTCAGGTCGAACTTGATGTCGCGGCCATGGGTGGCCAGGCTGGCGAAGGTGAAGCGCAGGGCGTCGGCGCCGAATGCGGGAATGCCGTCCGGGAACTGGCGCCGGGTCGCCTTGGCGATGGCATCGGCCTGCTTCGGATTCATGAGCCCCGTCGTGCGCTTGGCGACCAGTGTGTCGAGGTCCACGCCGTCGATCAGGTCCAGCGGGTCGAGGATGTTTCCCTTCGACTTGCTCATCTTCTGGCCTTCGGCGTCGCGCACGAGGCCGGTCACGTAGACGTCGCGGAACGGCACCTGGCCCGTGAAGTGCAGGCTCATCATGATCATCCGCGCGACCCAGAAGAAGATGATGTCGAAGCCGGTGACCAGCACCGACGTCGGATGAAAGGTCTTCAATTCCGGCGTCGGCTCGGGCCAGCCGAGGGTGGAAAACGGCCACAGCGCCGAAGAGAACCAGGTATCGAGCACGTCCTCGTCCTGGGTCAGGGGCCGCCCGCCTGCCTTGGCCCGCGCTTCCGACTCGCTGCGCGCGACGAAGACGTTGCCGTCGTCGTCGTACCAAGCCGGAATGCGATGCCCCCACCACAGCTGGCGCGAGATGCACCAGTCCTGGATGTTCTCGAGCCACTGGTTGTAGACCGTGGTCCAGTTCTCCGGCACGAAGCGCGTGTCGCCGTCCGCCACCGCCTTCAGCGCACGCTGCGCGATGCCTTCCATGGCAACGAACCACTGGTCGGTGAGCATCGGCTCGATGACCACGCCGGTGCGGTCGCCGCGCGGCACCATCATCCTGTGGGCCTTGGTTTCCTCCAGCAGGCCGCGCGCCTCGAGGTCGTGCAGCACGCGGTCGCGCGCCTCGAATCGGTCCAGCCCGCGGTAAGCCGTCGGTGCAGCCTCCCCGATGCGCGCGTCCGGCGTGAAGATGTTGATCTGCTCGAGCCCGTGGCGCTGGCCCACCTGGTAATCGTTGAAGTCGTGCGCCGGCGTGATCTTGACGCAGCCGGTGCCGAACGCCGGGTCGACATAGTCGTCGGCGATCACCGGAATCGACCGCTCGGCGAGCGGCAGCCGCACGTGCTTGCCGATCAGGTGCCGGTAGCGCTCGTCGCGAGGGTTCACCGCCACCGCGGTGTCGCCGAGCATCGTCTCCGGCCGCGTGGTGGCGACCGTGAGGTAGCCGCTGCCGTCCTCGAGCGGATAGCGGATGGTCCAGATCCGTCCTTCCTCTTCCTCGGAGACGACTTCCAGGTCCGATACCGCGGTCTGCAGCACCGGATCCCAGTTCACGAGCCGCTTGCCGCGGTAGATCAAGCCCTCCTCGTAGAGACGAACGAACACTTCCACCACCGCGCGCGAGAGCTGCTCGTCCATGGTGAAGCGCTCGCGCGACCAGTCGCACGAGGCACCGAGCCGCCGCATCTGCCGGGTGATGGTGGAGCCGGACTCCTCCTTCCACTGCCAGACCCGCTCCTCGAAGGCATGGCGGCCGAGGTCGCGGCGGCGGATGCCCTGCTGATCGAGCTGGCGCTCCACCACGATCTGGGTGGCGATCCCCGCGTGGTCGGTGCCGGGCTGCCAGAGCACGTTGTAGCCGCGCATGCGGTGGTAGCGGATCAGCGCGTCCATCAGCGTGTGCTGGAACGCGTGGCCCATGTGCAGCGTGCCGGTAACGTTCGGCGGCGGCAGCATGATGCAGTAGGCGGGACTGGCGCTCTCGGCCTGGGCCCTGAAGAAGCCGGACTGCTCCCACCAGCCGTACCAGCGATCTTCGACGGCGTGCGGCTCGAAGCTCTTGGCGAGTTCCATCGGGGAAGGTTTCAGCGGAAAGCTGCGTATTATAGCCAACGCGTCGCGCCGGAACGCGGCTACGCGGGGCGACGCCGTCGGCGTCGGCGCAGGCGCCGCCGGCTCGGGCGCAGCCGTCGGGCCGTTATCGGACAGAGCGGAGCCGTCCGCGGAGCTCGCCTGAGCGATCGCGGCGAGCTCCTGCGCAACGCGCAGCATCAGCTCGCCGCGTTCCGCATCCGGCAGCTTCTCCAGCGACGCGCCGAGGTGCCGCAGCAGCGTTTCCTGCACCCGCGCTGCCAGCGCATCGATGTCCGCCGCCGGTGCCGTGGTCTCCGGATGCCCCGCGGCGGTTTCGGCCAACCTTTCCTCTGCCTCGGCCGGAGCTTCGTCGAAAGCCGCGGACTGATCCGTTTCCTGCGCATCTTCCGCTGCAGCTCCGTGATCCCCGTCCACCGTGTCGGCCACTTCCGTCAGCGTGGGGATCTCTTCCTCGTCCCAGCTCGCGGACAGCGCACGCACCACGTCGGTCAGCGTCGGTATTGCCTGCTCCGGCGTCTGCTCGCTCGAGGGCGGGCGGTGCCGGGAGAGGAGCGCGTCCAGCTTGCGCAGGAGCTCGTCGGTCTCCGTGGCCTCGGGCGGGCGCGCATCCTCCGCGCTCATGGCCGGGTCGTCCGCGGGGGCAGCGCGCTCAGATCGTGGTGGCGAATCGGATAGCCGCGGCTCTGGTAGAAGCGGTAGCGCTCGCGCCCGGCCCGGCTGTCTTCCGCTTCCGTCGAAACCACCTCCACCAGGCGCCGGAAGCGGCTGAAGAACGGCGGCCACTCGCGGCACAGGTTGAGCAGCACTTCGTCGTGGGGGAGCGGCTCGACGGCATGGTCGACGATCACCGGCGTCACCGCCGCCAGCGGATCGGACGCGCGGACGTGCGGCACGAAGCCGGTGGCGGGCGTCGTCCACAGCAGGCGGTCGACGACGACGGTCGCGTCGGCGTCCGGCGTCAGCACGAGCACGCGCAGACCCTGCTGCCATGCCTTGGCGGCGATGCGGCAGGCGGTCTGCAGCCGGTCCTCGGCCTTGGTGTAGAAATCGATCTCGGTCACGGCAGTGATTCGCGGCGCCCGGGGGCGGCGCCGCCGTGGTCAGTCGGCGGCGCGATCGACCAGGAACTGCGTCAGCAGCGGCACCGGCCGGCCGGAGGCGCCCTTGTCCTTGCCGGATTTCCAGGCCGTGCCGGCGATGTCCAGGTGCGCCCACTTGTACCTGCGCGTGAAGCGCGACAGGAAGCAGGCCGCCGTCACGCTGCCCGCCGGGCGGCCGCCGATGTTGGCCATGTCCGCGAAGTTGGTCTTGAGCTGTTCCTGGTAATCGTCCCACAGCGGCAGCTGCCAGGCGCGGTCGAACGCGTGCTCGCCGGCTTTCAGCAGCTCGCGCGCGAGCGCATCGTCGTTGCTGAACAGGCCCGTCGCCACGTGCCCGAGCGCGATCACGCAGGCGCCGGTGAGTGTGGCGATGTCCACGACCACCTCGGGATCGTAGCGCTCCGCGTAGGTCAACGCGTCGCACAGGATCAGGCGGCCTTCCGCATCGGTATTCAGAATCTCGATGGTCTGGCCGGACAGGCTGGTGACGACGTCGCCGGGCTTGGTGGCGTTGCCGCCCGGCATGTTCTCGGTTGCCGGGATGATGCCGACAACGTTGAGCGGCAACCGCAGCTCGGCCACCGCCTTCAGCGTGCCGAGCACGCTGGCGGCGCCGCACATGTCGAACTTCATCTCGTCCATCTCCGCTGCCGGCTTGAGCGAGATGCCGCCGGTATCGAAGGTCACGCCCTTGCCTACCAGCACGACGGGTTTGCGCTTGCGCGGAGCCCCGTGGTACTCGAGGACGATGAGCTTCGCCGGCTCGCGGCTGCCGCGCGCCACCGCCAGCAGCGCGCCCATGCGCAGCTTCTCCATGTCCTTCTGGTCCAGCACGTGGGCCTTGAGCCCGTAGGCCTTCGCCATGCCAACCGCCTGCTCGGCGAGGTAAGCCGGCGTGCAGATGTTGCTGGGCAGGTTGCCGAGATCCTTGGCGAGGCCGATACCATGGGCCAGCGCAAGGCCGCGCCGCAGCCCTTCCTCGCCGGCGTCAAGGTCGCCGCGACGCGCCACGCTCAGCGTCACGCGCCGCAGCGGCCGGCGCGGCTCGTCGTGCTTGGTCTTGAGGCGGTCGAAGCGATAGAGCGTCTCCATCGCCACCGTCACCGCGTTCGCTACCTTCCAGGAGACGTCGCGGCGCTTGAGCGGCAGCTCGGGCAGGAACATCACGGCTTCCATGGCGCCGGTTTCGTTCAGCGTGCGCACCGCGGCCGCGACGGCGGACCGATACTGCTTCTCGCGGAACTCGCGCTCGGGGCCCAGCCCCACCAGCAGCACGCGATCGGCGACGACGCCGGGAACGCTGTGCAGCAGCAGCGTGCTGCCGGACTTGCCCTCCATGTCGCCGCGGCGCAGGACGTCGGCGAGCAGGCCCTTCGCGGCCTTGTCGACGGCGGCAGCCGCGACGCTCGGTCGGCGCGGCTCGAACACGCCGACGACGACGCAGGCGCTGCGCTGCTTCTCTGGGTTGCCGCTTTTTATGCTAAATTCCACCCGTTTTCCCCTCTGCTCGCGCTTCTTTTCCGACCTCCACGCAGGATGCGAAATTATCAGCGGAGCGCCAAACGAAAGTCAAAGAACGGCGCCGCGCGCGTGTTCGTGCGCAGCGCGCTGCGCGAGTTCACGCACAACGCCATCATCGTCTTCGTGGTCATCCTTTCGATCACGCTGGTCACCTACGTCATCAAGCTGCTGGACCTCGCCGCCTCCGGCGCGCTGCCGCCCGACGGCGTGGCCGCGCTGCTCGGCTTTCGTACGCTGAGCGCGCTGCCGCCGCTGCTGGCGGGCTCGGCCTTCGTCGCCATTCTGCTGAGCCTGAGCCGGGCCTACCGGGACTCGGAGATGGTGGTCTGGTTCAGCTCGGGCGTGAGCCTGATGGCCTGGGTGCGGCCGGTGCTGATCTTCATCGTGCCGCTCGCGGCCGTCATCGCCGTGCTCAGCCTGGGTCTGTCGCCGTGGGCCTACGCCAAGAGCGACGAGCTGCGCGAGATCCTGCGCTCCCGGGCAGACACGTCGGTGGTGCGACCGGGCACCTTCCAGGAGTCGCGGCACGCCGACCGCGTGTTCTTCGTCGAAGAGCTGGACCTGGACCGCGAGCGCGTGCGCAACGTCTTCGTGCAGTCGGTCGACCAGGGGCGGGTGCAGGTGATGGTGGCGCGCTCGGGCCACGTCGAAGTCGCCGGGAACGGCGACCGCTTCCTGGTCCTGGAGAAGGGCACGCGCCACGACGGGCCGGTCGGCTCGCCGGAGTTCAAGATCATGCACTTCGAGCGCTACGCCGTGCGGATCGATCAGGCCGAGCCACAGCAGGCCGAGCCGCAAGGCAAGTCGGCGGCCACCGCGTCGCTGCTCGAGACACGCACGCCGGAGAACCTCGCCGAGCTGGGCCGGCGCATCGGCATGCCGATCAGCGCGCTGCTGCTGGCGCTGATGGCGGTGCCGCTGGCGCAGGTCAATCCGCGCGGCGGGCGCTCGCTCAACCTGGTGATGGCGGTCCTGGTCTACATGATCTACAGCAACTTTCAGAGCGTGGCCCAGGTCTGGGTGGCGTTCGGCAAGGTGAACCCGGCGATCGGCATCTGGGGCGTGCACCTGGTCATGGCGCTGGCGGTCGCGGCACTGTTCCAGCGCCGCCTGTCCGTGTTCCGCCTCGCGCGCGGGGCGGCAGCGTGAGT
>DATIUV010000021.1:0-6102 GCA_035466595.1 Pelomicrobium sp.
GCGCGCGCGCGCCGTGCTCAAGCCCACCGACCGCACCAAACTGATGGCCGACGTGAACTCGGGCTGGCGCCGCGCACACGCGTTGCAGAACGCGAAGCGGCTGGAGCCCTACGAGCTGTTCTGGCTCGAAGAGCCCCTGCCGCCCTATGACCTGCCGGGCTACGCGCAGCTGGCGAAGGAGCTGACGACGCCGGTGACGCTGGGCGAGCACGAGATCTTCAACCAGTACGATGCGCGCGACATCCTGCTCGCCGGGGCGGCCGACATCCTGCAGCCCGACCTGCGCCAGGGCATCTCCGAGACGCTGCAGATCGCCAACCTGGCGCGGGCGTGGGACCTGCCCTGCATCCCGCACTTCTTCGGGCCGGGCATCCGCTTCGCCGCGCAGTTGCAGCTGCTGGGCGCGATCGACAACTACCTGCTGTGCGAGTACCCGGTCGCGCACGACCCGATCCGCTTCGAGCTGACCGATCCGCCGATGGTCGCCGAGAACGGCAAGGTGACGATCCCGCAGGGACCGGGCCTCGGCGTGACGCTGAACGAGGCGACGGTGAAGAAGTTCGCGGTGGCCTGACCATGCGCCTCGTTTCCTTCGAGCAGGCGGGCCGGCGCGGCGTCGGGCTGTGCGTCGGCAAGACGCTGGGCCCGGACGATCGCTTCGTCGACCTGGCCGCCGACGCCGTCGTCGAGGCGCTGGGCTTCGGCGTCACCGACATGGTGGCGCTGCTCGGCCGCGGTCTCGACGCGCTGCGCCCGCTCGATCCGGCGAAAATGCCCGCGTCGGCGCTGCTGCGGCTGCGCGACGTGCGCGTGCTGCCGCCGGTGCCGAACCCCGGCAAGATCCTCGGCGCGGCCCGCAACTTTCACGATTTCCTGCGGCAGCTCAAGCTGCCGGTCCCGGCCGAGCCGGTATGGTTCCCGAAGCTGCCCAACACGCTGGCCGGCCCCGCCGACCCGATCCGCATCCCGCCCGGCGTCGCCGACGTGACCTACGAGGGCGAGGTGGCGCTGGTGATCGGCCGCCGCGCGTCGCGTGTCTCGCGAGAGCACGCCCGCGAGCATGTCGCCGGCTACATGCTGCTGAACGACGTCACCGGCGGCGAACTGCTCAAGCGCGACGGCGGCAACCTGTTCCGCGCCAAGAACGTCGACACCTTCTGTCCCTGCGGCCCGTTCCTGGTGAGCGCCGAGGAGATCGCCGACCCGCACGCGCTGCGCATCCGGCTCGAGGTGGACGGCAAGGTGCTGCAGGACGGCAGCACCGAGCAGATGGTGTTCGACATGGACCAGTTGCTGTCCCATATCTCGCAGACGATCACGCTCGAGCCGGGCGACATCATCGCCACCGGCACGCCGGGCGGCACCGCCGTGTGCCACTCGCCGCCCGCGTTTCTGCGCGGCGGCCAGACGGTGACGGTGGCGGTCGACGGTCTCGGCGCGCTCGTCAATCCCGTCGTTTCGACCTGAGGACCTTCATGCCCGAGCTGCCCGTCGTTCTGCTCACGAACCCCATCGATCCCGCCGGCAAGCTGATCCTGGAGCCGCACGCCCGGGTGGTGACGGCGCCCGACGCGAAGCCGGACACGCTGCGCGAGCTCGTGCGCGACGCCGATGGCCTGATCGTGCGCGTGAAGCTGCCGGACGACATCGTCGAGCACGCGCCGAAGCTGAAGGGAATCGTGCGCCACGGCACCGGCCTCGACTTCATTCCCGTCGCGGCGGCGACGGCGCGCAGGATCCCGGTCGCCAACGTGCCCGGCGCCAACTCCAACGCGGTCGCCGAGTTCTGCTTCGGCGCCGTGTTCGAGCTGATCCGCCACATCGGCGCCGCCGACCGCCTGCACCGCGACAAGGGCTGGGCCGCGGCGCGCAAGCTCGCGGACACGGCGTGGGAGCTGAAGGGCAAGACGCTGGGGATCGTCGGCTTCGGCAGCATCGGCCGGCTGGTGGCGGGCATCGGCGCCAATGGGTTCGGCATGAAGGTGATCGCCACCACGCGCCGGCCGGAGACCCTGGCGGACGGCGTCAAGGCCGCGGCCCTGGGCGAGCTGTTCGAGCAATCGGACGTCATCGTGCTGAGCTGCCCGCTGACCGACGCCACGCGGGGCCTGGTGGGCCGGGATCTGCTCGAGCGCGCCAAGCCGACCGCGCTGCTGGTGAACATCTCGCGCCGCGCGGTGGTGAGCGACGAGGCGCTGGCCGAGGCGCTTTCGACCGGGCGCCTCGGCGGCGCAGTGATCGAAGTGTTCGCCGAGCAGCAGCTGCCGGCGGACGATCCGCTGTTCCTGCTGCCGAACCTGCTGCTCACGCCGCACATGGCCGCGCTCACGCAGGAGAGCGTGCGCAACATGAGCGTCGGCGCCGCCGAGGAGATGCTGCGCATCCTCAAGGGCGAGCGGCCGGTCAATTTCTGCAATCCCGAGATCCTGTCCTGAGGCTCCCGCCATGAAGATCGCCCGTATCACCGCGTATCCGCTGTCCTACCCGCTGCCGAAGGGCGAGACCGTCACGCTCGGCATCGGCCGCACGGTGAAGCGCGACACCGTGGTGGTGCGCGTGGAGACGGACGACGGGCTGGTGGGCTGGGGCGAGTCGCACCACGGCCGCGCGCCGGGCGCGGTGGCGCACCTCGTCAATTCGACGCTCAAGCAGTTGGCCGAGGGCATGGACGCCACCGACGTCAACGGCGTGTGGGCGCGCATTTACAAGATGCAGCTCGGCAGCCACGGCATGGGCGCGGCGTGCGCGATGGCGATGAGCGGGCTGGACATGGCGCTGTGGGATATCCGCGCGAAGGCGGTCGGCTGGCCGCTCTACAGGCTGCTCGGCGGCGCGGCCAAGGGCATCCGCGCCTACGCAGGCGGCATTTCGCTCGGCTACCAGCCGCCCGATGACCTGGCCAAGGAGGCCAGGCGCTACGTGAAGGCCGGCTACCGGGCGGTGAAACTGCGCATCGGCGATACCGTGGAGAACGATCTCGTCCGCGTGCGTGCCGTGCGGGAAAGCCTCGGCGACGACATCGACATCCTCACCGACGCCAACGCGTCCTACACGGTGGCGGACGTGCGCCGGGTGATGCCGGAATTCGGCGACCTGCGGGTCGGGTGGCTCGAGGAGCCTTTCTCGCCGCACGATCACCGCTCGTACGCGACGGCCGCAGCGCTGGGCGTCACGCCGCTCGCGGCCGGCGAGAACCACTACACGCGCTTCGAGTTCGTGCGCCTGATCGAGGACGGCAGCGTCGGCATCCTGCAGCCGGACCTGTCCAAGACCGGCGGCATCACCGAGGGGCTGAAGATCGCGGCGCTGGCCTCGGCGTGGAAGCTGCCGATCAACCCGCACACGTCCGCCACCGGCCTCAACATGGCGGCGACGATCCACTTCCTCTGCGCCATCGACTACCCGGGCTACTTCGAGGCGGACCTGGCGAAGAACAACGCCTTCCGCGAGGAGCTGGCGGGCAAGCCCTACGAGGTACGGAGTGACGGCACGGTCTGGCCGCTGGAAAAGCCCGGCATCGGGCTCGATGTCGACGAGGCCTTCATCAAGGACCACCCGGTCATCGAGGGACCGGGCTACGTCTGACCGGCGCCGCTACTCCGAGTAGTCGATCGTCATCCATCGGTGCGGAAAGCTTAAGGCAACGTCCGTCGAGCGTAGCTGCCGCCGGGCATGAAAGGTTTTCAGGCGCCGTAGAACTTCATCGCTCGGGCGGTCGCTCCACCGAGCCGCCGCTTGCGCTCAGGTAGTCGAGGAGATCGCGCGCGTGCTGCGGAAGCTCCGCCCGGCGTCGCGTGCACAGCGAGATCCGGCGCAGCGCCCAGGTGTCGGTGAGGCGGATCGGGCGGATCGGCAGATAGGCCTGGCAGCGCCGGGCAGCCGTGACCGGAACGACCGCGATTCCGGCGCCGTGCGCCACCAGGCGGCAGATCGCGTCGAAGCTCGGGAACCTTGCCCGCACCCGCATGCGGCGGCCGGCGTGCAGGGCGCGCTCGTCCAGGTGGCGCTGCAGCGCGCTGTCGCCGGGGAGCCCGACGAAGTCGAAGCCGAGGACGTCGCGGAAGGCGAGCCGGCGCCGCCGCGCCAGCCGATGGTGCTCCGGCACCACCAGGACCAGCTGGTCCTGGCGAAACGGGAACGTCTCCAGTCCGGCCGCATCGACGAGGTCGGCGAGCACGCCGATGTCGGCCTCCCGCTCCACCACCGCCCGCAGGATCTCGTGGCTCGGGCGCTCGGCGAGGTCGACGTCGACGTCGGGCTCAAGCGCGAGGTAGCCCGCCAGCGCGTCGGGCAGAAACTCGACCAGCGCCGCCGTGTTGGACAGGATGCGCACCGACCCGCGCACGCCGCTGGCGTACTGCGCGAGCTCCCCGCGCATGCTCTCGACCTGCTGCAGCAGCGCGCGCGCGTGCCGCAGCAGCGCGAGCCCGGCTGGCGTCGGCGCGACGCCTCGCTGCTCGCGCACCAGCAGCGGGGTGCCGAGCGCGTCCTCGAGCCCGCGGATGCGGGCGCTGGCGGAGGCGCTCGCCAGATGCGAGCGCTCGGCGCCGCGCGTGATGCCGGCGGCCTCCACCACGTTCACGAAGAGGCGCAGGTCGACGAGATCGAAGCGCATGGCGGGCCCTTTCCGGCAGCCTTCGGATTTTCCGAAAGCAGGTTTCGCGCAAGCCACCTTGCCACCGCGGTGCGGGAAGGGCAAGGTCCGGCCTATGTCCGATCCTGTCGTCATGGTCGCCGTGGTCGCGGGCACGTTCGTCCTCGCCGGCCTGGTCAAGGGAGTGATCGGCCTCGGCCTGCCGACGCTGGCGATGGCGCTGCTCGGCAGCGTGATGCCGCCCGCCCACGCCGCCGGCATTCTGATCGTGCCCTCGCTGGCGACCAACGTCTGGCAGATGCTGGCCGGCCCGGGGCTCGCCGGCCTCGCGCGGCGGTTGTGGACGATGATGGCGGCGATCGCGGCAGGGACCTGGGCGGGGGCGGGGCTACTGGTCGCCGGGGACAGCGGCGCCACCCGCTCGCTGCTCGGCTTGTCGCTGATCGTCTATGCCGGCCTCGGCCTGGCTGCCGTGCCGATGCGCGTTCCGCCGGCGCTGGAGCGATGGCTTTCGCCGGGAGCCGGGGCGGCGACCGGAATCGTCACCGGCGCCACCGGCGTGTTCGTGATTCCCTCGGTGCCCTACCTGCAGGCGCTCGGGCTCGACCGCGACGAGCTGGTCCAGGCGCTCGGGCTCTCGTTCACGGTCTCGACACTGGCGCTGATGGCGGTGCTGACGCGGGAGGGGATCTTTCAAACGCAGGCCGCCGCGTGGTCGCTGTTCGCGCTGCTGCCTGCCGTCGGCGGCGTCCAGCTCGGCCAGCGGCTGCGGGCGCGGATCTCGGCGGTCGTCTTCCGCCGGTGCTTCTTCGCCGGGCTGGCGGCGCTCGGCGGCCACCTGCTGCTGTCGTCGGCGATGCGTTGAGCCCTCAGCCGGCCTTCGGCGCTTGCGCCGTGTCCTGCTTCGCTTCCGTCGTGATCCAGTCGATGAACGCGACCACCTCGCTGCGCGAGCGGACGGCGCGCGGATAGACCAGGTAGTAGGCGAAGTCGGAGAGCACTTTCACGTTGAACGGCGACTCGATTCGCCCGCTCGCCAGATACGGCTCCAGCATCACCGAGCGCGCCAGGGCGACGCCCTGGCCGTCGGCCGCCGCCTCCAGCATCACCGAGCCGTCGTTGTACTTGGGACCGCGCGCGGGTTCGGGCCAGTCGAGCCCGCCGCTGCGGAACCAGGGCGTCCACTTGAGCACCGTGTGGCGCAGCAGCGGCACCTCCGCCAGGTCCTTCGGCTCCCGCAGGCCGCCGTGCCGGCGCCGGAAGTCCGGGCTGCACACCGCCTCGACGTACTCCGGCATCAGCAGCGTCGATTCCAGTCCCTCCCAGTCGCCCTTGCCGTAGCGGATGGCGACGTCGGCGGCTCCCGTCTTCAGGTTCACCAGGTGCGGCGTCGCGTCGAGCTCCAGCTCGATGTCGTCGTGCCGCCGAAGGAAGGCGTCGATGCGCCGCACCAGCCAGCCCTGGGCGAAGGCCGGGAACGTGGTGAGCTTGAGGGTGCGCCGGCTGGT
>DATIUV010000022.1:0-7967 GCA_035466595.1 Pelomicrobium sp.
CCGGCGGCGAAGGTCACCGCGTGCTGCTCGGCGATGCCGACGTCGAAGTACCGCTCCGGATATTCTTCGGAGAAGCGCACCAGGCCCGAGCCCTCGCGCATCGCCGGCGTGACGCCGATCAGGCGCGGATCGGCGGCGGCCATGTCGCAAAGCCAGTCGCCGAACACCTGGGTATAGGACACCGGCGCCGCGCCGCCCTTGGCCTGGATGCCCTGGCTCGGGTCGAACTTCGACACGCCGTGGTAGAGGATGGGATCGTCCTCGGCCAGCTTGTAGCCGGCGCCCTTGCGCGTGACGATGTGCAGGAACTGCGGGCCGTCCAGGCGCTTCAGGTTGGCGAGCGTCTCCACCAGCACGTCGACGTCGTGGCCGTCGATGGGGCCGATGTAGTTGAAGCCCAGCTCCTCGAACAGCGTGCCCGGCGTCATCATGCCCTTGAAGTGCTCTTCCGCCTTCTTCGCGAACTCCAGCATCGGCGGCAGGCGCGAGAGCACCTTGCGCCCGGTCTCGCGCGCGGTGTTGTAGAAGCGGCCGGCCAGCAGACGCGCGAGGTACTGGTTCATCGCGCCGACGTTCTCCGAGATCGACATCTCGTTGTCGTTCAGGATGACGAGGACGTTGGCGTCCATGATGCCGGCGTTGTTGAGCGCCTCGTAGGCCATGCCGGCGGTCATGGCGCCGTCGCCGATGACGGCGATCACGTGGCGGCCGCTGCCGTCGCGCTGCGCCGCCACCGCCATGCCGAGCGCCGCGCTGATCGACGTGCTGGAGTGGGCGGTGCCGAAGGTGTCGTAGGGACTCTCGACGCGCCGCGGGAAGCCCGAGGGGCCGCCTTCCATGCGCAGCCGGCCCATCTGCTCGCGCCGGCCGGTGAGGATCTTGTGGCCGTAGGTCTGGTGGCCCACGTCCCACACGATGCGGTCCTCCGGCGTGTTGAACACGTAATGCAACGCGATGGTGAGCTCGACCGTGCCGAGGTTGGACGACAGGTGGCCACCGGTCTTGCTGACCACCTCGATGAGGTACTGTCGCAGCTCGGCGGCGAGCTGGTGCAGGTCGCGCCGGGAGAGCTGGCGCAGGTCGGCCGGATCGTTGATGGTGGTGAGCAGCTCGTACGCCATTTCTTGTTCTCAGAATTCGCGGGCAACGATAAAGTCGGCCAGCTGGGCCAGGCGCCGCGCGCGCTCGCCGAAGCCGGCGAGGCTCTCCAGCGCGTCGCGCCGGAGCTCGGCCGCCATGGTGCGGGCGGCCTCCACGCCGACGGCGGAGACGTAGGTGGGCTTGTTGTGGTTGGCGTCCTTGCCCGCGGTCTTGCCCAGCGTGGCGGTGCTGGCCTCGGCGTCGAGGACATCGTCCACGACCTGGAAGGCCAGCCCGATGCACTTGGCGTAGTGGTCGAGGCGGTCGAGCTCGGCGGGCGAGAGCGCGTTGCCGCAATGCGCGCCCAGCAGCACCGAGGCGCGGATGAGGGCGCCGGTCTTGTGGATGTGCATGAACTCCAGCTCCGGCACCGTCAGCGCCTTGCCGACGCTGTCGAGATCGATGGCCTGGCCGCCCGCCATGCCGCGCGAGCCCGACGCGCGCGCGAGGACCTCCACCATGCGCAGCTGGGTCTCGGCGTGTTCGGAGAGCCGGTATTCCGCCAGCAGCTGGAACGCGAGGCTCTGCAGCGCGTCGCCGACCAGCAGCGCGGTGGCCTCGTCGTACTCCACGTGGCAGGTGGGCTTGCCTCGCCGCAGGACGTCGTCGTCCATGCAGGGCAGGTCGTCGTGGACCAGCGAGTAGGCGTGGATCAGCTCCAGCGCCACCGCGGCCACCCGCAGCCGCTCCAGCGGGGCCCCCGCCAGTGCGCCCGCGGCGTAGCACAGCATCGGCCGCACGCGCTTGCCACCGCCCATGACCGTGTAGCGCATGGCCTCGTGCAGCCGTCGCGGCGCGACGTCCGCCGACGGCAGCAGCTCGTCGAGCGCGCGCTCGACCTCCCCCTGACGGTTGCGCGCCCAGGACTGGAAATCGGGGGAGACTGCGGTCATGGACAGGGGACTGCTCTCCGGAAGCCGCTTCCCCGCCAACTCTGCCGGGGATGTCACTGCCCGTCGTCGAGGCTGAAGTCCTGCAGCGCCTCGCCGTCGAGGATCTTCACCTGCTGCTGGGCGTCCTTGAGCCGCGCCTGGCAGAACTGCAGCAGCTCGGCGCCGCGCCGGTAGGCTTTCAGCGACTCCTCGAGCGGCAGCTCGCCGTCCTCCATGCGCCCGACCAGGGCTTCCAGCTCGGCCAGCGCTTCCTCGAAGCTGGCAGGCTCGGCGGAGAGTGGAGATTCGGCTTTGGGCGCCTTGGACATGCGGTTAAAGAGAAAAGAGCGAAAAATAGCGCAGTGCGGGAGACCGGGTCAACGTAACGCGCGGGCCCGCCATCGGCCGTGGTTGCGGGCGGACGATCTTTGCCGGATACTCCCGCGCCTTTTGTGATCTATATCAACGTGGAGGCCGCAGCCGACGCTAGGATTTCGGCTGCACCTGCGACACGCTGCCAGGAGTCCCGCGATGACCGACATCAGCCACTTGGTGAAAACCGTCGCCCCGCTGCCGATGCGCTGGTACTTCGACCCCGAGGTCCTGGCTGCCGAGCGGGCGGCGCTGTTCGACCGCGGCCCGGGCTATGTCGGGCACGAGCTGATGGTGCCCGAGGCCGGCGACTACCATGTGCTCGAGTGGATGGCGAACGCCAAGATGCTGATCCGCAATGGCAACGGCGTCGAGCTGATGTCCAACGTCTGCCGCCACCGCCAGGGGCTGCTGCTGCAGGGGCGCGGCCACGCCCGCAACATCGTCTGTCCGCTGCACCGCTGGACCTACGGCACCGACGGCGCGCTGCTGGGCGCGCCCGAGTTCGGCGCCAACCCCGGCCTGGGCCTGCCCAAGACCCCGCTGACCGCCTGGAAGGGCCTGCTGTTCGCCGGCAGCCGTGACGTCGCCCAGGACCTACGGGGTTTCGGCGCCGCCGACGACTACGATTTCTCCGGCTACGTCTACGATCACACGGTGATCGACGAGTGCCCGTTCAACTGGAAGGCGTTCCTCGAGATCTATCTCGAGCTCTACCACGTCGAGCCGTTCCACCCCGGCCTGCGCGACTTCGTCGACGCCGGCAACTTCCGCTGGGAATTCGGCGAGCGCTGGTCGATCCAGTACATGGGCATCAAGGAGCAGCTGCAGAAGACCGGCTCGGCCAAGTACGCGCGCTACCGCGACGCGCTGCTGCGCTACACCGGCGGCGACATGCCGAAGTACGGCACGGTGTGGTCGATCTACTACCCTAACGTCATGCTGGAGTGGTACCCGCACTGTTTGGTGGTGAGCACGCTGATCCCGCGCTCGCCGGACCACACCACCAACGTGGTCGAGTTCTACTACCCCGAGGACGTGGCCTATTTCGAGACCGAGCTCAAGGAGGCGCACCAGGCCGCCTACCTGGAATCGGCCCAGGAGGACGCCGAGATCTGCACCCTCATGCACCGCGGCCGCAAGGCGCTGTGGCTGTCCGGTGCCGAGGACCGCGGGCCGTACCAGACGCCGCTCGAGGACGGCATGGTGCACTTCCACGACTTCGTGCGCCGCGCGCTGGAGGGGCGGGTCGAGGGCTGACGCCGACCTGCTAGACTAGGCCCGATGACACGGAGCCCGGCATGATCACCATCGAACACAGCGACAACCTGGTCAACGTGGCCGTGCTCGGCGAGTTCGCGCTCGCCGACTACAAGGAATTCGAGGACAACGTCCTCTACAAGATCGAGTTCGGCGGCAAGGTCAACGTGCTCCTCGACCTGCGCGACATGATCCGCTACACGCTGGACGTGGCCTGGGAGGAGATCAAGTTCTCGCGCAGCCACGCCCACGACTTCGGCCGCATCGCCATCGTCACCAACGACCAGTGGCTGGCGTGGAGCGCGTGGGTGCAGCGGCTGTTCATCGAGGCCGACATCCGCGTGTTCGACGACTACGACACGGCGCGCGCATGGGCCGCGGCCGAGGCCACGGAGTCCTGAAGCCATGGCGTTCACCACGCTGATCGACGGCGCGGAGCTCGCCGCGCACCTCGATGACCCGAACTGGATCGTGTTCGACTGCCGCTATGACCTCTTTGACCACGATGCCGGCACTCGCGCATACGCCGAAGGCCACGTTCCCGGCGCCCATTACCTTCACCTGGCGCGCGACCTGTCCGGTGTGATGACCGGCGCCAATGGCCGCCATCCGCTGCCCGGTCGCGACGCGTTCGCGGCGCTGATGGCGCGTTTCGGCGTCACCCCCGGCGTGCAGGCAGTCGCCTACGACGCCGGCCCCGGTCCCTACGCGGCGCGCCTGTGGTGGATGCTGCGCTGGCTCGGTCATCGCGACGTCGCCGTCCTCGACGGCGGTTTCGCGCGCTGGGTCGCCGAGGGCCGGCCGGTGTCGGCCGCGATTCCGCAGGCGCGGCCGGCGCCATTCGAGCCCGGCGCCGGGGACCGGCCAGTCGCGGCGGACGACGTCGAGGCGCATCTCGCCCAGCCGGATCAGCTTATCCTCGACGCCCGCAGCCCGGATCGTTTCCGCGGCGAGAACGAAACGCTGGACCCGGTGGGCGGCCACATTCCCGGCGCGGTCAACCGGTTCTTCATGACCAATCTCGGCGAGGACGGCCGCTTCAAGCCGGCCGCGAAGCTGGGCGAAGAATTCCGTGCGGTCCTCGGCAACGCGGACCCGCAGACGGTCGTCCACCAATGCGGGTCCGGTGTGACCGCCTGCCACAACCTGCTGGCGATGGAAGTCGCCGGGCTCGGCGGCTCGCGGCTCTATCCGGGGTCGTGGAGCGAGTGGTGCGCCGACCCGGCGCGGCCGGTGGCGAAAGGCTGATGCACGTCGGTGGAATTGCTCGCCGACGTCATCCTCGTCGTCCATTTCCTCTTCGTGCTATTCGTCGTCGGCGGGCTGGCCGCGATCTGGCTCGGCGCCTGGCGCGGCTGGGGCTTCGCGCGCAACCCGTGGTTCCGCCTCGCGCACCTGACGGCGATCCTGTTCGTCGCCGGCCAGGCGCTGATGGGTGCGATCTGCCCGTTGACGCTCTGGGAGGACGCGCTGCGCGGGCGCGACACGGAGCGGGGCTTCGTCGCGCGTTGGGTGCAGTCCTTGCTTTACTACGACTGGCCCGCGTGGGTGTTCACAACGCTCTACGTCGGCTTCGCGCTGCTCGTCCTCGCCACGTTCGTCCGGCTGCCGCCGCGTTTCCGGCGCGACGCGGGACACTAGTCCCGCTGTGACATAATGGCGGCGCCTTTTCCCGCCGCCATGAGCGTCAACGCCTCCTCCACCAAGCCGCGCCGCGAGCGGCTCTCGCTCGCGCCCGGCGTCCGCCGCCGCGAGGTGTGGGCGTGGGCGATGTACGACTTCGCCAACTCCGGCTACACGACGGTCGTCATCACGGCGATCTTCAACGCCTATTTCGTTTCCGTGGTCGCGCGCAACGCCGACTGGAGCAGCTTTGCCTGGACGGCGAGCCTCGGCGTGTCGAACGCGCTGGTGATGCTGACGGCGCCGGCCATCGGCGCGCTCGCCGACGCCCGCGCCGCGAAGAAGCAGCTGCTGATGGTATCCACCGCCGGCTGCGTGCTGTTCACGGGCTTGCTGGCGCTCGTGGGCGCCGACGATCTCTGGCTCGGCGTGGCGATCGTCATCTGCAGCAGCTACTTCTTCGGCGTCGGCGAGAACCTGATCGCGGCCTTCCTGCCCGAGATCGCGCGCGGCCGGGCGCTGGGCAAGGTATCGGGATGGGGCTGGGCGCTGGGCTACATCGGCGGCCTCCTGAGCCTGGCGGCGTCGCTGGCGTACTTGACCTGGGCCGAGGCGCAGGGGCACGAGGCGCAGCAGTTCGTGCCGGTCACGATGCTGATCACCGCGGGCATCTTCGCGCTGGCGAGCCTGCCGACCTTTCTGCTGCTGCGCGAGCGAGCCGAGCCGCAGGAGGCGCGCGCCGCCAACCTGGTGCGGGAGAGCTTTCAACGTCTCGCCGAAACGCTCGCGCACGCGCGCGAGTTCCGCGACGTCGGCCGGTTCCTAGTGTGCGTGGTGTTCTACCAGGCGGGAATCCAGACGGTGGTGGCGCTGGCGGCGGTGTACGCGCAGCAGGCGATGGGCTTCACGACGCAGCAGACGATCCTGCTGATCCTGGTCGTCAACGTCACGGCCGCCGTCGGCGCGTTCGGGTTCGGCTACGTGCAGGACGTCATCGGGCACAAGGCGGCAATCACGGTGACCCTGGTGGGGTGGCTGGCCACCGCGATCCTGGCCTGGTGGGCGACGACGTCCGGCGTGTTCTGGCTGGTGGCCAACCTGGCCGGGCTCTGCCTGGGCAGCGCACAGTCGGCCGGTCGCGCGCTGGTCGGCTTCCTCAGCCCGGCCCCGCGGCGCGCCGAGTTCTTCGGGCTGTGGGGCCTCGCCGTCAAGCTCTCGTCCATCCTCGGCCCCCTAACATACGGCGTGGTGACGTGGGCTTCGGCCGGCAACCATCGGCTGGCCATGCTCGGAACCGGGACGTTTTTCGTCATCGGCCTCCTCCTGCTCGCGGCCGTGGACGTGCGCCGCGGCCGGCGCGTCGCCCTGCGGCGCAGTTGACGGACTTGCACGGATTTCGTATCGGCGTGCGGAGCAGGCACGAAACCTGCAGTTTTGGCTTGAAATGTCCCAACTAGCCAACCTTAGAGGCTTTTTGACGTGATCGGATGGATAGCTGCCCGGCCCACTCATCCAATGGCGACGCTCAGCGCTGCGCAGGACGTGGTGGCCGATTTCCCGCAGGTGGACGCCGTACGCGGCCTGGCGGAAGTCGGCGAGTGGGTGGATTCGGTGACCTGCGCGGAGGGCTTCACGGTCCGGCACCGGCTGGACCTGTGCGCGTTGCTCGATGACGCCGCGCGTCCGTATCTGACGCGGCTCGCGCGCGAGTTCTTGCTGCACCAGGGGCGCAATTCCGCCCGCGAGAGCCAGCTTGCGGCTGCCGTCAGCCGGTACTGGTGGCGGCTGGGCGAAGGCTATCGGGTCACGCTGCGGGAGCTCGACGAGGATCTCGGCAAGGCCGAGCGCGGCATCGTGCGCAGTGCGCTGGCCCGGGCGCTGCGGGCCGTGGCCCAGCAGATCAAATGGCTCATGATGCAGCACCAAGGGGTCGAGGCCGGCTACTGGGGCCACCTGGCGGAAATCTACGGCCGGGCGGAGGCGCTGGGCGTCGCGTCCGAATCGACCCGCATCTTGCCCGGCGTCGGCGGCACTACCAGCTGCGACCGCGAGCTGCTCAAGATCATGGGGCTCGCGATCGGCGCGGCGGATGGCCTGGCGCCGGTGGAGCTCGAAATCGCTGATCGGGTGACAGCGTTGGTGGCGCCGCATTTCCGCCTTTCCCGGGAACCTAAGCGCGCGTTGATACATTGCTTCGATCGCCGCGGCGGGATCCCGCCGCGGCGCATAAGCCCCTATTTAATTGAGCTTTCCCATCTGCTTTACTTCAGTACGGCGGAGGCTCTGCCAGCGCTCGAGAAGCTGCTCGCGAGGGCTGCGGCCCGCGATCTGCCGCCGGAGCTGCGTCTTGGTTTTGGTGACGATGCCTTTCTCGTCGGCAAGGTGACCGGGCACTTGGCGCGCAACTGGGCGCCGACGCCGCCGGTGCGACGACACGCGCGGCACCGGGTGATGGCTTCGATCTCGGTGCTGGTGGGTTTCGAGCGGCTGCTTTATGCCCTCCACGGGTTGGGCAACACGGCGTTGACTCGACCCGAGACCTGGGTCGCGGAGGACATCAGCGCGCGCGGCCTGAGCGCGGTGGCGCAGATCGAAGACCGCCCCCGCGTGCGAGTGGGGAGCGTGATCGGCGTGCGGCCGGAGGGCAAGGACATCTGGAGCGTCGGCCTGGTGCGGCGGCTGGTGAGCGATGCCGACGGC
>DATIUV010000023.1:0-22294 GCA_035466595.1 Pelomicrobium sp.
CGGTCGGCCGCGGCGGCGGGCCGAGCTACCAGGCGATCCGCGCGCAGGCGCCCGGCACCGTGCGCGGCCAGATCCGCCTCACCGAGCAGGGCGAGGTGATCGGCAGCAAGTACGCCGATCCGCAGATCGGCCGGCGCAACCTGGAGACGCTGGTGGCGGCGACGCTGGAGGCTTCCCTGCTCGCGGATGCCGCGCCCGGGCCGCGCGGCGAGGAATACGCCGGCGCGGTGGAGGAGCTGTCGCAATCGGCGCTGCGCGCCTACCGCGACCTGGTGTACGAAACGCCCGGTTTCGAGCTGTTCTTCCGCGCCGCGACGCCGATTCGGGAGCTGTCCGAGCTCAAGATCGGCAGCCGCCCGGCCTCGCGCAAGGCTTCCGACCGCATCGAGGACCTGCGCGCGATTCCGTGGGTGTTCAGCTGGGGGCTGTCGCGGATGCTGCTGCCGGGCTGGTACGGCTTCGGCACCGCGACCGACGAATACCTTGCGCGCCACGGCGACGCCGGCCGCGAGCGCCTGGCGGCGATGTTCCGCGACTGGCCGTTCTTCCAGGTGCTGCTGTCCAACATGGACATGGTGCTGGCGAAGAGCGACCTCGCCATCGCTTCGCGCTACGCGAGCCTGGTGCCCGACGCGGCACTCAGGGAGCGGGTGTTCGGCCGCATCCGCGCCGAGTGGCAGCGCACCGTGGCGCACCTGTTCGGCATCACCGGGCGCCGCGAGCTGCTGCAGGACAATCCCTCGCTCGCTCGCAGCCTGCGGAACCGCGCCCCCTACATCGACCCGCTCAACCACCTGCAGGTGGAGCTGCTGCGGCGCCATCGCGCGGGCGACAGCGACCCGGCCGTGAACCGCGCCATCCACCTCACCATCAACGGGGTCGCCTCGGCGCTACGCAACAGCGGTTAGTGAATTTCCACCACAGAGCCACAGAGACACAGAGGAAGGCGAAAGGCATTTCAACGCAAAGGGCGCAACGAGCGCGAAGAAGGCCAACTACGGTTTTTTCTTTGCGTCCTTTGCGTCCTTTGCGTTTAATCGGATCTGCTCTGTGCCTCTGTGCCTCTGTGGTGAAAATCCTCAGCGGTCGATCAGCGCCTTGACCGACGCCCACTGCCGCCGCGACACCGGCAGCCGCTCGTCGCGCTGCTTGATCACCACCGCCCAGTGGCCCTCGCCCTCGCCGCCGAGCACACGCTCGAAGCCGGAGATGGCGTCCTTCGCCACCAGGCAGTTGCGGTGGATGCGGATGAAGCGCTCGCTGAACTCCTCCTCGAGCTTGGACAGCGATTCCTCGATCAGGTACTCGCGCTCGGCGGTGCAGACGGTGACGTACTTGAGCTCGGCCTTGAGGTAGAGCACCGTCTCCACCGGGATCAGGTGCACCTTGCCGCGCTCCTGGATCGACAGGTGGCCGCGCGGGCGCCGCGAGAGCTGCTGCAGGATTTCGATCCTGAGCGGCGTGACCGAGCGTGCCCGCGTCAGCGCGTCGAACAGCCGGCCGAGCCGCACCGGCTTCAGCAGATAGTCGAGCGCGTGGACGTCGAAGGCCTGCAGCGCGTAAGCATCGTACGCCGTGGTGAAGATGATGGCCGGCGGGTCCGGCAGCTTGGTCAGGTGCTGGGCGAGCTCGATGCCGTCCATCTCGGGCATGCGGATGTCCAGCAGCACCACGTCGGCGTCGCGCTCCTCCAGCAGCCGTAGCGCCTCGAGGCCGTTGGCGGCCTCGCCCACCAGCTCCAGCGGCATCTTGCTGGCGCAGTCGGCGAGCAGGTCCTTCAACCGCGAGCGCGCCGGCTGCTCGTCGTCGACGATCACCACCCGCAGCGCGTGCTCGTCGCCGTTCATGCGCCTTTCTCCGTCAGATAGGGCAGCACGATGCGAACCTCGTAGACGCCGCCTTCTTCGCGCACCGTCAGGCTCGCCTCCTCGTCGTAGTGCAACATGAGTCGCTCCTTGATGTTGGCCAGCGCCATCCGGTTGCCGCTGTGATTGCGGCCGCCGGCCTGGTACGGGTTGCGCAGCACGGCCTCGACGCGGTCGCCGTTGCGGCGGATGGAAAGCTCGACCGTGCCGGGCTCGGAGGCCGGCTCGATGCCATGGTAGACCGCATTCTCCACCAGCGGCTGCAGCACGAGCGGCGGCACCAGCGCGTTGTCCGGCATGCCGTCGATGCGCCAGTCCACCTGCAGCCGCGGCCCCAGCCGCAACTGCTCGATCTGCAGATACTGCCGCGTCAGCTCCACCTCGCGCGCGAGCGTCGAGAGCTTGCGGTTGTCCGCCATGAGGACGCGGAATAGCTCCGCCAGATCCTCCAGCGCCGTTTCCGCGCGCCGCGGGTCCGAGCGCATGATGCCGAGCACCGCGTTCAGGCTGTTGAACAGAAAATGCGGGCGGATGCGCGCCTGCAGCGCCTGCAGCCTCGCCTCGGCCAGCGCCGGCGACAGCGCGCGGTTGCGCAGGCTGAAGTAGGTGATGAGGGCGGCGCCCGCGCCGATGCCGAACAGCCACTGCCGCAGCAGGTCGCCCGACACCGCGCGCGTGAACTCGCTCGCCACCATGCGGTTGACGCCGGCGGTGGCGAGCAGGGCCACCGAGATCACGACGAGGACGGCCGTGGGGTAGGAGAACCGCGCCAGGTGCGGCTGCAGGCCGTAGAGGGCCACCACCGTCAGGATCAGCGCGGGCTGCAGCACCACCGAGATGGCGACGAACTCGGAGACGACGCCGCTCAGGTCGGGTGCCTGGGCGATCGCCGCGGCGAACCCCAGCACGTTGACGCCCACCAGGATGCGGGCCAGCACGCCCAGGTTGCGGAAGTTGGGCAGACCGGGAGCGACGGCGTTTTGATTTATACTGGGCATGCTTTTTTCAGTCGCCTATTCTTGGCCACCGGCGGGCGCCATGCAAGAACAATCCCCTTCCGCAAAGACGTGGTCCGGCCGGTTCAGCGAGCCGGTGGACGAGCTCGTGAAACGGTTCACGGCCTCGGTCGCCTTCGACCGGCGGCTCGCCGCCTACGACATCCGCGGCTCGCTCGCTCATGCCCGCATGCTGCATGCCGTCGGCATCCTGTCGGCGGCGGACCTGGCTTCGATCGAGCGCGGCATGCAGCTCATCGCCGCCGAGATCGAGGCCGGCACCTTCGCCTGGTCGGTGGACCTCGAGGACGTTCACCTCAACATCGAGCGCCGGCTGACCGACCTCGTCGGCGACGCCGGCAAGCGGCTGCACACGGGCCGCTCGCGCAATGACCAGGTGGCGACCGACATCCGGCTTTACCTGCGCGACGCGATCGACCGCATCCGCGCCGCCCTGCGCGAGCTGCGCGCCGCGGTGCTGGACCAGGCCGAAGCCAACGCCGACGCGGTGATGCCGGGCTTCACGCACCTGCAGGTAGCGCAGCCGGTCACGTTCGGCCACCATCTGCTGGCGTATTTCGAGATGTTCACGCGCGACGACGAGCGGCTTGCCGATTGCCGCAGGCGGGTGAACCGGCTGCCGCTGGGCGCGGCCGCGCTCGCCGGCACCAGTTTCCCGATCGACCGCGAGCGCGTGGCGAAAGAGCTCGGCTTCGACGGCGTCTGCCTGAACTCGCTCGACGCGGTGTCCGATCGCGATTTCGCCATCGAGTTCGCCGGCTGCGCGGCGCTCGTGATGGTGCACCTGTCGCGGCTGTCGGAGGAGCTGATCCTGTGGGCGAGCCCGCGCTTCGGCCTGGTCGACATTCCCGACCGCTACTGCACCGGCTCGAGCATCATGCCGCAGAAGAAGAATCCGGACGTGCCGGAGCTGGTGCGCGGCAAGAGCGGTCGCGTGTTCGGCCACCTGATGGGGCTGCTGACGCTGATGAAGGGGCAGCCGCTCGCCTACAACAAGGACAACCAGGAGGACAAGGAGCCGCTGTTCGACACCGTCGACACGCTGGCCGACTCGCTGGCCGCGTTCTCCGGCATGGTGCGCGGGCTCGCGTTCAACCGCGAGCGCGGCCGGCTCGCGGCGGCGGAAGGTTTTGCCACCGCCACCGACCTCGCCGACTACTTGGTGCGCAAGGGCGTGCCGTTCCGCGACGCGCACGACGTCGTCGCGCGCGCGGTCCGTCACGCCGAGAGCGCGGGCAAGGATCTCGCGGAGCTGCCGCTTGCCGAGCTGAAGTCCTTCAGCGCGGCGATCGACGACGACGTCTACCAGGTGCTGACGCTCGAGGGCTCCTTGGCGAGCCGCAGCCACATCGGCGGCACGGCGCCGGAGCAGGTCCGCGCTGCGGTGGCAGCGGGCCGGCGCCGCCTGGAGGCGTGACGGGAGACTCGGCGCCCTGGTCGGCGGTCGCGGCGGCGATCGCCCGCGCTACCGGCGAGCGGATGTCGGCGCCGCGGGTGGCGGCGCTCGGCGGCGGCTGCATCAACCGCGCGTTCCGCCTCGATTCGGGCGAGCGGCGCTGGTTCGTCAAGCTGAATTCCGCGTCCCGACTTTCCATGTTCGAGGCCGAAGCCGCCGGCCTCGACGAGATCCTCGCGTCGGGCACGCTGCGCGCGCCGCGGCCGGTCGCGACCGGCGTCGACCGCGGCGACGCGTTCATCGTGCTGGAATACCTCGAGCTCGGCGGCGCCGGGCGCGGTGGCCCGCAACGCCTCGGCGCGGGTCTCGCCGCAATGCACCGCCACACGGCGGCGCGCTTCGGCTGGCATCGCGACAACACGATCGGCAGCACGCCGCAGATCAACACGCCGGCGGACGACTGGCTCGCCTTCTGGCGCCGCGAGCGGCTCGGCTACCAGCTCGCGCTCGCCGAGAAGAACGGCTTCGGCGGGCGCCTGCAGTCGCTCGGCGAGCAGCTCACCGAGCGCTGCGCGGCGCTGTTCGCGGACTATCGGCCGCTGCCCGCGCTGCTGCACGGGGATCTGTGGGGCGGCAACGCAGCGTACACCGTCGAGGGCGAGCCGGTGGTGTTCGATCCGGCGGTGTACTACGGCGACCGCGAGGCCGACCTGGCGATGACGGAGCTGTTCGGCGGGTTCGGGGCCGCCTTCTACGCCGCCTACCGCGAGGCTTATCCGCTCGATCCGGGTTACGCCGTGCGCAAGGCCTTCTACAACCTGTACCACGTGCTCAACCACGCCAACCTGTTCGGCGGCGGCTACGCGGGCCAGGCGGAAGGGATGATGCAGCGGCTGCTGGCGGAGATCTGAGGCCGCGCCGGGCGTCAGCTGACCTTGACGAGCGGCTGGCGCGGCGCGGCAGTGGAATCGCGGACGATCAGCTCCACCGGCAGCTCGTGGTGTTCCGGCGCGCCGGCGCCGTCGAGCCGCGCCAGGAGGTGTTCGGCGGCGAGCTTGCCGAGCTCGTACGCGGGGAAGCGCACGGTGGTGAGCCCGGGCGAGATCATCGAGGCAATCGGCATGTCGTCGAAGCCGGCGACGGAAATGTCGCCCGGGACAGCCAGGCCGGCGGCATGGCACTCCGCGAGGGCGCCGATAGCCAGCACGTCGTTGCCGCAGATCACCGCGGTTGGCTGGACTTTCGCCGCCAACAGCTCGCGCATGGCGTCGCGCCCCGCCGTCGGCGAGAAGGGCTTTTCGACCACGCAGGAGGCGGGCAGCGCGATGCCGCGCGCCGCGAGCGCGTCCTTCACCCCCTGCACGCGTGCACGGTGGCGCTCGTTGGTAGCCGTCAGGCCAGAGATCATGGCAAACCGCCGGTGGCCGAGATCGACCAGGTATTCGGCGAGCCGGCGGCCGGCGCCGCGGCTGTCGAAGCCGACGCTGGGCCGCGCGCCGCGCGTCTCGAACGCCCACGTCAGCACGTAGGGCAGCTGCAGGGTTTCGATCAGCTGCCACAACGGCCGCTGGTGGTCGGTGCCGAACAGCACCAGGCCGTCCACGCCGCGCTCGGCCAGCGTGCGCGCCATCCGGGTTTCCACTTCGGGGTCGAACTCGTGGCACGCCAGCAGCAGCGTGTAGCCGGCCTCGTCGAGCGTCTTCTGCAGGGCGTGCGTGGTCTCGGCAAAGATCGCGTTGTCGAGCGTCGGCACCACGGCGCCGATCGTGTGCGTGCGGCGGAGCGCCAGCGCGCGCGCGGCGCCGTGCGGCACGTAGCCGACCTTCTTGATCACGCGCTGGATCTTTTCCAGCGTCTCCGGGCGGACCTTCTGCGGCAGCGACAGTGCCCGGGAAACGGTCGCCGTGGACACCCCTGCGAGGCGGGCGACGTCGGAAAGCTTGGCCGATTTCTTATGCAAACGCAGCCCCCGGAATCCGCGGTGCGCGAGGCGCGCGCAACCTCCGCGACGCCGTCTGCAAGGCACACGGCGCCCGAATCGAGCCTACCAACTTAGTCCGGGGCCTGCAAGCGCTTTCACGGCGCCGAGGCGGGCGGCGGCGCGGTACTGCGGCGGACCACCAGCTCGACGGGGACCTCCCGCCGAACGTCGACATCGACGCCGGCGAGCCGCGCCAGCAGCTGCTCCGCGGCGAGCCGACCGATGTCGTGGCTCGGCACCCGCACCGTCGTCAACGGCGGTTCCAGGAGCGCCGAGATTTCCAGGTCGTCGAAGCCGGTGACCGAGACGTCGCCGGGCACGCCGAGCCCCAGCGCCCGCGCCTCCGCGACCACCCCGATAGCCAGCACGTCGTTGCCGCAGATGACGGCCGTCGGCCGCGGTGTCTGCCGCATCAGCGGGCGCATCGCCTCGCGCGCGGCCTCGAACGTGTAGGGGCGCTCCAGGACCCAGTCGGGCGGCACCGTGACACCGCGTCGCGCAAGGGCCGCCAGCGCGCCGGCGATGCGATCGCGCGCCCGGTCGTTGTTGCGCCCCTCGCCGCCGAGCACGGCGACGCGGCGATGGCCGAGATCGGCAATGTAATCGGCGACCCGGCCCGCGGCCGCGCGGTTGTCGAAGCCGATGCAGGGCTGCCGCCCGACCGGATCGAGCGCCCAGGTCAGGACGTACGGGAGCTGCATCCCCTGCAGCAGTTGACCCAGCGCCGCCGAGTGATCAAGCCCCACCAGCACCAGCGCGTCGATGCCACGCTCGACGAGCGGGCGCACGACCCGCACCTCGTTGTCGAGGTCGAACTCGTGGGAAGCCACCAGCAGGGTGTAGCCCTTGTCCTCGAGGGTCTTCTGGAGCGAGTGGGTGGCGTTGGCGAAGATCGCGTTGTCGAGCGTCGGCACCACGGCGCCGACCGTGCGGGTCCGACGCGAGCGCAGGGCGCGCGCCGCGCCGTCGAGCACGTAGCCGGACTCCCGCACGGCCGCTTCGACCCGTCGCAGCGTCGCCGCGCTGACCTTGTCGGGGCTCGACAGCGCCCGGGAAACGGTCGCCGTCGAAACGCCCGCCAGACGGGCCACATCGGCCAGCTTCACGGCCCCGCCGGTCCCGGAGGTCTGTCGATCCATCGGCTCGCATCTATTCTTTCGATTCACCGACTATACGGAGCCATGTTATCGATTACAATCATTTTGATAGTAGAGTGTTTTGTCTGATCCATTAGAAGTTACTGAATTTAAGTCTTAATGCAGCCTCCCGGTTTCGGCTTGACTTGTCAGGTGATCCATGTCACATTTAAAAATGTAATCGATTTCATCGCCGAGAGGAAGCCATGAGCGCCAACTACCTGAAGAAAGCCGCCAAGACGCCGGAAACCGAGACCGCCACTGCGCAGAAGGTGGTCGCCGAGATGCTGGCCGCGATCGAGCAGCGCGGCGAGGAAGCCGTGCGCGAGTACGCGCAAAAGCTGGACAGCTGGAGCGGCGAGATCCTGGTGACCCCGGAGGAGATCGAGCGCCGCACCAAGGACATTCCCGCGGGCATCAAGCGCGACATCGAGTTCGCCGCCGACCAGGTGCGCCGGTTCGCCGAGGCGCAGCGCGACTCCATCCGCGAATTCCAGGTGGAGCTGTATCCCGGCGTCACCGCCGGCCAGCGCCTGCTGCCGGTCAACGTCGCCGGCTGCTACGTGCCCACCGGCCGCTACGCCCACATCGCCTCGGCCTACATGAGCGTCGCCACCGCGAAGGCGGCCGGCGTTCCGACCGTGATCGCCTGCTCGACGCCGTTTCGCGGCGAGGGCATCCATCCGCAGGTGCTTTACGCGATGAAGGTGGCGGGCGCCGACATCATCATGACGCTGGGCGGGGTTCAGGCCGTCGCCACCATGGCCTACGGACTGTTCACCGGCAAGCCGGCCGACATCATCGTCGGGCCGGGCAACAAGTTCGTCGCCGAGGCCAAGCGCACGCTGTTCGGCAAGGTCGGCATCGATGTCTTCGCCGGCCCCTCGGAAGTCGCCGTGATCGCCGACGACACCGCCGATCCGGCCATCGTCGCTTCCGACCTGGTGGGCCAGGCCGAGCACGGCCACGAGTCGCCCGCGTGGCTGTTCACGACGTCGAAGGCGCTCGCCGACGAGGTGATGAAACGCGTGCCCGAGCTGATTGCGGCGCTGCCGGACACCGCCCGCGACGCGGCCGGCGCCGCCTGGCGCGACTACGGCGAGGTGATCGTGTGCGATACGCGCGAAGAGGTGGTGGAGATCTCCGATCGCTACGCCTCCGAACACCTGGAGGTGCACGCCCGCGATCTCGACTGGTGGCTCGCCAACCTGACCTGCTACGGGTCGCTCTTCCTCGGCGAGGAGACGACGGTGGCGTTCGGCGACAAGGCCTCCGGTCCCAACCACATCCTGCCGACCAAGGGCGCGGCACGCTACTCGGGCGGCCTGTCCGTGCACAAGTTCATGAAGACGCTCACCTGGCAGCGCATGACGCGGGACGCCGCCAAGCAGATCGGTCAGGTCACCGCGCGCATCTCGCGGCTCGAGGGCATGGAGGCCCACGCCCGCACTGCCGACGACCGGCTGCGCAAGTACTTCCCGAACGAGACGTTCAAGACCGCCGCCTGAGCGCCGCCGATGTCGCGCATCGAGGAGCTGTTCTCGCTCACGGACCGGGTGGCGCTGGTGACCGGTGCCAGCTCCGGCATCGGCCAGGCCGTCGCGCAGGCGCTGGCCGAGGCCGGTGCCGCGGTGATCCTCGTGGCCCGGCGCGCGTCGGAGCTGGAGAAGACCGCTGCCGAGCTGCAGGACCGGGGCCACCGCGCGGCGGTGCTGGCGTGCGACCTGACCGTACGCGCCGACATCGCCGCCTGCGCCGAGGGCGCGCCGCGCTTCTTCGGCGCGCCCGACATCCTGGTCTCCGCCGCGGGCGTCAACATCCGGCGGCCGATGCTGGAGATCACCGAGGCCGACTGGGACACGACGCTGCGCATCAACCTCGATGCACCGTTCTTTCTCGCCCAGAAGCTGGCGCCGGCGATGATCGCCAAGGGCTGGGGCCGGATCATCAACATCGCCTCGCTGCAGTCGGTGCGCGCGTTCGCCAACAGCGGGCCCTACGGCGCCTCCAAGGGCGGCGTGATGCAGCTCACGCGGGCGCAGGCCGAGGCCTGGTCGCGCCACGGTGTCAACGCCAACGCGATCGCGCCCGGGTTCTTCAACACCGCGCTGACCGCGCCGGTGTTCAACGACCCCGAGCGCGCGCAAGCCATGGCCTCGCGCACTTACATCGGCCGCAACGGCGAGCTCGAAGACCTGGCCGGCACCGCGATCTTCCTCGCCAGCCGGGCATCCGACTACGTCACCGGCCAAACCATCTTCGTCGACGGCGGCTTCTCCGCCGGCTAAGGATTTCCATGAAAGCGCTCGTCTACACCGCACCAAACGAAGTCACCTACCGCGACGAGCCGGATCCGCGGCTCGCGGCTGGCGAGGTGCTGCTCGAAATCGAGGCCGTCGGCATCTGCGGCTCCGACATGCACGCCTACCATGGCCACGATCCCCGGCGGGTGCCGCCGCTGATCCTCGGCCATGAGCTCGCCGCGAAGATCGTCGACGGCCCCGGCGCCGGCCGCCGCGTCACCGTCAACCCGCTCATCACCTGCGGCTACTGCGAATACTGCGTGCAGGGGCGCAACAACCTGTGCGCCAACCGCACGATGATCGGCATGACCCGGCCCGGCGGATTTGCCGAGCGCATGACGATTCCCGTCTCGAGCCTGATCGACATTCCCCAGGACATGGATGCGCGCCGTGCCGCGTTGACGGAGCCGGCGGCGACCGCGCTGCACGCGGTAAACCTGGCGATGCGCGCCCTCGTCCGTCCGCTGCCGGAAGCCAACGTGCTGGTGATCGGCGGCGGCGCCATCGGATTGCTGACCGCGCTGCTGCTGTCGCACTACGGCGCCCGCCAGATCCACCTCGCCGAGACCAACGCGCTGCGGCGCGACTCCGCGCAGGCGGCCGTCACCGCCCGCGTATTCGATCCGATCGCGCAGCCGGCGGATGAGAACGCCTACGAGCTCGTGCTCGACGCGGTCGGCGGCAAGGCCACGCGCAACGCCGCAATGAAGGCGGTGAAGCCGGGCGGCGTCTTCCTGCACATCGGGCTCATGGATTGGGCCAGCGAGATCGACATGCGCAAGCTCACACTGGCCGAGATCACACTGATCGGCACCTACACCTACTCCACCGCCGACCTGCGCGCGACGGTGGATGCGCTGCACCGCGGCGTCTTCGGCGACCTCGGCTGGGTCGAGTCGCGACCGCTCGCGGCCGGCGCCGCCGCCTTTGCCGATCTCGATCGGGGCCGCAGCGCCGCGGCCAAGATCGTGCTGGACCCGCGCGGCTGAAGGCGTAGAATCGCCGCCCGAGGAGGGACTCGAGTGAACAACACCCGCCGAAGCGGCCGCCGGTGGTTCGTGCTCGCCGCCGTCTGCATCGCAGCCTTCGCGGTAAACGTCGGGCTGCGCATGCTTCACATCAAGCAGGGCATTACGATCTGGCGCCTCGACGACGTCGGTGAATTCCTGCTGGTCCTGATTGGCATGGTTTTTTTCGTGGCTGGCCTCCTTTGCGTCGAGGAGCCGGCGGAGTCTTCCACGTCCATAGACCGCATCGATCCCAAAGGAGGGGAGTCATGAGAAAGCAAAAACAGCCCGCGTTGCCGCAGTCACCCGAGCGCCGGCGCTTCTTCGAAGTCGCCGGGCGCTACGGCTTCACCGTCGCCGTTCTCGCCGCGGGCGGCGGCTACCTGTGGTCTGACGCCGACCTGGCGCTGGCGGCCGACGACGAAGCAGCCAAGCAGAAGGCCGCCAAGTACACGATGATCTTCGCCACCGAGTACAAGCTCGGCGCCTACGAGACCTACCCGATCATGCAGGAGGCGTTCAAGAAGAACCTGGAGACGCTGTCCAAGGGCGCCGTCTACGTCAAGCTGCACCCGGCCGGCCAGCTCGGCGTCGGCAGCCAGCTGGCGCAGAAGATCCAGGCCGGCACGGTGCAGGGCGGCTCGGTGTCGCTGTCCAACTTCTCCCCGTTCACGCCGGTCGTCGATCTGATCAACATCCCGTTCTGGTGCGGCGAGAACCAGCGCTTCGCCAACCTGGTCACGTCGGCCACCTGGAACGGCGAGATCACGCCCAAGGTCACGGTCAAGGGCTACAAGCCGATGTTCTACTTCACCGTCGACCCGCGCACGGTGGCCGTGCGCAGGGGCTTCGGCAAGATCGTCAAGACGCCCGACGACATGAAGGGCATGAAGATGCGCGTGCCCTCGTCCAAACTGCTGCAGCAGTTCTACCGCCTGGCCGGCGCCAACCCGACCGTGGTGGCATGGGGCGAGACGCCGACCGCGCTCAAGCAGGGCGTTGCCGACGGGCTCGACCCGGCGGTGGGCGCGCTCTACACCTTCGGCTTTATCGACATTCTCGAGGCCATCACCCTGGTGGAGTCGGTGCCCGACGCGCAGATGTTCGCCGCCAACTACAAGTGGTTCGAGAGCCTGCCGAAGAACCTGCAGGCCGCATTCGACGAAGCCAGCGCCAAGACCCAGCAGGAGAGCTTCGACCAGATCCTGGTGGCGCGGAAGAACTCGATGGACGCCATGGGCAAGGCCGGCATCAAGTTCCACACGCCCACCGAAGCCGAGAAGAAGGCCTGGGTGGAGACCTGCGGCGCGCAGCGGCCGGAATGGAACGACATCAAGAAGGAGCTGGCCGGCTCGCTGGAGATGTTCGACAAGCTCCAGGCCGCGGCCAACACCAAGGGCCCGATCACGGTCGGGGGCTGAGCGAAGCGATTGCCCGGAAGCCGCCCGGCTTCCGGGCCTTTCAAGCTCGGGGCGGCGCACGCCGCCCTGCGGAGGGCCATAGTCCATGCGCCGGCTGCTGAAACAGCTCGACGAGAACGGCGAGCGCTACCTGATGCTCGTGTTCTACTGCTTCATCGTCTTCGTCATCGTGATCGAAGTCCTGCGCCGCTTCCTGCTCGACTTCTCGTCGCTGTGGGGCGAGGAGGCCGCGCGCTACGCGTTCATCTATCTCGGCTGGGTCGGCGCCTCCTACGCGGTCAAGCAGCGCGCCCACATCCGCTTCGACATCCTGCTGCACCTGCTGCCGCGGCGCTGGCACGGCTGGCTCTATCTTTTCGGCGAGCTGTGCACGCTGGTGTTCGCGGGCTTCGCGCTGTACTGGTCGCTGCACACGATCTCGACCATGCTCGAGTTCGACGCGCTGGCGCCCGCGCTGCGCGTGAGCCAGGTCTGGTTCGAGGCGGCGGTCCCGCTCGGCTTCTCGATGATGGTGGTGCGGGTGCTGCAGTCCGCCTGGCGCGACATCAAGGACATTCGCGCCGGCCGCGATGCCTACGCCGGCACGCTGCTGTTCGACTGAGCCGCCGGGGAGAACGTCATGGAAGTCGCCCTCGGCATCGCCTTCGTCCTGGTCCTGCTGTTCCTGGCGGTGCCCTTCTGGGTGTCGCTGGGGCTCGGCACGGTCGCCCTCCTGCTCGGCACCGGCGCGCTGCCGCTGTCGCTGCTGGGCGAGGCCCTGTTCCAGGGCGTCGACTCGTTCGCCCTGATCGCGATCCCGCTGTTCGTGCTCACGGGCGACGTCATGGTGCGCTCGGGTCTCGCCTACAAGCTGCTCGATTTCGCCGAGGCCACCACCGGCAGCCTGCGCTCCGGCTTCGGCACCTCGACGGCGCTGGGCTGCGGCTTCTTCGCCTGCATTTCCGGCTCGGACGCCGCCGACGCCGCCGCCATCGGCCGCATCACGATGGCGCGGCTCGTGGAACTCGGCTACCCGCGGCCCTACGCCTGCGCGCTGGTGGCGAGCGGCGCCTGCACCGGGATCCTGATCCCGCCGTCCATTGCCTACATCATCATCGGCCTGGTGCTCGGGATCTCGTCGTCCACGCTGTTCATCGCCGCGGCCATTCCCGGGGTCATCGTGCTTTTGGGGGTCGTCTTCACCAACGTCGTCATGAATCGGATCAACGGCTACGAGAACTCGCGCACGCCGTTCTCGTGGGGACGCTGGTTCCGCGCCCTCAACGACGCCAAGTGGGCGCTGGCGGTGCCGCTCATCATCCTGGGGGGCATCTACTCCGGCGTGTTCACGCCGACCGAGTCGGCGGCCGTGGCGGTCGCGGTGGCTCTGCTGGTGGGGATTTTCCAGCGCACCATCAAGCTCAAGGACTTTCCGGCCATGCTGGAGACCTCGGCGCGCGTGAACGGCGTGATCCTGCCCATCATCGGCGTGGCGATGCTGTTCGCCCAGGCGCTCACCGTCCTCGACGTGCCGCAGAACTTCGTCGCCGGGCTGACCTCGATCACCGACAACCCGGTGGCGCTGGTGTTCGTGATGCTGCTGATCTTCATCATCGCCGGCATGTTCATGGAGACGACGCCCAACATCGTGATCCTGGCGCCGCTGCTCTACCCGGTGGCGCAGGCGATCGGCATGGATCAGGTGCACTTCTGCGTGTTCATGATCACGGCACTGGGCCTGGGCTTCATCACGCCGCCGATGGGACTCAACCTGTTCGTGATGTCGGGGCTGACCGGCACGCCGATCATGGCGATCGCTCGGCGCGCGATCCCGTTCGTCATCACGATGATCGGGATCTCGATCCTGGTGGGGTTCGTGCCGACGATCTCGCTGTGGGCCGTGCGGTAGCGGCGGCCGACGCGCTGATCAGGCGGTCGCGCGCTCGCCGGTCACCGCCGGCTTGAGCTCAAGCAGCTTCAGCCGCTGAACCTTGCCTGACGGCCCCTTCGGCAGCTCCGCGACGAAGACGATCGCCTTCGGCGTCTTGTAGCGGCCGAGGTGCTCGCGGCAGAAGGCGGAAAGCTCTTCGCCGGTGCAGGCGCAGCCCTCCTTCAGCACGACGTAGGCGGCGATCTCCTGGCCGTAATGCTCGTCGGGGATGCCGACCGCCGCCGCCTCCAGCACGGCGGGGTGCCTGAGCAGCGCCTCGTCGATCTCCCGCGGCGCGATGTTCTCGCCGCCCTTGATGATGAGTTCCTTGATGCGTCCGGTGACGAACACGAAGCCGTCCTCGTCGAGGTAGCCGAGGTCGCCGGTGTGCATCCAGCCGTCGGGCTCCAGCGTCTTGGCCGTCGCTTCGGCGTTCTTGTAGTAGCCGCGCATGACGTTGTCGCCGCGCACCATCATCTCGCCCGGCGTGTTGGGCGGCAGCGTGCGCCCGCTCTCCGGGTCGATGATCTTCGCCTCGTTGCCGAACGCCTGGCCGGGGCTGCCTACCTTGCGCTTCGCCGGATCCAGCGGATTGGTGAAGCAGGGCGCCGCGGTCTCGGTCATGCCGAAGGTCTCGATGATGCCGATGCCGAACTTCTGCTCGAACGCGCGGTGCTGCGAGGGCGGCAGCGGCGCCGAGGCGGAGCGGCAGAAGCGGATGCGCGACAGGTCGACGCCGCGCTCGCGCGGGTCGGGTCCGTTGAGCAGGTAGGAGATGATCGTCGGCACGACGTTGATCCAGGTGGCGCCGTGCTGCCCGGCGAGGTCCCAGAACTGGGTCGCGCTGAACCGACGCGGCATGATCACGCAGCCGCCATGCACGAGCGGCGCAACGGCCGTCACGATCTGGCCGTTGATGTGATAGAGCGGCAGCGAGGACAGCACGCGGTCGCCGGCCATCAGCTCGTGGGCCTGGCTCACGAACAGGCCCCCCGAGGTCACCGCCTTGTGCGTAAGGAGCGCGCCCTTGGGCAGGCCCGTGGTGCCAGAGGTGTACATGAGCAGCGCGTCGTCGTCCTCGGAAACGGGGTTCAAGTCGGACTCCGCGGCCGGCTGCGCGCCAGAGAGGAACTCGGCGGCGTCGACGTCGACGACGATAACCGCGATCTCCCGGCCGATGTCCTGCAGCATCTGCCGCACGCGCTCCTCGAAATCCGGCGCGACGAACACGACCTTCGAGTCCGAGTGCTCGAGCACGTGCCTGAGCTGCGTGGGCTGCGCCAGCAGGTTGACCGGCGACACCACGTAGCCGCCGTACATGACGCCGAGAAACAGCCGCGCCGCCTGGTAGCCGTTGTGCAGCATCAGCGAGACCTTGTCGCCCCGCTGCAGGCCAAGGCCCGCGAGATGCCGTGCAAGCCGCAGCGACGCGGCGCGCAGGTCGGCATAGGTGAGCACGCGACCGGTTTCCGGCGCAATCAGGTAAGGCGCGTCCGGACGCTCGCGCGCCTGCAGGTCGACGAAGTGACGGACCGTGCGCATCGGCTTCAGGCGCCGTGCTTCTTGCGGTAGGCGCCGAACAGCTCGTCCTCGGTGGGCTCGCGCGGCGGGATCACGCGGGCGACGCGGCTGATGTTGAGATAGTGCCGGTAGTTCACGTTGTCCGAGGTGCTGTTGCCGCCCCAGGTGCCGCAGCCCATGGACAGGGAGAACGGCAGGCCGTTGTCGAAATTGCCGCCGTTGGCGAAGCAGTGCGCCTGGTTGACGATCACCCGGCATACCGGCAGGTTGAGCCCGAGCCAGCGGGCGCGCTCGTCCTGCCGCGTGTGGATGCCGACCGAATGGCCGGCGCCCTGGTAGCCGTAGATCGAGCGCACGATCTCGGCGGCCTGGTCGAAATCACGCGCGCGGTAAACCGCCAGCACCGGCGACAGTTTCTCGCCCGAGTAGGGGTGCTCCCGGCCGAAGCCGTCCTCCTCCACCATGAGGAACTTGCAGCGCTCCATGCCGGGCCGATCGAGCCCGACGCGCCGGCAGATCTCGGGCGCGCTCTTGGCGATCAGCTCGGTGGTGAGCTTGCCGCCGGGCCACATGGCTTCGCCCAGGGTGTGCTTCTCGCGCTCGTTCAGCATGACGCCGCCGGCGCGCGTTAGCGCCTCCACCATCCCGTCGTAGACAGCGTCGACGATGACGACGCTGTTCTCCGACGAGCAGCTGGTGGCGTTGTCGAAGGTCTTCGAGCGCATGATCTTGTCGGCGGCGTCGGCGAGGTCGGCCGTCTCGTCGACGATCACGGCCACGTTGCCGGCCCCGACCCCCACCGCCGGCGTGCCGCTGGTATAGGCGCCGCGCACGTTGTTCTGCGAGCCCGTGACCACAACCAGGTCGGCCTGACGCATCAGCTCGGCGCTCGCCTCCTTCGACACCGGCGCCGGCAGCTGCTGCACGAGGTCGCGCGGCGCGCCGACGCGGTCCAGCTCGGCATGGATGAAATCCAGCAGCTTCTCGCTGGTGGAGTAGCCCTTGGGCGACGGCGACAGGATCACCGCGTTGCGCCCCTTGAGCGCGTTGATGATCTTGTTGGCCGGCGTCGCCGCCGGGTTGGTCGACGGCGTCACTGCGGCGACCACGCCGACCGGTCGCGCGATCTCCGTGATGCCAAGCTCCGGATACTCGGCGATCACGCCGACGCTCTTCGCCCCGCGCAGGTCGCGCAGCAGGCCCATGGTCTTGCGCCGGTTCTTGGTGATCTTGTCGGAGACGTTGCCGAGCCCGGTGTCGGCCACCGCCAGCTTCGCGAGCAGCTCGTTGTTCTCCGGCTTGACGACGGCCCAGCCCGCGGCGGTGACGACCTCGTCCACCTGTTCCTGGGTGTAGCCGTCGAATGTCGCCTGGGCTGCGCGCGCCCGCTTCATCAGGGTGGCGACAGTCTCCGCGGCGTTGGCCGCGATCAGCTTGTTGGCATTGGCACTCATAGGTTGGCCTCGTTGGTTCCCTGGCGACGCGCGAACATGCCCGCCTCCGCCGCGCGCGCGAACTTGCGCCGGCGCAGCCGATGGCGCACCAGCGGGAACACCAGCGAAAGGATCGCCAGCGCCATGATGGTGCCGCTGATCGGCCGCGTGAAGAAAATGGTCCAGTCGTTGTCGTAGCTGACCATCGTCGTCATGAAGCTGGTCTCGGTGAGCGGCCCCAGGATCACCCCCAGCACCAGCGGCGTGATCGGGAAGCGGAAGCGCTCGAACAGGTAGCCGAGAACGCCGAAAAACGCCAGCAGCCACAGGTCGGTGACGTTGTTGCGGGCAGCGAAGGCGCCGAGGAAGCAGCACATGACGACGTAGGCGGATACCACGGCTTCCGGAAAATCGAGCACCTTGACCAGCCACTTGGCGGCGAAGAAGCCGATCACGCACATGCCGATGATGCCGACGAACAGCGACGCGAACATGGCGTAGATGATCTGCGGCGAGGTCTGGAACACCTGCGGGCCCGGCTGCAGCCCGTGCAGCAGGAACGCGCCGAGGATGATGGCCGTGGCGCCGCTGCCGGGGATGCCCATGGTGATGAGCGGAATCAGCGCGCCGCCGACCGACGAGGTGGCGGCAGTCTGCGGCGCGACGATCCCCTCCGGGATGCCGGTTCCCAGCTTGTCCTTGTTCTTGCCGTACTGCATTTCGGCGCCATAGGACACGAACGAGGCAATCGTTGCGCCGGCGCCGGGCACCAGCCCGACGATGATGCCGGTCAGCGAGCCGCGGATCAGCGTCACCTTGGTGCGCAGGATCTCGCGCAGCGACGGCAGCCGGGTCTTGATGTCCGCGACCGCCTGCAGCGGCGCCGACTTGAAGCCGGTCTCCATGCGCGCGAACACCTCGCCGAGGCCGTAGGCGCCCACCATGACCACCAGGTAGTCGATGCCGTCCTTGAGCAGCGGTACGCCGAAGGTGAACCGCTCGGCGCCATAGGTATCGTCGACGCCGACCATGGCAATGAGCAGGCCGATGAACAGGCTGATGAGGGCGTTGGTCAGTGAACCGCCGCCCAACGACACGACGCTCGCGAGACCGAAGAAAAGGATGGCGAAGTATTCCGGCGTCGAGAAGGTCAGGGCGATCTTGGCGATGGGCTTCGCCGCCGCCACCATGAAAGTTGCCGCGATCAGCCCCCCGGTGAGCGCGGCGATCAGCGTCCAGCCCAGCGCCTGGGCGGCTTGGCCATTACGGGCCATGGTGTAGCCGTCCCACAGCAGCGGCACGTCCATCGGCTCGCCGGGCACGCGGAAGAGGATCGAGGTCCAGGCGCCGGCGTACGTCCCCGACACGTACATGGCGGTGAGCAGGATGATCGCCGCCGTGAAGTCCATGCTGTAGGTGAAGGGCAGCGCCAGCACGACACCCATGACCAGCGTGAGGCCGGGAAGCACCGCCACCAGCAGGCCCGCGATGAGGCCGATGAACAGCGCGAGCAGGTTGTGCAGCTCGAAGACGTGAACGAAGCCGACGGCCAGGTGCTGGAGCACGTCATCCATCGTGGTACCCCCTCACTTGATGCCCATCACCTTCATCAGGAACAGCGTGACCGCCGAGAACGGCTCTTCGCCGATCGGCAGCGAGACGTAGACCACCTTCATGAAGAAGAACACCAGCAGCAGCGACCCGCCCAGGCTCATGATGGTGATCACCAGCCAGTTGCGATAGCGGCCGATCACCATGAAGGCGAACAGGTAGATCACCGTGGCGATGAAGAACCCGAGGGTCTTCACCGAAGCCACATAGGCAATCGTGGCGCCGATGCCAAGGAGCAACAGCAGGGGATGCTTCTCCTCCGGCTCCTGCGCCTCGTCGCCCGCGGACGCATCGACGATGGCGTCCGCCTGTGCCGGTCGGGTTCGCCCGCGCAGCGCCTGCACGACCCCATAGGCACAGGTCAGCGCCAGCAGCAGGATGATGATCCTGGGCCAGGCGTCGGGCCCGATGCGTCCGGCCGGCGCGAAGTACTCGATCCTGCCCGCGGCGTACCAAAGGTACCCCGCTACCGCCAGCAGCACCGCGTAGGGAAGCGCGCGCTTGAGCCGTTCAGCCGTCATTGGGTGTGCTCCTCGGCCGCCGGGAGGCAGCCGTCGGATAGATCGGTCGCGACGCCGGATCCCGTCCGGCGTCGCCGGGCCCGATTACTGCGTCTTCATGCCGGCCTCGGCTGCGAACTTCTTCATGTTCGCGAGCTCTTTTTCGAGGAATTTCGCCGCGCCGTCCGCATCGATGTAGCTGTCGGCGAGCGCATACTGGTCCTCCAGGTATTTGACGTACTCGGGGTCGGCCGCCACCTTGCCCAAGGCGTCGGAGATGGTCTTGATCTTCGCCGGGTCGGTGCCCTTTTTCAGGATCACCATCCGGAACTGGTAGATGCTGATCGGGTGACCGATGTCCTTGGAGCTGGGAACATTCGGGAAAGCGGAAAACCGCTTGTCGTCGAACACCACGACCGGCTTCATCTGATTGCCCTGGAGGAAGCTCTTGACGTCGCCGAGCTGTTCATAGAGCACGTCGGCGTGGCCGCCGAGGATCGAGCTGTAGCGCTCGCCCGGCTTGGCGAACGGCACCGAGACCAGGTTGATCCCCTTGCTCTTGAAATAGTTGACGTGAATGTCGTCCGGCGAGCCGAAGCCCGTCACGGCCACCTTGAGCGGGCGCTTCTTGGCTTCCGCCACCAGATCGTCCCAGGAATTGATCGGGCCGCCTTCCTTGACGAAGAACGCGGACGGCTGCCGGATCATGATGGCCGCCGGAACGAAATCGTCCTTGCTCCAGGAGAGCTTGCCCCCGCCGCCCAGCAGGCTGAACGTATCGCCGGTCATGATGCCGAGGCTGTAGCCGTCGGGCGCCGACGAGAGCAGCTTGGTGAGGCCGGTCTGGCCGGTGGCGCCCGGCACGTTCACGACCGGGAACGAGGTGTTGAAGATGCCTTCCATGATCTGGCCCGCCTTGCGGCCGACCTGGTCGGCGCCGCCGCCGGGGCCCCAAGGCACGATGATCTCGACCGGACGCGACGGATACTTGTCCTGCGCCAGCGCAACGCCGACGGAAGTTCCGGCCAGCACGGCCAGACCCGCGGCGACGATGGGACGGGCAAATCGAGTGCTCAGCATGGTTCGTCTCCTCTCAGGTTATCGGTATGCGCTCCCGCATTGTGTCGGCTCGGGAGCTTCGCAGGACTGTATACGATCGCCCTGCGATGTGCAACCGCTTACATTTTTTCGCCTTTTCGGGCTACACTGCGAACCGCCACAGGGCGCGGTGTATCGGGCGAATCGCGCTTCAGCGGCCGCTCCCGGCGCCCGGTGCGGCTTCAGCGGAGGAAGAGTGAACGCAATCCAGATCAACGAGTTCGGCGGGCCGGAACATATGGGCCTGGCCGAGGTGCCGGCGCCGCGCCCCGGCAAGGGCGAGGCGCTGGTCAAACTCGAGTACGCGGGCGTCAACTACATCGACGTCTACATGAGGAGCGGGGGCTACAAGAGGTCCGACACCTACAAGACGCCGCTGCCGATGGTGATCGGCATGGAGGGCGCCGGGGTCGTCACCGAGCTGGGCGAGGGGACCGAAGGGGTCAAGGTGGGCGACCGCGTCGGCTATTGCCTGGTACGCGGCAGCTATGCCGAATACGCAGCGGTGCCGGCCTGGCGGCTGGCACCGCTGCCCGACGACGTGCCCTGGGACATCGGCACCACGCTGATGCTGCAGGGCTGCACCGCCCACTACCTGAGCCACTCCGCTTTCGAGCTCAGGCCCGGCTCGACCTGCCTCGTGCATGCGGGCGCCGGCGGCGTCGGCCAGCTGCTCATCCAGCTCGCGAAGGTGCGCGGGGCGACGGTGATCACGACGGTTGGCAACGCCGCCAAGGCGGAAATCGCCAAGGCGCGCGGCGCCGATCACGTCATCCTCTACCGCGAGCGCGACTTCCGCGAGGCGGTGATGGAGATTACCGGCGGCAATGGCGTCGACGTCGTCTACGATGCTGTCGGCAAGGACACCATCGCCCGCAGCATCCGCAGCCTGCGCCGGCGCGGCCTGTGCGTGAACTATGGCGGCGCCTCAGGGCTGGTGCAGTCCATCGAGCCGCTGGAGCTCGGCGAGGCCGGCTCGGTGTTCTTCACTCGCCCGCATCTGGCCGACTACACCGCGAGCCGGGAGGAAATCGCCTGGCGCACCGGCGATCTGTTCGACGCGTGGCGCGCCGGCAAGCTCAAGGTCACGATCGATCGCGAATGGCCGCTCGCCGAGGCCGCGGACGCGCACCGCTACCTGGAGGGGCGCGGCACGCAGGGCAAGTTGCTGCTTCGCGTCGCCGCGTGACCGGAAAGGACTTCGTCGTGAGCAGCCAACTCTTCAGCCCGATCCGCCTGCGCGATCTTGCTCTCGCCAACCGCATCGTCGTCTCGCCCATGTGCCAGTATTCGGCGCACGAGGGCTCCGCCACGGACTGGCACCTGATGCACCTCGGCCAGTTCGCCGTGTCCGGTGTCGGCATGGTGATCATGGAGATGACCAACGTCGAGCCGGCCGGTCGCATCACACCCCGTTGCATGGGGCTCTGGTCCGATGCCAACGAGGCCGCGCTGAAGCGGGTCGTCGCGTTCTTCAGGGATCACGGCAGCGCCAGGTTCGGCGTGCAGCTCGCGCACGCCGGGCGCAAGGCTTCCACCCTGCCGCCCTGGGAAGGACGCCGGGCGTTGACGCCGGCCGAGGGCGGCTGGACGCCGCTGGCGCCGTCGGCCGTTCCGACGGGGAAGGGTGCGCTCGAGCCGCATCCGCTCACGGTCGACGAAATCGTCGGCCTGACGCAGGCCTTCGCGGACGCCGCCCGCCGCGCCGACCGGGCCGGCGTCGAGGCGATCGAACTCCACGCCGCCCATGGCTACCTGCTGCACCAGTTTCTGTCGCCGCTCTCGAATCGGCGCGACGACCGCTACGGCGGGCCGCTCGCGAACCGGATGCGTTTTCCGCTGGAGGTGTTCCGGGCGGTGCGCGCCGTGTGGCCCGCGCACAAGCCGCTCGGCATTCGCGTCTCCGCCACCGACTGGGCGGAGGGCGGGTGGGACCTGGAGCAGACGCTGGCGTTCGCGCACGAGCTGAAGAAGCTCGAGTGCGACTGGATCGATGTGTCGAGCGGCGGTCTGGTCAAAAATCAGGTAATCGAAACCGCGCCCGGCTATCAGGTCCCGTTCGCCGAGGCGGTGCGCCGCGAAACCCGTCTCACGACG
>DATIUV010000024.1:0-1884 GCA_035466595.1 Pelomicrobium sp.
GGCGTCGAACCAGTCCTCGATCAGGCGCCAGGCGATGGACACCGGCGGCGGCAGCTTCAGCGTGCCTTCGCGCAGGCCGGCGGCGATGTCTACACGCGAGAACCAGCGCGCGTCGTCCAGTTCGTCGCGGTCGACCGTGAGCGGGCCGTCGTCGGCGACGGCGGTGAAGCCCACCATCAGCGAGCCGGGAAACGGCCACGGCTGCGAGCTGTGGTAGCGCGCCTCGCGCACCGCGATGCCGGCTTCCTCCATGACCTCGCGCGCGAGCCCCTGCTCCAGGCTTTCGCCCGGCTCGACGAAGCCCGCCAGCGTCGAGTAGAACCCCTCGGGCCACACCGGCTGGCGGCCCAGCACGCAGCGCTCGCCGCTCGTGACGAGCGTAATGATGGCCGGGTCGGTGCGCGGAAACACGGGATGGCGGCAGTCGCTGGCGACGCAGCGGCGCAGGTGGCCGGCGTCCTCGCTCTCGGTGGGCTGCCCGCAGCGGCCGCAGTAGCGGTGGCCCTGGTGCCACAGCGCCATCGCCCGCGCGTAGGCCAGCACCGAGGCGTCGTCGTGGTCCATGGCGGAGGCGATCTGACGCAGCTCGCCCCACGTGCCGCGGCCGCGCAGCGCCTCGCCCGCGGCGGGGTCGTCGGTGCCGAGCGCGAACAGCGCCGCGCCGTCGCGTTCGCCGAGAAACGTCAGCGAATGGGCGTCGCCGGTGAGCGGCTCGGCGTCCGCCGGCGCCAGCAACACGGCGCGCACGCCGCCGCGCGCGCTGACCAGCAGCTTGCCCTGCCACACCGGGACGACGCGGCTTTCCGGGCGCGCGAGCGCGCGCGTGAGCAGATCCGCTTCCTTGCGCTTGCCGGCCTCGCGCGCGAGCCGGCCGCCGGTGAAGCCGTTCTGCGACCACAGGGGAGCGCGCCGATCGGAGTCCATGCCGTCCAAAGGGGTTCGAAAAGCGGTCATTATCGCCGAGCCCGCGCGGGCGGCGCGAGCGCGGGTGGTATCATGTCCGGCCCGTCCCGTCCCGCGCCATGCTGGTCTCCGCCCACGCTCCGTCCCTCGTCGAGCTCGCCTATCCGGCCGACAGCGCCGCGCTGTTCGAGGCGCTGGCGGACCTGCCGTGGGCGATGTTCCTCGACAGCGGCGGGCGCGGGCGCTACGACCTCATCGTCGCCGACCCGTCGGCGACCCTGGTCACGCGCGGCGACGAGACCGAAATCGCCGGACGCTACGGCGCGATGCGTTCCGCCGCGGATCCGTTCGCGCTGCTGCGCGCTTCGCTGGGGCCGCGGCAGCCGCCCGCGCGGCCGCCGTTCGCCGGCGGCGCGGTCGGTTACTTCGCCTACGATCTCGGACGGCGCGTGGAGCGGCTGCCGGAGCGCGCCGCCCGCGGCGACGCGTTTCCCGACATGGCGGTGGGCATCTACGACTGGGCGGTGGTGGTGGACCACCAGGAGCGCCGCGCGTGGCTGGCGGCCGAGAACCGCGACCCGCGCACGGCGCAGGGCTGGGATGCGCTGGCCGCGCGGCTCACCGACGCGCAGCCGGCGCGCCCGCGCCGGCCGTTTCGCGTCCGCGGCCCGGTGACGTCGAATCTCACGCGCGACGAGTACGGGCGCGCGGTGGCGCGCATCCTGGACTACATTCGCGCCGGCGACTGCTATCAGGTCAACCTGGCCCAACGCTTCCGCGTCGACTGCGAGGGCGACGGCTGGGATCTGTACCGCGGTCTGCGCAGGACCAACCCGGCGCCGTTCGCCGCCTTTCTCGACCTGCCGTGGGGGCAGGTGGTGTCGTCGTCGCCCGCGCGCTTCCTCGAGCGGCGCGGCGGGTCGGCGGAGACGCGGCCGATCAAGGGCACGCGCCGGCGCGACGCCGATCCGGGGCGCGACG
>DATIUV010000025.1:0-4216 GCA_035466595.1 Pelomicrobium sp.
GCGCCACCACGAGGTGGTGCAGATAGCCGCGGCGGCCGTCGTTGCCGCAGAAGACAAAGCCGACCAACCGGCCATCCTCGTGCGCCACCAGGCTCAGGTCCGGATTGCGCGACAGGAAACGCGCGATGCCGTCGGGGCCGTCGGCGTCGCGCACGGCCACGCCGCTCACGCGCGTGAGCAGATCGTGCACCGACGCGAAATCGGTGAAGTTCATCGGCCGGAACACGAGCTCGGCCTCGCCGCTCATGGGCCCCACCGCCTCGCTCGCCCTGCGCAACACGCGTCCGGCCTTCTCGCCGTCGAATGCACCAGCATGCTCGGGATCGCCCTCTGTCGATGATGACTCGGGCTATGTTACCGGCGCGCGGCGGGGCCCGCACCCCGACAAAGGCGTTTCAGCGCCGCCCGGGCGCCGGCAGCGCGAACTCGCCGCTGTCCTCGAACGGCAGGCGCGATCCCTCCGGGCCGATGTAGGCGACGCCGCTGATGCGGTAGGTAACGGATTTCGGCGGGCCCTGCTGCAGTTTCATCAGCTGCTGCAGGATGCCGCCGAGGCCGGAGATCGCCTCGACCCGCACGATGCCGGAGCCGAGCCGGGGAATCACCACGGCGTCGGCGGAGCCGCCGCTGGCGAATGAAGCGTCGTTGATCTCGAGCTCGAAGCTGAGCCCCTGGATCGGCAGGTCCTGGTTGTTGGGGTTCTGCACGCGCAGCTCGATGGCGTAGACCTGCTCGAACATCGTGGCCTCGCGCATCTCCATCGCCGAGATGGTGACGCGCGGCGGCTCGAGCCCGCCGGGCAGCGTCGCGCAGCCCGCGAGGAGCAGGAACGGCAGCAAGACGAGCACGGAACGCAGGTACGGCGGCATGGACAACCTTTCGCGATGGCGCCTGCCGGGATGCTAACCGCATGCGGCGCAACCCCTCAAGCGTCGGCGCGCGGGAACCTCCGCCGCCGCACCGCGTCTGATCCGCTGGCCCTGATGCCGTCGACCCCCTGGAGCAGCCATGACGATCGCGTACTGGTGCGTGCTGGCGGCCGCCGTGCTGCCCTACGTCAGCGTGGCGTTCGCCAAGTACCGCCCCGACTACGACAATGCCCGGCCGCGGGAGTGGCTCGCGCGCCTGGACGGCTTCCGCGCGCGGGCAGTGTGGGCCCACCACAATGCGTTCGAGGCGTTTCCGCCGTTCGCCGCCGGCGTGATCATCGCCCATCTCGCCGGCGCGCCGCAGGGCCGCATCGACGCGCTGGCGCTGGCCTTCATCGCCGCCCGCATCGCCTATACCGCGTGCTACCTGCTCGACCGGCCGACGCCCCGATCGATCGTCTGGACTGTCGGCTTCGCCTGCGTGATCGGCCTGTTCGTCGCCGCGGCGCTGTAGGACGCGAACCCCGCCGCCTTCGGCAATTCGCGCCGGGCGCGGTATCATGGCGCTCCGCAACCGGGCGCAGATTTCCATGGACCGACGCGTCTTCTACTCCCTGCTCGCCTTCAGCTCGCTGGCGCTGTTCCTGTATGCGCTCTACCTGCTGCTGGCGCCGTTCCTCGCGCCGCTGGGCTGGGCGGCGGTGGTGGCGATCGCCACCTTCCCGGTATTCGGTTTCCTCGACCGGCGCCTGGGCTGGAGCCGCGACGCGCTGTCGCTGCTGATGACGGCGGCCGTGTTCCTGGTCGTCGTCGTGCCGGCGCTGCTGATCGGCCTGCTGCTGGTGCAGGAGATCGTGCGCGCGCAGGAATTCATCAACAGCTTCAGCGCCGAGGAGCGCAAGGCCGCGTTCGACAAGCTCGTCAACACGCCATGGGTGGGGGCCCTGATTCATCGCGTCAACGAGCTGGCGGTCTCCTTCAACGTCGACATCAAGGAGGTGCTGGTGCAGGGCGGCCGCCGCGTCCTGTCGCTGCTGGCCGGCTCCCTCACCGGCGCCGCCAAGCAGGCGGCGGTGTTCTTGTTCGAGCTCGTGCTGGTGCTGGTGGCGCTGTTCTTCTTCTACCGCGACGGCCGTAAGCTGACCGAAGGCTTCTGGGCGGTGCTGCCGATCCCGCAGGAGCGCAAGCAGGTGATGCACGACACGGTGGAGAACGTGGTGTCGGCGGTGGTGGTGGGCGTTCTCGTCACCGCCATCGTCCAGGGCGTCCTCGCCGGCCTCGGCTACTGGGTGGCCGGGCTGGAATCGCCGGTGCTGCTGGGGACGCTGACCGCGATCGCCGCGCTGGTTCCGGTGGTGGGCACCATGCTCGTCTGGATACCCGCGGTTGGCTTTCTGCTACTGAGCGGCCACCTGGTCGAAGGCATCGGCCTGGCCGTGTGGTGCGCGGTGGCGGTGGGCTCGGCCGACAACTTCCTGCGCCCGCTGCTCATCAGCGGCCGCACGGGATTGCCGTTCTCGCTCATGACCCTGGGAGCGCTGGGCGGGCTGGCCGCGTTCGGCTTCTTCGGCCTGGTGGCGGGCCCGCTGATCCTGGCGGTGTTCCTGATCGGCTACGAAATGTACCGCAAGGACGTCATCGAACTGCCGGGCGCGCCGTCCGGCATGCTGCCCGACCCCGAGCAGAAATGAGTCGGCGCCGGCCGCCTCAAGCCGCCCGTGGATACGCCAGCAGCACCACGCCGAGCTCGCGCTCGAGCGCCTGCAGGCGCCGCACCTGATCGTCGCTCAGGCCGGCGAAGCGCACCGGCTCGTAGGCCACCACGCTGGCGCCGAGTTCCTGCTCGAGCGCGCGCAGCCGATCCAGCTGGTCGGCATCCAGGGGAGCGATGTGAACGTTCTGCATGATGTGCAGCTCCTTCGCGGTTGAAACCACCTTCCCAGGCTAGCGCACGCCGGCGTGCGGCACCACTGGACATGCAACCGCAGTCAGCCCGCGCCGGCGTCGTCCGCTGCCGGCCGGCCGGCGCGACGCCGCAGCCGTGCCCAGAACCAGGCGATGGCGCCGGCGATGCCGATGCCGAAGATGCCCTTGATCATGGCGTCGACCTCCTGCGCCTCCTTGAGCCACGCCTTGAACTGCTGCCACGGCGTCAGCGGCTTCGCCTCCACCTGCACCGGCCAGACGCGCGAGTCGAGCGAATCCTCGGTGCCCGGCAGCACCATCCGCAGGTGCACGCGCAGCTCGTGGGTGCCTTCCTGCTTCGGCACCACCTCCCATTCCCAGCGCGTGTCCTTGTTCTCGTAGACGGTCTGCACCTCGTCGAAGAGCGGCTTGATGTCGAAGGCGGCGCCGGAAAGCGTCGCCCGCATGCGCGGCGTCGCCGGCACCGCCTCGCCGCGCGTGACGCCGGCCTCGCCGCCGACGCGCTCGCGCAGGCGCGCCAGCAGCGCTTCCGCGGTCGCCCGCTGGTCGAGCCACAGCCGCACGGTGTCCGCCTCGCCCACGGTCATCGGCGTCGGCACGTGGTAGGCGGCCGCGGCCGCGAACGTGGGCGCGGTGACCGGACTTGCCGGCGGCGGCGCAGGCGCCGTCGTTTCGCCGGCTGCTTCCGGCGCGGGTGCGGCGGTCTCCGCGACCGTTTCCGGCGGCCGCCCGCCACCTGACGACGGCACCCTGATGCCCCGGGTGACCGTGCCCGCCAAGGCCGCCGCCTCGACCGACGCGTGGGTCTCGGCCCGGCGGCTGGCGGCCGCGCGCTCGGCCGCGCTCGCGCGCGCCGCCGCTTCGCTTGAGCCGCCATTGGGTTTCGCCGCCCTCTTCGCCTTGCTTCGCGGCATGACGGGCTTCGCCGCGACCTCGGGAGCCGGTCGCGCCGCGAGCGCGGGTGCGGGCGATGGGCGAGGCGGCGGTGGAGGTGCCGGCGCGGCGCGCTCGATTGGCGTGTCACCCTTGCCGGCCGGCGCCTCCGCTGCCGCCGTTTCCGGCAGGGAGTCCGCCGGTGGGCCGGGTCGCGGCGGACCCACGCCGGCACATCCCGCCGCGAGGGCAGCCGCGACCAGCAGGAGGCATACGACACTGCGCGGACCCCGTGATCGATGCGTCAACTCAACGCCCGAGACGGCGGCAGACATGAATCCACTCTACACCATCGCGCCGCCGACGCGCCGGCGCCCGGCGCGCGCGCTCAGGCGAGGTGCTTGCGCACGCGGGCGACGAAGGCGTCCGCCTTCGCGCCGCCCGCGACGTTGCCGAGAACGTCCGCCACCTTCAGCAACTCGGCGAGGAAGTGGGCACGCGAGGTTGCTTTCTCGAGGCGGGCAGCGAACAAATCGGCATCGGGCCCC
>DATIUV010000026.1:0-2385 GCA_035466595.1 Pelomicrobium sp.
CTCGCGCGGCCGCGACGCTGGCCTGCAGCAGGTGGCTGCGGCCGCTGCCCGGCGGCCCCCACAGGAAGACGATCGGTTCCGCTGCGGCGCCGCTGCCGACTGCCTCAAGCGCGTGCAGAACCTCGGCGTTGGCGCCGGCGACGAAGTTGTCGAACGCCGGCGCGGGCGGCGGCAGCAGCTCGAGGAGGAGTTGGTCGGTCAAGCGGGAGGGTCCCGGCAGGGAGCGGCGATCCAGTAGAATGCCGCTTATTTTAGCGTGTGGCGGCAGCCGCCGCCTGCGAGGTACTCCGCCGTGACCCGACCGTCTTCCGACTCGCTTTCCTACCGCGATGCCGGCGTCGATATCGACGCCGGCGACGCCCTCGTCGACGCGATCAAGCCGTTCGCCCGCCGGACGCTGCGGCCCGGCGTCCTCGCCGGCATCGGCGGCTTCGGCGCGCTGTTCGAGTTGCCGGCGGGCTACCGCGAGCCGGTGCTGGTCTCCGGCACCGACGGCGTCGGCACCAAGCTCAAGCTTGCCTTCCAGCTTGGCCGTCATGACACCGTCGGCATCGACCTGGTGGCGATGAGCGTCAACGACATCCTGGTCCAGGGGGCCGAGCCGCTCTTCTTCCTCGACTACTTCGCCTGCGGCAAGCTGGAAGTCGGCGTCGCCGCCGACGTCGTGAAAGGCATTGCCGCCGGCTGCGAGCAGGCCGGCTGCGCACTGATCGGCGGCGAGACCGCGGAAATGCCGGGAATGTACCCGCCCGGCGAGTACGACCTGGCGGGCTTCGCCGTCGGCGTCGTGGAGAAGAGCGCGATCATCGACGGCCGCGCGATCGCGCCGGGCGACGCCGTGCTCGGCCTCGCCTCCAGCGGCGCCCACAGCAACGGCTACTCGTTGATCCGGCGCATCGTCGAGGTCAGCGGCGCGCGCCTGGACGCCGACTTCGAGGGGCGCCCGCTCGGCGAGGCGCTGCTGGCGCCGACGAGAATTTACGTCAAGCCGATCCTCAAGCTGCTGCGTGCGCTGCCGGTCAAGGGGCTGGCCCACATCACGGGCGGAGGCCTGGTGGAGAACCTTCCGCGGGTGCTGCCGGATGGCTGCTGCGCGGTGCTCGACGCCGGCGCCTGGCCGCTGCCGCCGCTGTTCCGCTGGCTGCAGGAGCACGGGCGCGTCGACACTGCCGAGATGCACCGCGTCTTCAACTGCGGCGTCGGCATGGTGGTGGTCGTTGCCGCGGAGCACGCGGCGCAGGCGATGCGGCTGCTCGAGGCCGACCGCGAGACGGTGTGGCGCATCGGCACGGTGGAGCCGCGCGCGGCGGGCGCCCCGCAGACGGTGGTGCGCGCGGCGCGATGAAGCGTGTTGTCATCCTGATCTCGGGCCGGGGCAGCAACATGCAGGCCATTCTCGACGCCGGCCTGCCTCTCGAGGTCGGGGCGGTTGTCTCGAACGACCCGGCCGCCAAGGGGCTCGAACTCGCGCGCGGGCGCGGGCTTCCGGCCGTAGCCGTGGATCACCGGGAGTTTCCGTCGCGCGAGGCGTTCGATGCGGCGCTGACGGATGCCGTCGACCGCCACGCGCCGGATGTCGTGGCGCTGGCGGGCTTCATGCGGGTGCTGACGGCGCCCTTCGTCGAGCGCTACCGCGGGCGGCTGCTCAACATCCATCCGTCGCTGCTGCCGGCCTTCCCAGGGCTCGACACGCACCGCCGCGCGCTGGACGCTGGCGTGCGCATTCACGGCTGCACCGTGCACTTCGTAACGCCGTCGCTGGACCAGGGCCCCATCGTGATCCAGGCCGCGGTGCCAGTGCTGGATGGCGACGACGAGGACGAGTTGGCCTCCCGCGTGCTCGCGCAGGAGCATCGGATCTACCCCCAGGCGCTGCGCTGGTTCGCGGAAGACCGTCTGATCCTCGACGGCGACCGCGTGCGGGTGAAGGGCGCCGTCGGCGCCGGCGCCCTGCGCGTCCCCGAGGTGGAAAGCCGGTCCTGATGCCGGCGCCTGGCGGCGCGGCGCTGCCGGCGGATTGCCCGCCACGTCTCGTCCTCCCTCGATCGCAGCCTCATGCTTGCCGAGATCACTCCGACCGAACCGCAGCCGCGGCCAACGCGCCGCGGTTTCTGGCTCGCGCTGAGTATCTCGGCGTTCCTGCACGCGCTGGTGTTGTTGTCGGGGGACCGCTGGTGGACCGTCGATCTGCCCGAGGTCGACAACCGGTTGCCGCCCCCGCTCGAGGCGACGCTGCAGCCCCCGCGCCAGCGGCCGGCTCCGCCGAAGGCGCCCGAGCCGGCGCCCACACCACGTCCGGCGGCAAAGCCCGCTCCCGTGGCCAAGCCGGTTACTCCGTCGCAAGGAGTCGCGGCGCGGCCCACGGAGACGATGCCGTTGCCGGAG
>DATIUV010000027.1:0-8236 GCA_035466595.1 Pelomicrobium sp.
CGGGCGGCGGGTGGTGACCCGCCGAGATCAGACCGGGGCGTCGAGATCCAGCGTCAGGCCGTCGCGGGCGCAGGTTTCGGGCACCCGCTCGGCCTGGGCCAGCATGTCGGCTCCCATGTGCGTCAGCACGATGCGTCGTGCGCGCAACCGCGGAAACTGCGGCGCGAGCTCGACGTAGGACAGGTGGCCCGGAATACGGCGCTCGTACTCCGAGCATTCGACGATGAGCGCATCCGCGCCATCGGCCAGCTGCACGAGGTCCTCGGTCCAGCCGGTATCCCCGCTGAAAGCCAGCACGCGCCCGCGTGCGGCCAGCCGCACCATCTGGGGGCTGGTCTCTGGCGTGTGGGCCGCGGGCAGGACCTTTACGCTGGCGCCGGCAACCGTGTGCTCGCAACCGGGCGCGAGCTCCAGGTACTCGAGCGGGAAGCGCGGCGTCAGGTGCGAGCTGCCCGGCAGAATCACGTCCCACACGCGCTGCAGACGCTGCTCCAGGTCTACCGGCCCGGCGATGGTCAGAGGCCTCCGTCGGCGGCTCACGAACATGGCGTCGAACACGTAGAACGGCACGCCGGCGCAGTGGTCGCCGTGAAAATGCGTCAGCACGATGGCGTCGATGCTGTCGGGCTCGACGCCCGCCCGGCGCATGGCGATCAGCGAGGAGGCGCCGCAGTCGAGCAGGATGCGGGCATCCCCGGTATCCGCCAGGATGCAGGTCTGGAAGCGGCCGCCGCTGCCGAAGAAGTCCCCGCTGCCGAGAAAGGTGACGCGCACGGGACGGTCAGAGCGGCGCAACCGCCCGCGCGGCGGGCTTCACGCCAGCCAGGCTGCGCTCGGCGGCGACCAGCGTGTTGTGAATCAGCATGGCGACCGTCATCGGCCCGACCCCGCCCGGCACCGGCGTGATCAAGCCGGCCCGTTCTTTCACCGCGTCGAAATCCACGTCGCCCGTCAGGCGCCCGTCGGCCAGCCGGTTGATGCCCACGTCGATCACCGTCGCCCCCGCCTTCACCATTTCGGCCTTGATCAGCCCCGGGCAGCCCGCGGCCACCACCAGAATATCGGCCAGCCGCGTGTATTCGGCAAGGTCGCGCGTCTTGATGTGGCAGATCGAAACCGTCGCCTCCCGCCTGAGCAGCATCAGCGCCATCGGCTTGCCGACGATGTTGCTGGCGCCGACGACCACCGCGTTCTGCCCCTCGATACGCACGCCGCTGCGCTCGAGCAGGACCTCGACGCCGAACGGCGTGCAGGGCGGGAACAGGCTCTCCCCCACCGTCAGCGCGCCGACGTTGGCCGGGTGGAAGCCGTCGACATCCTTGCGCGGGTCGATCGCCTCGATCACGGCGCGCACATCGAAGTGGGCCGGCAGCGGCAGCTGGACGATGATGCCGTGGATTGCCGGGTCCGAGTTGAGCTCGTCGATGCGCGCGAGCACCTCCGCCGGGCTCGCGCCGGCCGGAAAGCGGCAGGTCCGCGACCGCACGCCGGTCTCGGCGCACGCCCGCGCCTTGTTGCCCACGTAGACCGCGGAGGCGGGGTCGTCGCCGATCAGCACGACGGCGAGACCCGGTACGACGCCGCGCTGCGCGAGCGCCTCGACCCGCCGCCGGCACGTGGCGCGCACCTCCCGCGCCGCCGCCCGACCGTCGATGATCCGCGCCGCCATCGCGCTCGCGGCCCCGTCCGTCCTGGAGCAGCGCGCGGCGCCGCTCAGTGGGTTCCCGCCGGAGCAGCCGGCCGCGGCGCCCGATACGCCGCGCCCGCCGGCAGCTCCCTCAGCTCGGCGCTGCGCCGCTCCACCAGCTTCGCGACGAAATCGAGGCAGAGCTCGGCGAACAGCCGCGCGCGCTCCGGCGTCTCGAAGTCGTATTCGCCGTCGATGGCTCCGGTTGCCTGGAAGGCGCGCGCCAGCACGCTGGCGGCGTCGAGCGGCGTCGGATGCACGGCGCCGCCGCCCTCGCGCCGCTCGATCGCGCATACCAGGTTGCCGGCGATGGTGACGCGGTAGTACGGCGCGGCGGCGCTCATTCACCGCCCCCGCGCCCCGCGCCGGGACCCGGCGCCGGCGCGTCGAGCCAGTCGTCGCCGCCGCGCTGCACGCCGCGGCAGTTGCCGAAGCAGTACGGCGCGTTCTGCGAACGCTTGCAGCCGCACATCACGAAACGCGCCGTGAGCGGCGCGACAAACTTGACCGGCTGGAACCCGGTGCCGCGATGCGAGCCGTCGCACCAGGGCTGGGAACGGGACAGGCCGCAGCTGCACCAGGCGTACTCGCGGCCCTCCTCCACCGGGACCTCGTAGGGTCCGATCTGGGGCGACACCGGCAGTGCGGCGCCGGGGGGCTTCACGCCGGACAAGGGTTCGAGTCCCGCGCCCGCGGCGGCAACGCCACCGCGGCGGCCAAGTTGGGAAACGGATCCACCGCGTTCGGGATCGCCATGCCGGCGACGAAGTACTCCTGGAACCTGGGCTCGATCGCGGTCTCCACCTTCTCGACGCGGCGAACGACGGCCTCGATCTCGGCGCGGGCGCCCCACGACAGCAGCGCGATGCGCGCGCCGGTGCCGGCGGCGTTGCCGGCCGAGCTGACGCGCTCGAGGGGGCAGTCGGGAATCATGCCGAGGATCATCGCGTACTTGACGTCGATGTAGCTGCCGAAGGCGCCGGCAAGGTAGATGCGGTCCACCGTGGCGACGCCCATCTTGTCCATCAGCAGCCTGGCACCCGAGTAGCAGGCTGACTTGGCGAGCTGGATCGCGCGCACGTCGCCGGGCACCACCTTGATCAGCCGCTCGCCGTCGCGATACAGCACGTACTCGAAAGCGCGGCCGCGCGGCAGCAGGTGGGGATGGTCCTTGGCGTTCTTGCCGCGCGCGAGCATGCGCCCGGTCTCGTCGATGATGCCCGCCAGGTACAGCTCCGCCACCGCTTCGATGATGCCGGAGCCGCAGATGCCCGTGACGCCGATCCTCGCCACCTGCTCCGCGAACGCCGGCTCATCGGACCAGGCCTCCGCGCCGATCACCTTGAAGCGCGGCACGAGCGTCTGCGGGTCGATGCGCACGCGCTCGATCGCGCCGGGGGCCGCGCGCTGGCCGCAGCTGATCTGGGCGCCCTCGAACGCCGGGCCGGTCGGGCTGGACGCCGCGATCAGGCGCCCCTTGTTGCCGAGCACGATCTCGGCGTTGGTGCCGACGTCGATGATGAGCGTCATCTCGTCGCCGGCATGGGGCTGCTGCGACAGGATCACACCGGCCGTGTCGGCCCCGACGTGGCCCGCGATGCACGGAAGGAAATAGGCGTGGGCGCCGGGGTTCAGCGCGAGGCCGAGGTCGCGGGCGCGCACCGAAAGGCCGCGGTCCACCACCAGCGGAAACGGCTCCATGCCGAGCTGGGTCGGGTCGATGCCCAGCACCAGGTGATGCATCGTCGGGTTGCCCACCACGGTCAGCTCGAGAATGTCGGTCGGCAGAACGCTTGCCTCTTCGCACACCCGCGTCGCGAGATCCTGCAGCGCCTCGCGCACCGCCGCCGTCAGCTCGCCGGCCTGGCCCTCGTTCTGCTGCAGGTAGGAGATGCGGCTCATCAGATCCTCGCCGAAGCGGATCTGCGGGTTCATCATCCCCGCGCTCGCCAGCACCTCGCCGGTCTCGAGGTCGCACAGGTGGCCCGCGATCGTCGTCGTGCCGACGTCGATCGCGAGCCCGAACGCGCGTTCCTTGAAGCCGGGCCAGACGGCCACCAGCAGCCGGCCTTCGCGCACCGCCACCGTGCCCTTCCAGTCGCCGCCGTAGGTGTCGCCGGCGCGCATCGCCGCCGACACCTGCTGCAGGTAGCTGAGGTCGCATTCCAGGTGCTCGAGGTCCCACTCCGCCGCCAGCACGTTCAGCAGTCGCGTGTGGTCGCAGGTCTGGTCGGCCATGCTGGGTCGCGGGAGCTCGACGTAATGAAGCTTCACCACCGGGTCGATGCGCAGATCGCGAATCGCGTCCGCCGACTTGCGCACCATCTGCCGATGGATCTGGCTGTCGGCCGGCACGTCGACCACGGCGTCGCCGAGCAGGCGGGCCTGGCACGACAGCCGCCTCCCGGCCTTGAGCCCCTTCACGCGCGCGTAGCGCTGCTCGGTCTCGCTCGCCGCCGACAGGTGCTCGGCGTGCGAGGTGAGCTTGTGCTTGGCGAACTCGCCCGTGGACAGCGTGACCTGGCAGCGGCCGCAGATGGCGCGCCCGCCGCAGACGGAGTCGAGGTCGACCCCGAGGCTGCGGGCGGCCGTGAGCACCGGCGTGCCGGCGGGAAACTCGCCGCGCCGCCCCGACGGCGTAAACACCACGCGGACGGTGCCGACTGTCGCCTCAGCGGCGGCGGCCGGCGGCGTCGCCGTGCTGTCCTGCGAACCGGTGCTCATGTCTGGACTGCCTCCCGCCCGGCGCTACGGCCGTTCTGGCTCGATCACATCACGTTAATGCGCTGCGCACGCGCGTCAAGGCGGGCGGCGGCATGACGACCATGCGGCTCTTGCATGCTGCCCCGCGTCATCGCACCGCGCGCGGATCCTCTTCCGCCTGGGCGATGAGGAAATCCCGCAACACCGCGATACGCTTGGAGTGGCGCAGCTCCTCCGGGTAGACGATGTAAGCCGTGGAGCTGGGCCCTTCGACGTCCGGCAGAACCTCCACCAGGTCGGGCGACTCGTCGCTCAGGTAGTACGGCAGCGCGGCGATGCCCAGGCCGCTGCGCACGGCACGGTAGATCCCGTAGACGCTGTTCACCGTCAGCGCCGGGCGGCGCGGCGCGGCGGCGCCGAGCTGCAGGATCCAGTTCATGTTCTCCATCGGCTGCGGCACGTCGGTGCCGTAGACGATGAGGTCGTGACGGTCCAGATCCGCCGGCTCCAGCGGCGCCGGGTGGGCCTTAAGGTAATCCTTGCTGGCAAAAAGGTGGTAGCGGATGTCCATCAGGCGCCGCTGCACCAGGTTGGGCTGCGTCTGCGCATGGAAGCGGATCGCCATGTCGGCGTGGCCGGAGGACAGGTCCAGCTCGGCGGCGTCGGCGAGCAGCAGGGTGACGTCGATATCGGGGTAATCCAGGTGGAACTGGTTCAGCCGCGACGTCAGCCACGCGGAGCCGAACGTCACCGTCGTCGTGATCTTGAGCGGTCCCTCCGGCTTCTCGCGACTTTCGTTGATCCGCGCCATCGCCAGGCTCAGGCGCTTGGCCACGTCCTCGACGATCTGGAACAACTCCTGGCCCTGCTCGGTCAGCACGAGGCCGCGCGCGTGGCGATGGAACAGCGACACGCCGAGCGACTCCTCCAGCCCGCTGATCTGCCGGCTGACGGCGGATTGGCTCAGGTTGAGCCGCCTTCCCGCGCGCGTGAAGCTGCCCGATTCGGCGACCGCGTAGAACACCCGCAGCCGATCCCAGTCCACGATCACTCCCTCTCGAGATCCGCCACCGGAAACGACACGCCGCGCTCGGGATCCTCGTCGACTCCGACGGCCTTGAAGTTTTCGAGGATATACCAGGTTTTCACGTGGCGCTCCGGGCCGGGCCAGGGCGCGAACATGGCGGCGTGGCTCTCGCACGGCGCGCCCGTGGTGAGACGCACCCCGACCACGCGGAGGTCAGCCAACGCCCGCACCGCAGACGCCTCGAATCCTTCCTGGGCAAATGCCTCCGGCAGGACGTCCCTCAGACGCGGCATCTGCCGGCGGGATCACGCGGCTTGGCGGACGTTGACCGCCTTGAAGCCGCCGAAACCGTCCTCGACGATGTCGAACTCGATTTCCTGGTCCTTCGCCAGGTCCTTGACCGGCCCTTCCTTGAGCGCCGACTTGTGGATGAAGATGTCGCGGCCGCTCTTGAAATCCGTGATGTAGCCGCCGAACGGCGGCTGCTGCGCGGCGTAGTAACGCACCTTGCCCTTCGTCGGCCCCGGCGCGATGCCGCGCGCCGCGCCGCGCTCCATCGCGGGCTTGCTGGTCGCCACCGTCACGCCGGTGCCAGCCTTGTTGAACGCCTCCAGGATCTCCCTGGCGACGTCGTAGGCCGACTGTTCGGACGTATCGATGTCGAGCGCCGGCCTGACCCCGCTTTCCTGCGCGCCGTAGAGCCGCCGCCGCAGCTCGGCGTCGAGACGGTCGCGCTCGGCGAGGCTCTCGCCGAGCTGGCGGGTCCGGCCGCCGCCCTCCTCCTTGCGCTTGTGCCAGCGCGCCTCGCGCACCTCGTCGCGCGAGGTCAGGCGGACGAAGAAGACGTTGGCGACGTCCTTCAGCACGGCGTCCATGAAGGAGCTTTCGAAGATCATCAGCGGCTCGTCGCGCTTCGCCATCTCGCGCGTCTCGGCGTCGATGGCGTTGTGCTGCTCGAGCGGCACCTTGTGGGCCGTCGGCAGCTTTGCGACCTTCGCCCTGGTGGTGGCGAGCTCGCCGCGGTTGACGACCTTGAAACCGGTGACGCGGGAGACTTCCTGCGCCACCTCGGTCTTGAGGCAGCAGCTGTTGCCGTAGATCGCGATGATGTTCATGGCTGGTTGTCCATCGTTGTTCGATTCGATGACGCCGGGCGGGACGCCGCCGGCGAGTGACGCAATGCGCTCATGGCGTCGGGCCTCTTCCCGTCAGCAGGCCGCGCATGACGCCCATCTTCTTCGCCGCCAGCAGGCCCTTCTGCGAGTTCATGAGCCGTCCCATCGGCGTCGCGCAGGAGTGGATCAGGCGCTTGAGCGGGATGTAGGCCAGGAACAGGCACGAGCCCAGGACGTGAATCTGCCATAGCGCCTCGTAGGCGACGCTGCCGACCCAGTCCCGCGCCGGAATGAACAGCGCGAAGCCGTAGCCGACGAACGAAACGGCGTGGAACGGCTGCATGCCGCTGCCGGCGATGCGCATGCCCTCGACGACGAACCCGCTTACCACCACGAACAGCAGGAACAGCACGCTCGGCGTGTCGGCGTATTTCTGCTCGTCGGTGCCGTTCACCATCGCGCGCCACGCCAGCGCCAGGATGCAGCCCGCCAGCATCATCAGGCCGAACAGGTCGTAGAGGAAATCGAAGCCGAGCCGCACCGGGTGGTCGGGAATCGCCCACAGGTTGGGCAGGCCGAATGCGGGCAGCGCCTCGCGGAACAGCATCGCCACGCCCTCGGTCAGGAGCGTGAGCATGAAGCCCCAGAAGATCAGCGTGTGGCGGACCCAGCGCAGGCGGCTGGTGGAAAGCAGGGTTCGATGGAGGATGACCTCGTCGAGCAGCGCGCCGCGCATTGCAGCCGGATCGGCCGCCTCGCGCGAAATGAAGCGCCGGTAACGCTCCCAGGTGGGCAGGTTGCCGGCGATCAGGCGGCGGTAGATGCCGGTATCCAGCACCACGATGGCCGCCAGCACGGCGGGGCCGAAGATCATCCAGCGCAGCTCGACGCGGCCGAACCAGGCCTCGTGCACGAAGTAGCCCGCCAGCGCGCACACCGCCCAGACGTAACCCCAACCCCCGGTGAGAAAGAGCAGGCGCATCGCGCGCCGCAGGAATTCCGTGTCCCCCGCGCGGGTCAGGAAGAACACCGCGGCGGCAAGGATGCCCAGGCCCAGCGCGGTGAAGCCCAGCACCAGGAAGCCGTAGCCCACGCCGTGCAGCGGAAGCCCCGCGAGCCCGGCGGCGACGAGCAGGACCCCCGCCAGCCGGCGCAGCCACCAGCCGGCGCCCTTCGCCGCCGGCGCCGCGGTGAGGACCGAGGCCATCGCGCTGCCGTTCCGCCGCCCGGGCCCTCAGCCGCCGGCCTTGGCCTTGGCGGCTTCGCGCTCCCGGTCGATCTCCAGCATCAGCCCGTGCAGCGCCTCGCTGCCGCCCTGCATGTCCTTGTACTTGGTGACGCAGGCGCGCGCCTTGTCGACCGCGATCAGGGCATCGGCGGCGTACGCATCGGCGCCGATCTTGTCGCACCAGGCCTGGCTGATCGGCGCCCCGCCGACGAAGACCTTGACCTGCTCGCGCAGGCCCTCGGACTTGATCAGCTTCAGCGTTTCCCACTGCATGTTCATCGTCGTGGTCAGCAGCGCCGAGAAGCCGACGATCACCGGCTTGTGCTCGCGGATCGCGGCGATGAAATCCTCCGGCGGCACCGACACGCCGAGGTCGATGACGGTGAAGCCGGCCGCCTCCATCATCATGGCGACGATCTTCTTGCCGATGTCGTGCAGGTCGCCCTGCACTGTGCCCCCCACCACGGTGCCGCTCT
>DATIUV010000028.1:0-4065 GCA_035466595.1 Pelomicrobium sp.
CGGCATCTGGCCGGTCACGAACACCCAGCCGTCCGCCTCCACTGCGTGCGAAAAGGGCGCGACCGGGTCCGGCGCCGCACCGACCATGTGATGGATGATGTCGTACATCCGTGTTCTCCGTTGCACCTGTCGTTGCCGCGCGCTCAGTAGCCGCGCGCGCGGTTGACGCGGTTCCTGAGCGGCTTGCCGGCCAGCAGGCGGCCGAGGTTGTCGAACACCAGGTCCATGGTGTGCGCCATGTAGCGCTCGGCGTCGTCCGAGGACACGTGCGGCGTAATCAGCAGATTCGGCGTGTCCCACAGCGGCGATTCCGCCGGCAGCGGCTCTTTCGGAAATACGTCGAGTATCGCGCCGGCGAGCCGGCCGGCGGCGAGCCGCTCGCGCAGCGCGTCGTAGTCGACCACCGCGGCGCGGGCGATATTCATCACGCTTGCCGTCGGCGGCAGCAGGTCGAGCCGGCGCGCGTCGAGCAGGTTGCGCGTCTCGGCGGTCAGCGGCGTGGCGACGACGACGAAATCGGCCTTGGGCAGCACGCGATCGAGCTGGGCGGGCTTGACCACGCGCTCGGCGTAGCGCGAAGCCTTGCCGCTGCGGCGCACGCCGACCACCCGGATGCCGAGCCGGCGCGCCGCGCGCGCGGCCGACTCGCCCATGTCGCCGAGGCCGATGATCACGGCGGTCTTGCCCTCGGCCGGCGTGGTGAAGATCTGCTGCCAGCGCCGCGCGCGCTGGTTGGCGAAGATCTGCGGCAGGCGGTCGTTCAGCATCACGAAGGCCATGGTGGCGAACTCGAAAGCCTTCTGGCGGTGAACGCCGCTGTTGTTGGTGAAGGCGACATCGCGCGGGAGCCAGTCGAGCGGGAACCACTGATCGATGCCGGCGCCCGTGGCGTGGATCCACTGCAGGCGCGGCGCCCGGCCCTCGAGGCCTTCCCGCGCGGGCGGGTTGGACCCCACGTAGACATCGGCTGTGGCCAGCGAGCGGGCCAGCTTGTCGCCGTCCCAGCCTATCGTGACCCTGACGCGCTTCGCCAGCGCGGCGTGGCGCTTCGCCGCCGCGCGCCACACCGCGTCGGTCATGTGAAACACGGGTGCCTTGCTGCTGACGTTCTCAAGGTGCAGGTGCAAACGGCTGCCGGCCATCGATCTGCCCGTGGCAAAAAAGCGCGAGTGTAGCGAATCTCAGAGCGGCAGCACCAGCATCGTGACGACGCGCGCGGAATCGCACACCGCCACCCGGCGCCTGAGCAGCGCCTCCCCGTGCTCGACGACGATCTCGTCGGCGTAGCGGCCGGACGCGAACAGCTCCTGGCCGCCGTCCTGCCAGGTGCGCACCACCAGGAAGTTGGTGTGGGCGAGCAGGGCGTCGCCGTCGCGGCCGGTGATTTCCGTGGGGCCCAGCAGGTGGCGGTAGCCGTGGGGCTGGAACACGTTGGCCTCGCGGATCGCGCTAACGCGGTCCTTGAGCATGCCGCGGTTGTCGCAGAACATGACGCCGATCGGGCGCCCCAGGCGATGGTCTTCGCGCGAGATGATCTGGTAATAGCCGCGCTCGGTGAACAATGCCGGCCATTCCTCGAGGCGGTCCTCGTCGATGGCGTGGGCGTAGCGCACCATCAGACGCGCGACGGCCGCGCGCTCGGCTTCGGTGACCGCCGCGCCGCCCGTGGGCACCACGGCCTGCAGCACGCTAGACATGCATGAGCTCCCGGTAGCGCTTCCAGAAGCCGCGCACGGACGTCTCGGTGGCGCGGGTGGCCTGGGGACCGACCCCCTTGCCGCCCATCTCGATCACGGCCACGTTGTCGAGGTCGCCGCGGATGCCCTGCTGGACGAAGCCGCCGATGGCGCCGTCCTCCATCGAGACGAGGCCGGCCGGCCCCACCAGGTTGCTCTGCTTGACGCGCACGGCGGTCTGCTCCGGCGTGTCCTCCTCGAAGCCGAGCAGGGTCCACACCAATTCGCACTGCCCCGGGCCGTGGGTGATGATCTGGCGCGTGCCGATCGAGTTCATGATCTGCTGCAGCACGAAGCCGGGAAAGATGCTCTGGATCGCGTTGGTGATCTGGTCGTCGTACTCCATCCACTGGTCGATCAGCGACGGGTCGTTGAGGCCGTAGTCTTCCTTCATCGCGCGCAGGATGCCGGAGCTGTAGGCTTCGTCGCCCTTGTCGGTGTAGCGCTTGGTGAAGGTGATGTGATGCCAGCTGCGCTCGTCCTGGCGCGTGCCGCCCTCGGCCGACAGGCGGTTCAGCTTGAAGGTGGAGAAGAACGCGTGCAGCAGGCTGGGGTGGTAGTTGTCGCGGCTGTTCTCGATGTAGAGCTTCCAGTTATTGTGCATCCACTGGCTGTAGCGGCCGAGGATCTTCACTTTCCCGTGCAGCGTGCGCTCGATGTGCTGCACCATCACCGGACCGAGGTAGTCGCGAAGCGGCGGCGTGTCCTCGGCGAAGGTGCCGAACACGAGCCCTTTAAGGGTTTCCACGCGCAGCCGCGTCAGGCGATGGCGCGACTTGTCGAAGTCCTCCGGCATCCCGCCCTTTTGCTGGATGCCCTTCTCGAAGGCGACGCTCTTCAGGCAGCCGTCGAAGTCGTAGATCCAGTTGTGGTAGGGGCAGACCAGGTTCATGCGCGGCCGGTGGCCGTGCGTGTCGTAGCAGATGATCGAGCCCTTGTGCACGCAGCGATTCACCAGCGCGGCGATGCCGCCGTCCTCCTTGCGGGCGACGATCACGGGCGTGTCGCCGACGCGCGTCGTGACGTAGTCGCCCGGATTCGGAATCTCGACCTCGAGGCAGAGGAAATTCCAGGTCGGCCCGCGGAAGATCAGGTCCTGCTCCCAGGCGTAGATCTCGGCGTCGCTGAACACCTGCAGCGGCACGCGCGTGATGCCCTCTGCGGGCCAGCGCAGAAGCTCGGCGATCGGCCGGGCGGCAACGGCTTGGCTCATGGCGTCCTCCTCGGCGCGCCGCCGCGGCGAGCGGCGGCGCGGGCTCCTGCTACCGGCCCATCATGGCCTTGGCTTTCTTGAACGGCTCCGGATCGAAGGCGCTGTCGGGCACGTCTTTCTTGACCGACCCGGACTTGCGGAACACGTCCACCATGCCGCGCATCATGGTGAGGTCGCGCGGCTCCATGCTGGCGACGTAGATGCGGTCCCACTGGCTGGCGTAGGCCTTGGCCTGGTCCGGCTTCAGGTTGGCGCGCTTCTGCAGGATCTCGGCCACCTTATCGGTGTTCTTGCCGCCCCACTCGGTGGCCTTGATCATGCCGGCGACGAACTTGGCCGCGGCCTGTGGATTCTTCGCCAGGTAGTCGGAGTGCATGATGCCGATGCCGATCACGGGCGCAGCGGCGCCGCCGGTCAGCTTGCGCCACTCGTCGACATAATTGCTGAGCACGCGGACCTTGGTGGTGTCCCTGATGGAGGCCAGCGTCGTCGCGCGCAGCGCCGAGGCGGCGATGTCGCCCTGGTTCAGGAACGCCGCCAGCTTGGACTCGTTGCCGCCCACGACCTCGTAGTCGCCCGGCTTGAGTCCGTGGTTGCCCTGCAGCAGGGCGACCGCCAGCGCGTGCGTCGCGCTGCCCGGCGGCGACATGCCGATCTTCTTGCCCTTGAACTCGGCAAGCGACTTGATCGGCGACTTCTGCAGCACGACGAAGTCCACCGCCGCGATCTGGGTCGCCAGGATGATCTTGATCGGCACGCCGTCGGCGGCGATGTTGAACGCGCCCGCCGCGCTGGCGCCGAAGGCGACGTCGATGGACTGGGTGACGATGGCGCGGGTGGGGCCGTTAACGTCGGAAAACTTGATGTACTCGACCTCGAGGCCTTCCTTCTCGAGGAACTTCATCTCCTCCAGCACCGAGCCGAAGCCGACGCTGACGCCGCTGGTCCAGTAGCCGAGCTTGATCTTGTCGGCGGCCAGCGCCGGCGCGGCGAGCGCCGCGAGGCCCACGGCGAGCAGGATGGAGCGCAGTCGTTTCACGAGCATTGTTTTTCCCTCCGACAGGTTGCGACGAACTGAAAATAACGGCAGGTTTCCGGCAGCAGGGCCGGAACGCC
>DATIUV010000029.1:0-4442 GCA_035466595.1 Pelomicrobium sp.
GATGCCGTCGATCTCGCGCTCGGCGAGGTCGGTCTCGGCGTCGACGCCGTACATTATCTGCAGCTAGGGCTCGCTCGCCGCGCACGCGCGTTGGAGAAAGCCGCTGAACGCGCGCGCCTCGCCGCCGTAGCCCAGCGCGGCCAGCGCGTAGAGCATGAACGCCGAGTCGCGCAGCCAGCAGTAGCGGTAGTCCCAGTTGCGCGACCCGCCGAGATCCTCGGGCAGCGACGTGGTGGGCGCCGCGACCATCGCGCCGCTCGGCGCGTAGGTGAGCAGCTTGAGCGCCAGCGCGCTGCGGCGCACCTGGTCGCCGTAGGGGCCGTCGTAGCGGCAGTAGGCGATCCACTCTTCCCAGAATGCCCGGGTGACGGCGAGGAGCCGGCCTGCGCGCCGCGCCGGGTGCCGTGCGACCCGCTCCGGCGCCAGCACCAGCGCGAACCGCTGCCCGGCGCGCACTTCGAAGCTTGCCGCGGCACGATCGCCCTCGACGCCGACGCCGGGTACGTCGTGGTAGAGGTGCGGACCCTGCGCCGCGGCCACCACGCCGTCGTCGGCGCGCAGCGACAGCGCGCGCCGCCCGAAGTCGGCGCTCGGGCGGTAGGCCATGCGCATGCGCACCATGCCGCGCCGCCCCTCCACCACGCGCACCAGCCAGCCGGGCGCATTGAGTCGCACGTAGTCGTGCGTGCCGTTGAACGCACGCCGCCCGACCGGCATGAAATCGGTGACCGTCGCGACGCCGTCCGCCGTCTCGAACAAGGTCTCCAGCACGTTGGTGCCGGTCAGATACCGGCGCGCGGACTCGAACGGGCCGTCCGGACGCAGCCGCAGCGCGCCGCCGCGATCGGCGTCGAGCAGGCGGCTGAAAACAGGTTCGGCATCGAAGCGCCGCAGGCAGCACCAGTCGACGTCGCCGGCGCGCGACACGAGCGCGGCGCCGTGGCAGTCGCCGATCACGGCGTAGTCGCGGATCGGCGCATAGCGCGCGTCCGCCGTCGAAGAGCGAGAATGGGGGGATGCCATGGCCTCGCAGGGTTTGACCCGCGCGCGAAGCCGAGTTCCGGCGGCCGTGCGCTAGAGGCTGGCGAAGACGACGATCAGGAAGGTGCCGACCACGAGCGCCGGCACCAGCGCGCCGCGGCGCGCCACCATCACCGCGAACGCGGCGCCGGCGGAGACGAGACGGAACGCGAGCGGGATTTCCGCCAGCATGCCCACCGGCAGGATGATGATGCGCAGGACCAGCGCCGCCAGCATCGCGTAGGTGACGCAGGTGATCCACTGAAACAGCAGGCTGTCGCGCTTGAGCCGACCCGAGAGCGCGATGCCGAGGCCGCGCCAGAGATAGGTGCCCGCCACCGCGGCGAGCAGCACCAGCCACGGCCACAGTCCGGAGCGCGCGAGGTCAGCCGCCATAGCGGTAGATCAGGCGATCGAGCAGAAACGCCGCGGTGCCGCCGACGATCCCGCACAGGATGATGCTCCAGCCCGGCGCCCACAGGTGCACGATCGGCCCGGTCGCGCCGCCGATCACGAGCGCGAGGCGGCTCGCGCGGCTCCGCACCTCCGCGAACATGAGCAGGAAGAACAGCGGATTCAGGAACACGAGGCCGACGGTCAGCGGCGTCGGCAGCCGCCCGGCGAGCAGGAAGCCGAGCACGGTGCCGGGCACGGCGACGCCCCAGCAGACCAGCCCGAAGCCGGTGAAGTAGGCCAGCCGGCGCTCGGGCGCGATGCGCGGGAAGTCCTTCATCATCACGGCCCAGCTCGTCATGGAGACCAGATGCACCAGCGCGTAGAGCGCGCGACCGCGGTCGGCCGCGGGCACCTGCGGCATCAGCGTCAGCGTCATCGGCAGGAACCGCGCCGCCGTGAACGAGACCGCGAGGAAGATCGCCAGCCCGGACGCGCCGACCGCCACCATCTCGACGAACACCACCTGCCCGGGCAGCGCGTAGATCAGCAAGCTGGTGGCCGAGGTGACCCAGAGGCCGAGGCCGCTGGCATGTCCCAGCGCACCGAAGCCGATCATGCCGGCGAACAGCACCATGGCCGGCGCGCCCACCGCCGCCCGCGCGCCGGCGACGAGCGCGCTGCGATGGTCGGGACAAGCACGAACTTCGGGCATGGCGCGCCATTCTAACAGGCTGCCAATTCACGGCTCGCGCGCCGCTTGCCGCCCGCCGGCGGCCGTACGAACATAGCCGCGCCATGCCTATCCCGACGTCCCCGCCGCGCCCGTGACCGTCCTCGCCAGCGCCCGCCGCGTGCTCAACCTGCGCCCCGGAGAATTCACCGCCGTCGCGCTCGCGTTCGCCTATTTCTTCTGCCTGCTGGCGAGCTACTACGTCCTGCGGCCGCTGCGCGACGAGATGGGCATCCAGGGCGGCGTCGAGAACCTGCCCTGGACCTTCACCGCCACCTTCCTCGCCATGCTCGCCGCCGTGCCCGTCTACGGCTGGGCGGTGTCGCGCTTCGCGCTGCGGCGGCTGCTGCCGGGGGTCTATATCTTCTTCGCGCTCAACCTCGTCGCCTTCTGGGCGCTGCTCGCCGGCGGCGTGGCTCGGCAGACCGTGGCGATGGCGTTCTTCGTCTGGGTCAGTGTGTTCAACCTGTTCGTGGTGTCGGTGTTCTGGAGCTTCATGGCGGACCTGTTCGACACCGGCCAGGCCAAGCGGCTGTTCGGCTCCATCGCCGCCGGCGGCAGCCTCGGCGCGATCACGGGCCCGGCGATCACGATCGCGCTCGTCGGCGGCGTCGGTCCCGAGCGGCTGCCGCTGGTCTCGGCCGCGCTGCTGCTGGGCGCGGTGGCGTGCATCGGCGCGCTGGTCGCTTGGGGCGCGCGCCACGGTTCGGGCGCGGCGGCGGAGCAGCCGGCGCCCATCGCGGGCAGCGCCTGGGCCGGGCTCACGCACACGCTGCGCTCGCCGCACCTGCTCGCGATCGGCGGCTACATCGTGTTGTTCACCGCGCTCTCCACCTTCCTCTATTTCGAGCAGGCCCGGATCGTGCGCGACGCGCTGCCCGATTCGGCCGCGCGCACCCGCTTCTTCGCGGGAGTCGACCTCGCCGTGAACACGCTCACGCTGCTCGGGCAGTTTTTCCTGACCGGCCGTATCATGACCCGCTTCGGCGTCGGGCGATCGCTGGCCTCGCTGCCGTTGCTGACGCTGGCCGGGTTCGCGGCTCTGGCGCTGTTCCCGGTGCTGTGGGTCGTCGCCGGCTTCCAGGTGCTGCGCCGCGCGCTCAATTTCTTCCTCGCCAAGCCCGCGCGCGAGGTGCTGTTCACCGCGGTGGCAGCGGAGGATCGCTACAAGGCGAAGAGCTTTCTCGACACCGTCGTCTACCGTGGCGGCGACGCCGCCAGCGGCTGGCTGCACGCCGCCCTGCGCGCGCTCGGATTCGGCACCGCCGGCGTGGCGATCGCCGCGCTGCCGCTGGAGGCGCTCTGGCTCGTGCTGGCGCTCGCGCTGGGCCGCGGCCACGAACGACTCATCCAACAACGGAGGTCACCATGACCGCACTCCCCGCATCCCCCGGTCGCCGCCGCGCCCTCAAGCTGCTGGCGGCATCCACCGCCGCCTGCGCCTTCGACCTGCGCGCCGAGACGCCCATGCCCGACAAGATGCTCAAGCGCGCAATCCCGCGCAGCGGCGAGCTGCTGCCCGCCGTCGGCCTCGGCACCTACCGCACCTTCGACGTCGGCGGGAGCGCCGCGGAGCGCGAGCCGCTGGTCGAGGTGCTGCGCCTGCTCGTTGCCTACGGCGGCAGCGTCGTCGACAGCTCGCCGATGTACGGCGCCGCGGAAAGCGTCGTCGGCGATCTCGCCGCCGAAGCCGGCGTCGCCGAGCGGCTGTTCTACGCCACCAAGGTCTGGACCAGCGGCCGCGAGGCCGGCATCCGGCAGATGGAGGAGTCGTTCCGCCGCATGCGCGTTGCGCGCATGGATCTCATGCAGGTCCACAACCTGCTGGACCTCGAGACGCATCGCAAGACGCTGGAAGCATGGAAGAAGGACGGCCGGGTGCGCTACATCGGCGTGACGCACTACCACGAAGGCGCCTACGACGCGCTCGAGCGCGTGATCAAGACGCGGACATTCGACTTCGTGCAGCTCAACTACTCCATCGTCGAGCGCGAGGCCGAGGAGCGGCTGCTGCCGCTGGCGCAGGAGACCGGCACCGCGGTCATCGTCAACCGGCCGTTCGCGCAGGCGAACCTGTTCTCGCGCGTGCGCGGCAAGAGCGTGCCCGACTGGTGCGGCGAGTTCGACTGCGCGAGCTGGGCGCAGTTCTTTCTCAAGTACATCCTCGCCCACCCCGCGGTGACCTGCGTCATCCCCGCCACCAGCAAGCCCAAACACCTGGTGGATAACATGATGGCCGGCGTCGGGCGTCTGCCCGACGACGCGCAGCGCCGGCGAATGGCAGCCTTCATGGATG
>DATIUV010000030.1:0-4198 GCA_035466595.1 Pelomicrobium sp.
GCGCTGCGCCGCCGGCGCGATGCCGGCATAGGCCAGCGCCTGCCACAGGCCGACGACGGTGTGGAAGAAGCCGGCGTGCTCGGGCCGCGCCGCGCGGGTAACGGCGCGCAGCGCCTCGGCCTCGGTGAAGCCGGCGGGCAGCTCCAGCGCGTACTCGCCCGCGAGCCGCACCAGCGTCGCCCGGTAGAGCAGCGACAGCGCCTCGCGCAGACGGCCGGCCGCGGCGAGCCGCCGCGCCTCGCCGGCGGGATCGGCCGGCAGCGTCTCCGGGCGCAGCGACGCGCCCGACACCGGCTCCGGCAGCGGCTCCTCGTCTTCCTCGCGACGCGGCAGCGTGCGCAGGAACAGGTGCCGGTAGCGCCACAGCAGGAACACGCCGACCGCGACGGCGGCCCACATCAGCATCTCGGACAACGCGGCGATCAGGTTGCCGATGTCGCGCAGCCAGCGCAGGCCGCTGCCGTCGCCCTGCCGGCCCCGGTCGCGCTCGTCGCCGATGTACTTCCAGAACGTGTCGGTGCGCTTGGTGGCGAACTCCTCGGTGGCGAGGATGCGCTCGATCTCGGCGCGCGCCTTCGCCGGGTCGACGTCGGCGGCGCGGGCCGGGGCGGCGCCGAGCAGCGCGGCCACGAGGGCGAACAGGATGGCGAGCCGGTTCATGCAGCGTCTCGACCTTCGCGATTTTCCAGCCGCGCGGCCATGCGCCGGAACGCGATCTCGAGGTCCCAGCCTTCGAGCAGCGTGCGGCGGTTGAGGTAGAGCGCGAAGCCGGCGGCGACGTAGAACGGCTCGATGATGGCGACCGCCGCGGCGTAGAACGCCAGCTCGACGAATTCGAACCACTGCGGCTGCGCGCCGGTGAAGACGCCGCGCAGGTCCAACTCGATGGACTGCGGCAGCAGCAGCCAGAGCAGGCCGTAGAAACCGATGTTGAGCGCGAGCTCGAGGTGCAGGCAGGCGATGGTGAGCCAGGTCGCGCCGCCGCCGGCGCGGCGCGACAGAATGCCGACGCGCGCGCGCCACGACGAACCGCGTTGACCTTCGAGCTGCCACACCGGCAGCACGAACGAGCGGCGCGAATGGATGCGGCGCCAGGTCAGCGAGGCGATCAGGCCGTTCCACGCCGCCTTCGGCAGCGCGCGCAGCGTCTCGCGCACGGTCGGCACCTCGCCGAACACGGCGCGCGAGAGCACGTGCAGCGGCGCGCGGTCGAGCAGCGGCTTCAACCACCACAGCACCAGCGGCGCGTACTCCGGCGCGCTGAACATCGCCAGCGCGATCAGCAGCGTGACCGGCACCAGCACCGCGAGGAAGGACACGAACAGCGGCCCGGCACACGCGCGCGCGAGCCGGAAGCCGAGGTCCATCGCCTCCCAGTCGCGCCGGGGGCGGACCGCGACGCTGAGGCGGTCAATCTCCACGCCGCGCCCCGGCGAACAGCAGGTAGCCGAGCACCAGCGCCCACAGCGCCGCACCGACCGTGTACTTGGTGTCGGGCGGCAGCAGCGTGGTGGACGACCAGAACGCCTCGATGAACGCGGCGATCACCAGCATGCCGGCGATGCCGTACACCAGCGGTACGGCCTCGCGCGCGGCGTGCTTGAGCGATTCGATGCGCGTGCGCCGCCCGGGGCGGACCAGCGCCGCGCCGAGCTTGAGCCCGGCACCCCCGGCGAGCACGATCGCGGTCAGCTCGAACGAGCCGTGGCCGACGACGAAGGGATAGAACTGCGCGCCGTAGCCCACCACGTCCAGGTGCCCGGCCACCGCGCCGATGTGCAGGCCGTTGAAGACGAGAAAGAACACGGCGCCGACCCCGAACAGGAGCCCGCCGGCAAAGGTCTGGAACGCGATGCGCACGTTGTTGAAGATGTAGAAGCCGAACATGCGGAAGTCGCTGGCCGAGCCGCGCTCGCGCCCGAGGTGCTCCGCGTCCGGGCGGTACATGTCCTCCACCCTCTGCGCCTGGCGCGGGTCCATCACCGTGTAGGCAAGCTCGGGGTTGGCCTGCACCGCGACCCAGGTGCCGACCAGCGGGCCGGCGAACAGCGCGAGCGCGAGCAGCATCAGCCGCCACTCGCGCCGCACGCGCTGCGGGAATTCCGTCGTGACGAAGCGCGCCAGCGCCGAGCGGCGCACGCCGCGCGCGCTGTAGAGCGCCTGGTGCCCGCGCAGCATGAGCTGGTTCAACCGCTCCACCAGCGCCAGCGAGTAGCCGCGCTCGCGCGCAAGCGCCAGGTGGCTGCAGAGCTGGCGGTACAGGTGGGGAAAGCGCTCCAGCTCGGCAGCGCGCGCCTTTTTGCGCTCGCCGATGGCGTCGAGCATGGCGGCGAGCGCGTCCCAGGTCGGCGCGTAGCGCGCCTCGAACTCCTGCTGCGTCACCGGCGTCCCGCCAGCCAGCGGCCGGTCTCGGTGAGGCGCGCCACCGCCACGGGGCCGCGCGCGCCGAGCGCCGGGCCGAGGATCGCGGCGAGCTCCTCGGCGCGCTCGGGCGTGAGCGTGTTGACGCGCTCGGCGAAGCCCACCACCGCGCGCTGCTCGTCGACGGTCCGCGGCACCGGCGGCGGCCGCAGCGCGCCGGCGCCGAGCTCGCCCGCGCGCGGCGCTTCACCGAGGTGCACGACCAGCGTGCCGGCGGCGAGATCGCCGAGCCGCTTGAACTCGGGATTGATCAGCATGCTGGCGAGCCCGAGGCCGTAGCCGAACGGCAGGAAGTCGGCGAACCGGAGCAGGTTGCGCGCGACCGACGACGACCAGTTCACCGGGCTGCCGTTGTCGCGGATCACCGCCAGGCGCATGGCGCGCTTGCCCGGCGTCTGGCCGTCGCGGTAGACCTCGAACAGCACCGGGTAGAACCACTCCAGCAAAAAGATCGCGATCAGCAGCAGGCCGCCGCCGAAGTCGCCGAGCCCCGGCAGGAAGATCGCCAGGAAGATGTAGGCGGCGGCGCGGATCAGGAAGTCGAGGACCCAGGCGTAGGCGCGCGGCACCGGCCCCGCCGGGCGCAGCATCAGGTGGACGCCCTCCGGCGTCTCGACGTCCCGGACCGAATCGAGCATCAGCTCTGCAGGAAGATGTCCCGGTAGCCCGCGTAGATCGAGGCGGTGAACACCGGCCCCATCACCAGCCAGCCCAGCATCGCCGGGATGCTGGCCAGCATCATCAGCACGATGCCGATCAGGCCGTAGATGAGGAACGCGGGAATGTTCTTCAGGCAGCCGGCGAAGCTCTGTTTCATCGACTCGATGGGGCCGAGCTCATGGAACACCACCAGCGCCGGCGCGAACCACACCGCCATAACCAGCGGCACCGCCAGCGCGAACATCAACAGCATCACCAGCAAGACGCTCGTCGGGCCGGTGGCGGGATCGATCGTGTCGGTGCCGAGGAAGACGCCGACGCCGAGCACCATCGCGGCGATGAAGCCCAGCACCAGCAGGCCGGCCAAGTAGAGCAGGCCGACCAGGATCAGCGGCTTGAACGGCTCGCGGAAGCCGGCGAACAGGTGGCCGAATTCGAGCTCGTCGCCCTTGGCGAGCGCGCGGCAGCCCAGCAGCAGGCCGCCCGTGAACACCGGGAACAGCAGGCTCGAGACCATGTTGAGGAACGGCACGAAGCTCAGCGCCATCAGGATTGCGAACAGCACGATGATGATGAGCACCCAGGTGCCGGGGCTCTCGCGAAACAGCCCGAAGCCGTCCTTGATCCAGCCCCAGCCGCGCCCGGCGCCGACCCTCCGACCGCCCTCGACGAACGTGCCCTCGTCCTGGGCGAGGACCGCGTCGGCCACCCGCGCCGACGGCGCCGCGTACGGATTGTTCTGTTCTGCCATAGCTGCTCCCCTTTTTTCGCCAAAGGATTGGCAGCCCAAATGCTAGGTCATCGGCGTGACCGCCACAATCGCGGCGCGATGACGGGGCGGCCGAACGGTGCTCGGCCGCCGCCGGACGGCGGGGACGGCGGCAAGCGCCGTCAAGGACGCCTTACGCCGCTTCCGCGAGCAGGCGCACGTAGCCGTGGCGCGCCTCGATCTGGCGGCCGAGCAGCTTCACCAGGGCGTAGACGGCTTCGATCGTCGGCGTCGGTACGCCGGTCATCGCGCCCATTTCGATGACGGCGCCGACCACCGCGTCGGTTTCCAGCGCGCGGCCGTGCTCGATGTCCTGCAGCATCGAGGTCTGGTGGGCGCCGGCGATGC
>DATIUV010000031.1:0-13312 GCA_035466595.1 Pelomicrobium sp.
CGCCTGCCGGTTGCGGTGGCCGGCGTCAGGCCGGGCGGATTGGCGCGGCCCGAGCCTCAGTTCCGGTAACCGGGGCTCTCGGTGTCGAGGCGGCGCAGCAGCGCCGGCCAGGCCAGTCCGCCGCCCGCTCCCCGCGTGACCTGTTCCCATTGCGCCTCGGCGCCATCGACGATCTTCTGTGAAATGCGCCGCAGAGGGCCGCCGCCGGCCTGCGCCCGCACCTGGATCGTGCAGGCGGTTTCGAAGAAATACATGGCGACGAAGGCTTCCGCGACCGACCGCCCCACGGTCAGCAGGCCGTGGTTGCGCAGCATGAGGAAGCGCTTGTCGCCGAGGTCGCGCACCAGTCGCGGCTTCTCGTCCGCTTCCAGCGCCACCCCTTCGTAATCATGGTAGGCGAGGGAGGACAGGACGAAGATCGAATGCTGGGACAGCGGCAGCACGCCCTCGTCCTGCGCCGAGACGGCGACGCCGTTCACCGTGTGGACGTGCAGCACACAGGCGGCGTCCTCGCGCGCCGCGTGCACGGCGCTGTGAATGGTGAAGCCCGCCGGATTGATGTCGTAGGGGCTCTCCAGCACTTTGCGCCCGTCCGGGTCCACCTTTACCAGGCTGGACGCGGTGATCTCGCCGAACATCATGCCGTAGGGATTGATCAGGAAATGATGCTCCGGGCCCGGCACCCGCGCCGAGATGTGGGTGAAGATCAGGTCGTCCCAGCCGAACATCGCTACCAGCCGGTAGCATGCGGCCAGCTCGACGCGCTGCTGCCATTCGGCCGCGCTCACGGCCGTACGCACACCGGCACTCCGGTCGTTCATGCGGGTTCTCCTGGTCGACGCCTTCGGGCTATTATATAGACTGGTCTAGTTAGGGAGTCAAGATGAAGCCAACCGCCGAAGCGGGCAGCCGCGAGCGCATGCTGGAGGCGGCCATCGAGCTGATGCGCGGATCCGGCCTGTCGGGGGCCGGGATCAACGAGATCGTGCGGGCGAGCGGCGCGCCGAAGGGTTCCGTCTATCACTTTTTTCCGGCCGGCAAGCAGCAGCTTGCCGGCGAGGCGCTCGCGGCCTATGCGCTGCGCGTGCGGGAGTTCATGGACCGCGCGCTGGCCGGGGAACGCCCGCCGTCCGAGAAGATCAGGGCGCTGTTCAACGCCTTCGCGCGGCGGGTCGAGGAGGGCGGCTTCCGCCGCAGCTGCGCGGTGGGCACCGTCACGCTGGATCTGGAGCCGGGCATGGACGCGCTGCGCGAGGTCCTCGCCGCCGCCTTCGCCGATTGGGTCGCGCTCATCGCCGCCCACCTGGCGTTCGCCGACCGGCGGCGGGCCGTGTCGTTCGCGGGCCTCGTGCTGAGCGCAATCGAAGGCGCCTATATCCGCGCGCGCGCCGAGCGGTCGAGCCGGCCGTTCAAGGAAGCGGGCGCGTGGCTGGCGGAGCTGGCGCAGCAGCAGGCGTAGCGCCGCCGGCGCGCCGGAGCCGGGTGACGATCACCGCAGAGGCGCGTAGACGCAGAGGGAGTCAGAAAGGCCTGAACCGCGAAGGACGCGAAGGACGCCAAGCAAAAGCAGGCCGTCTGTTGCCGTGTTTTCCTTCGCGTCCTTCGCGCCCTTGGCGGTTAAAGCGGTTCTCTCCGCGTCTTCGCGCCTCTGCGGTACGAGATTACGTTAACCGCTTCCCATCACCGCTTCCCACAGCTCCCGCACCGCGGCGGCATGCGCCTCGACGCTCTCCGGCGGCACGCGCGCGTACTGGGCGCCGGACAGGCGCAGCCGGTGCTGCAGGCGGCGGAACTCGCGGTAGGCCTCGCGCACCCGCTCGGCCAGCGCCTCCGGCACCAGCTCCAGCGACGCGGCCAGCCTGAGCAGCGCCAGGTTGCCGACGTTGCCGGTCAGCTCGGGGTGCCGGTGCGCGTGCCCCAGCACCAGGTACTGCACCACGAACTCGACATCGATGATGCCGCCGCGGTCGTGCTTGAGGTCGAACAGGTCGCTCTTGTTCGGGTGCGCGTCCAGCATTTTCTGGCGCATCTGCACCACCTCGCGCCGGAGCTCGTCGAGCTCGCGCGGCATGCACAGCACTTCGTTGCGGATCGCCTCGAACGCGTCGCCGACGTCGCGGTCGCCGGCGACGTAGCGCCCGCGCGTGATCGCCTGGTGCTCCCATACCCACGCCTTGGTGCGCTGGTACTCGCGGAACGCCGCGACCGGGCTCACCAGCAGGCCGCTGGCGCCGTCGGGCCGCAGCCGCAGGTCGGTGTCGTAGAGCACGCCCGCGGGCGTGTAGCTCGTGAGCCAGGTATTGATGCGCTGGGCGAGCTTGGCGTAGACCTCCGGCGCCTGCGGGTCGTCGTCCTCGTAGAGAAAGATGATGTCGAGGTCGGAGGCGTAGCCCAGCTCCTTGCCCCCCAGCTTGCCGTAGCCGATCACGGCGAAGCGCGGCACGTCGCGGTGGCGCACCCGCAGGCCGCGCCAGCATGCCGCGATCACCTGTTCGAGGATGAGGTCGGCCAGCGCGGTCAGGTGATCCGACAGGGTCTCCAGCGGCAGCAGCCCCTCGAGGTCCTTGGCTAGCAGCTGGAACAGCTTGGCGTGCTGGAAATGGCGCAGCACGTCCATCTGCCGCTCGGTGTCGTCCTCGGCGTCGGCCAGCAGGCTCGCGAGCTCGTCGGCGGCCGCGCCCCAGTCCGGCGCGCTGTAGAGCTCGCGCGTGTCCAGCAGCTCGTCCAGGACGAGCGGATGGCGGATCAGATAGTCGCAGGCCCAGCGGCTCGCGCTGGCCAGCTTGGCGACCCGTTCCAGCGCCTGCGGGTATTCCTGCAGCAGCGCCAGGTAGGCCGCGCGCCGGCTCACGGTTTCCAGCAGCGTGAGCAGGGCGTCCAGCGTCGCGTCGGGATCGGGCTGCCGCGCCGCCGCCGCGACGGTGGCGGGCACCAGCGCGTCGAGCGACTTCTGGCTCGGCCGCGGCAGCCCGCGGTAGCGCGGCCCGGTGCGGAATGCCTTGATGCGTTCGCAGATCGGCATCGGCTTCGCGTAGCCGAGCTCGCCCAGGCGCTCGCACGAGCCCTCCAGGTCGGGCTCCTCGCGCCACAGCGTGGCGAGCGTGCCGTCGTCGGCGGCCGGCTGCGGGCCGGCGAAGACGGCCTCGAAATGATGCGTCACCTTGCGCCGAACTGCTTCGAGCGTCTCCGCCAGCTCCTGCCAGCGCGCGTAACCCATCGCTTCGGCGATCAGCGCGCGATCGGCGTCGCTCTGCGGCAGCATCTGCGTCTGGCGATCGTCCAGGTACTGCAGGCGGTGCTCGAGGTTGCGCAGGAACGCGTAGGCGTCCTGCAGCTCCTCGGTCGTCTCCGGCGGCAGGTGGCCGAGGCGCGCCAGCCGGTCGAGGATGGTGACGGTGGAGCGGCTGCGCAGCTGCGGCACGTTGCCGCCGCGGATCAGCTGGAACACCTGGGCGATGAACTCGATTTCGCGGATGCCGCCGGGCCCGAGCTTGATGTTGTCCGACAGTTCGCGCCGGCGCACCTCGGCGCGGATCTGCGCGTGCAGGTCGCGCATCGAGGCATAGGCGCCGAAGTCGAGGTACTTGCGGAAGACGAACGGGCGCGTGAGCTTGTCCAGGTCGTCGACGCGCTCGCCGCACAGCGGGCGCGCCTTGATCCAGGCGTAGCGCTCCCACTCGCGCCCCTGGGTGATGAAGTAGTTCTCGAGGCTGGCGAAGCTGGACACCAGCGGGCCGCTGTCGCCGAAGGGGCGCAGGCGCATGTCGACGCGGAAGACGAAACCCTCCGGCGTGTGCTCGTGCAACGCGCCGATCACGCGCTGCCCGAGACGGATGAAGAACTCGTGGTTGCTCAGCGGCCGCGCGCCGCCGGTTTCGCCCTCTTCCGGATAGACGAAGACGAGGTCGATGTCGGAGGAGACGTTGAGCTCGTAGCCGCCGAGCTTGCCCATGCCGACGACGATGAGCCGCTGCGGCGATCCGGTTTCCTCGCCGACGGGCTCGCCGTGGCGCTCGGCGAGCCAGCCGTGATGGAGGTCGCGGGCACGCTGGACGCCGAGGTCGGCCATCGCGCTGACGCTGCGCATGACTTCGGCGAGGTCGGCGAGCCCGGCGAGGTCGCGGATCACCACCCGCAGCATCACGCGCTGGCGCAGCCGGCGCAGCGCGACGGCGAGCGCATCCGGCGAGCTCAGATCCTGGCCATCGAGCCAGGCCGCCATGGCTTCCGGCGTGAAGGTCGACTCCGCGTCCTGGCGCAGCTCTTCCTCCAGCTCGGGCCGCGCCGCGAGCAGAGCGTCGGCGAAGCGCGACAGCCGCCGGGCGCGGGCGATCGCCGCCGCGGGCGAGGAATCGAGAGGCTGGGGTCGTGGCAAGTCCATGCCGGCGCGCGAAAAGGATAGAATGCAGGCATTCTAACGGCCGCCGACGGCGCCGGCCAAAAGCCGGCCCGCGCCCGGGTGCGCCGCCCCCAGCGGACAGTCTCGATTGGCCACACTGTCTTCCTCCATCCGGCTCGCCTGGCGCGGCCTGCATTTCACTTCGCGCGCGGTGCTGGTGGCCGCGGTGCTGGCCGCGCTGCTCGCCGGATCGGCTTTGCTTACGCTGCGCTACTGGGTTCTGCCGAACGCCGACAACCTGCGCGCCTTCGTGGTGGAGGAGGTGGAGCGGCGCATCGGCCGGCGCATCACGGTCGGCGCGCTGGAGGTCAACTGGGCCGGCCTGCGGCCCGACCTCACGTTCTCCGACGTCCACGTTTTCGACGAGCGCGGCTTCCCGGTACTGACCATGGACAGCGTCCATGCCGTGCTGAGCTGGCGCTCGCTCGCGGTGCTGGAGCCGCGGGCGCGCTTTCTCGTCATCGAGGGCCCCCATCTCACCGTAAAGCGCAGCCCCGAGGGCCGGCTTTACGTGGCCGGCATCTCGATGCCGGAGGGCGCGGCTGCGCAGGCCGTCGAGGCGCAGTCGGGAAACTGGCTCCTGCGCCAGGAAGTGGTCGCGGTGAAGAACGCGCGCATTACCTGGGAAGACGAACAGCGCGGCGCACCGCCCCTCACGCTGGAGCGGGTCGAGCTGCGGCTGGAGAACCGCGGCTCGCGCCATCGCGGCGCGCTGCGCGGAGCGGCGCCGCCCGGGCTTGGCGGGCATCTGGACCTGCGCGCCGACCTGCAGGCAGTCGATCCGGCGGACTGGCGCCAGGTGAGCGGGGAGATCTACCTCGCGCTCGACGCCGTCGCGCTGGAGGCCTGGGATCCCTGGATCGACCTGCCGCTGGAGCTCACGCGCGGCCGCGGCGCCGTGCGGGGCTGGCTGAACATCCGTGACGGCAGGCCTATCCGATCGACCCTCGACGCGAGCCTGGCCGGCGTCGTGCTGCGCCTGGCGCCCGAGCTGCCGGTGCTGGACGTCACGACGCTCGACGGCCGCGTGAGCTGGCGCGAGGATGCCGACGAGTGGGAGATCGGGGCGGATGACCTGCGGCTGGAAACGTCCGATGGCATCCGCATCGGGCCGCTCGATATGGCGCTGGCGCGCCGCGCAGGCGGCTCGGGTCGTCCGCCGGCGGTTTCCTTCACCGCCAATGCCATCGATCTTGCCGCGCTGGCGGCGCTGGCGGAGCGCCTGCCCCTCGGCGCCGACCTGCGGGCGCGGCTCGCGGCGCTGGCGCCGGAGGGCCGGTTGGCGGACGTCGTGGCGGCCTGGGAGGGCGAGCTGCCGGCGCCGGCCACTTATCGTGTGCGAGCGCGGTTCGAGAACCTGCACCTGAAGCCGCTCGACCTGGCGCCGGGCTTTCACGGTGTCAGCGGCGAGGTGGACGGCAACGAGCGGCACGGGCGTTTCGGCGTCGACGGCGCCGCGTCGGAACTGGCGATGCCGAAGATCTTCGCGGCGCCGATCCGTTTCGACAGCCTTTCCATTCGCGGCGCCTGGAGCAAAGTGGGCGACACCACGGAGGTAACCCTGCGGAAAGTGGCGTTCGCCAATGGCGACATTGCAGGCAGCGTCACCGGCACCTACCAGACCTCGCCCGCCGGTCCGGGGGCGGCGAATCTGAGCGGCTCGCTCACGCGCGCCGACGCGCGCGCCATTTACCGCTATCTGCCGCTCGAGGTGAGCGCGCAGGCACGCGAATGGCTGCGCACAAGTCTGCTTGGCGGCCGCGCCGTCGACACCCGCTTCACGCTCAAGGGCGACCTGGACCGCTTCCCCTTCACCGACGACCAGGAAGGCCTGTTCGAAGTCACGACGCGCGCCGTCGGCGTCGAGTTGAGCTATGCCGACGAGTGGCCGGCGATCCGCGAACTCGGCGGTGACCTGCTGTTCCGCGGACCGGCGATGCGCATCACGGGGGCGACCGGCAGCATCCTGGGCGTCCGGCTCGCCGGTGTGAGCGCCGTCATCCCGGACCTCGACGCGGACGACCCGGTGCTGAGCGTGGAAGGCACCGCGGAAGGGGAGACGCAGGCGTTCCTGCGCTTCATCGCGCAAAGCCCGGTGGACCGCTACATCGGCGGCTACACCCGCGACATCGCCGCCGCGGGCAGCGGCCGCCTCGACCTCGCCCTGACGGTCCCCGTGGAGCGCACCGACGACACCAAGGTGCGCGGCAGCTACCGCTTTCTCTCGAACCGCATCGTCGTGCGCAAGGAGATGCCGGCGCTGGAGGAGGTGAGCGGAGCCCTCGGCTTCACGCAGAGCGAAGTCAAGGCCGACGCCTTGCGCGGCCAGTTCGTCGGCGGGCCGTTCAAGCTCAGTGCGTCCACCAGCGAGGGGGTCGTCAGGCTCGAGGCGTCCGGCCGCGCCAACCTCGACGCCTGGAAAGCGCGCGAGAACTTCGCCTGGGCGAGGCACCTCGCCGGCGCGACGGACTGGAGGATCACGCAGGAGGAACGAGTCGGCGGCACCGCGCTGACGCTGCGCAGTTCGTTGCAGGGCCTCGCGCTGACGCTGCCGGCGCCGCTGACGAAAGGCCCCGATTCGGCGCTGCCGCTCACCCTCGAGCGCAAGCGCACCGCCGAGCGGGAGATGCTGTCGGCGACGCTGGGAAGCCTGGTTTCGCTGCAGGCCTCCGGGCGCGTCGCCGCCGACGGCGTGACGATGGAGAACGCCGCGGTAATGTTCGGCGGCGACACCGCGCAGGCGAACCGCGCCGGCCTATGGATCGGCGGCAAGGTGCAGGCGGTGGACATCGACGCCTGGCGCGCCGTCATCGGCGCCGAGCAGCAGCAGACCGATCTCCCGCTGCGCGGCGTCGACCTCACGGCCAAGAACGTGTTCCTGTTCAACCGGCTGTTTCGCGATCTGCAGATCAAGGGCCAGGTGCGTGATGGCACGCTGCAACTCGCGGTCGACGGGCGCGAGCTGGCCGGCGACCTGGCCTGGGACGCCGCCGGCCAGGGCGCGCTGAAGGCGCGGCTCGTCCGGCTGCAGATTCCCTCCGCGGATACCCTCGGGCGCAGTACGCAGGTCGCGCCGCCGCCGACGCGCTCACTGCCGGCATTGGATGTGGTCGCCGACGACTTCGCGCTGGGCGACCGGCCGATGGGGCGGCTCGAACTGGCGGCACGCAACGAGGGCGAATACTGGCGCGTGAACAAGCTCGAGCTGCGCCATCCCGACAGCGTGATTTCCGCCGATGGCCAATGGAGCGGACGCCAGGGGCCGCCGCTCACGCGCCTCAATGTCAAGCTCGACGCGGTCGATCTCGGCGGCTTTCTCGCCCGCGTCGGCATCGGCCAGGGCATGCGCGGCGGCACCGGCAGCGCGGGCGGGCGCATCGAGTGGGCCGGCAATCCGTTCCAGGTGGACTACCCGACGCTGGGCGGCACGCTGGCGCTGGATTTCCGCGAGGGGCGTTTCGAGGAAGTCAATCCCGGCGCCGCGCGGCTGCTCGGCGTGCTGAGCGTCTCGGCGCTGCCGCGCCGCCTCGGCGGCGATTTCGAGGATATCTTCGGCAAGGGCCTCGTGTTTCAGCAGATCAGCGGCGACGTGCGCTTGGCGCGCGGTGTGGCGCGGACGGAGAACCTGACGGTTGCGAGCCCGTCGGTGCGTGTCGTGATGAACGGCGAGGTGGACCTGGTTCGGGAGGCGCAGAACCTGCGCCTGCGCGTCACGCCGGAGATGTCGGGCACCACGGCGCTGGCGACGGGCATCCTGGGCGGGCCGGTCGTCGGGCTGGCGGCGCTGGCGGTGAGCAAGCTGTTCCGCGACCCGATCGGCCAGATGGCGGCGCTCGAATACAATGTGTCGGGCAGCTGGACCGATCCGCAGGTCACGCGCCTTTCCCGCGGGCAGACTCAGGAACAGCAATGATCCGCCTCACCCGATTCGTGATGGGTTGCGCCGTGCTGGCCGCGGCGATGCCGGCAGCCGCGACGCCCGAGTGCACGGTGCCGGTCGCGCTCTGGGACCGGCCCCGCAGCGGCGCCGCGATTCTCGCCACGAAGGAGCTCAGGCCTTGCGTGCTGGCGCTCGACGGCAATCCCGGCGCGCGCCTGGCGATCCGTCACGCCGCCGCCGTCGAGTCGGCGCTGCAGGCGGAGGAGCTGCGTTCGTGGCTGGCGGCGCTGGCGGTGGACCCGGAGCGCATCGAGCTGGTGCCCGGTCTCGGGCCGCGCGATCCGCTGCGGCTGGAAGTGCGCACCGGACCGTGAGCGCGGCCGTGCGCATTGCCGCGGTGCAGATGACCTCGGGGCCGGAGGTGCCCGGGAACCTGCGCCAGGCCGGCGAGCTCCTCGGGCGGGCGGCGGCCGAAGGCGCGCGGCTCGCGGCGCTGCCGGAGAATTTCGCGCTGATGGGCCGGCGCGACACCGACAAGCTCGCGGTGCGCGAGCCGCCGGGCAGCGGCCCGATCCAGGCCTTCCTGGCGGAGACGGCGGCGCGGCTCAAACTTTGGATCGTCGCCGGCTCGGTCCCGCTCGTGGCCGACGACCCCGGCAAGGTGCGCAACAGCCTGCTCGTGTACGACGACGCGGGAACCCTGCGGGCGCGCTACGACAAGATCCACCTGTTCGGCTTCCGCCGCGGCGAGGAGCGCTACGACGAGTCGGCGACCATCGAGCCGGGCCGCGAACCCGTTGCCGTGGACACGCCGTGCGGCCGCGCGGGCCTGTCGATCTGCTACGACGTGCGCTTCCCGGAGCTCTACCGCGCGCTCGGGCGGCTCGACGTCATCTTCATCCCGGCCGCGTTCACGGCGACGACGGGGCGCGCCCACTGGGAGACGCTGGTGCGGGCGCGGGCCATCGAGAACCTGGCGTACGCCGTGGCCCCGGCGCAGGGTGGCGAGCATGCCGGCGGCCGCCGCACGCATGGCCATACGCTGATCGTGGATCCCTGGGGCGCGGTGCTGGCGGAGATCGACGACGCGCCCGGCGTCGCCGTCGCCGACATCGATCCGGCGCGCACGGCGGAAGTGCGGGCCAATCTGCCGGCGCTGGAGCACCGAACGCTTGGCGGCGGCTGAGGTCCACTCATGAGACCGCAGACTTGAAACCGGCGCATCGCGCGCCAACGTGCTGATGACACCATTGCCCTGACAGGAACCCATTTCGGATGAACGACATCGCCCCCGCCGCCACGCTGCTCGAAGACGCCGCCCCCGCCGCCCTCCTGACGACCGCGCAGGAACGCCTGCTGGCGCCGTCTGCCATCGACGAGTCGGCGATGGCGCGCATCTTCGGCCATATCCTCACGCGCGGCGTGGACTACGCCGACCTCTACTTCCAATACAGCCGCACGGAGGCCTGGACCCTCGACGAGGGCATCGTCAAGGCGGGCAGCTTCAACATCGACCAGGGCGTCGGCGTGCGCGCCGTCGCGGGCGAGAAGACGGCGTTTGCCTATTCCGACGACATCAGCCTGGCGGCGCTGGAGTCGGCGGCGGACGCCACCCGCGCCATCGCCAGCCAGGGCGCCGAGCGGCGCGTCCCGGCGCCGCGCGCCGGCGGCGGGCTGCGGCTGTACGCGCCGCTGGATCCGGTCGCGAGCCTCGACTCCGCGGCCAAGGTCGCGCTGCTCACGCGGCTCGAGCAGTTCGCGCGCCGCCGCGACCCGCGCGTGAGCCAGGTCATCGCCAGCCTCGCCGGCGAGTACGAGGTGGTGCTGGTGGCGCGCAGCGACGGCCTGCTGGCCGCGGACGTGCGCCCGCTGGTGCGCGTGTCGCTGCAGGTCATCGCCGAAGCCAACGGCCGGCGCGAGCAGGGCTCGGCCGGCGGCGGCGGGCGTTTCGATTACGGCTATTTCACCGACGCGGTGCTGCGCGAGCTGGCGGACAAGGCCGTGGACCAGGCCCTGACCAACCTCGAGGCACGGCCGGCGCCCGCCGGGGCCATGACGGTGGTGCTGGGGCCCGGATGGCCCGGCATCCTGCTGCACGAGGCGATCGGCCACGGCCTCGAGGGCGACTTCACCCGCAAGGGCACCTCGGCTTTCTCGGGGCGGATTGGCCAGCGGGTCGCCGCGCCGGGCGTGACCGTGGTCGACGACGGCACCATCGCCAACCGGCGCGGGTCGCTCAACGTCGACGACGAGGGCAACCCGACCCAGTGCACGGTCCTGATCGAGGACGGCGTCCTGCGCGGCTACCTGCAGGACAGCCTCAACGCCCGCCTGATGGGCGTGCCGGTCACCGGCAACGGCCGCCGCGAGTCCTTCGCGCACGTGCCGATGCCGCGCATGACCAACACCTACATGCTGAACGGCGACAAGGATCCCGAGGAGATCATCCGCTCGGTCGACAAGGGACTTTACGCGGTCAACTTCGGCGGCGGGCAGGTGGACATCACCAGCGGCAAGTTCGTGTTCTCGGCCGCAGAGGCCTACCTGATCGAGAACGGCCGGGTAACCCAGCCGGTGAAGGGCGCGACTCTGATCGGCAACGGTCCGGACGTCCTCACCCGCGTCAGCATGGTGGGCAACGACATGGCGCTCGACCCCGGTGTCGGCACCTGCGGCAAGGACGGTCAGAGCGTGCCCGTGGGCGTCGGCCAGCCCACGGTGCGCATCGACGCACTGACGGTCGGCGGCACCGGCTGACGCCGGCCGACGGGGCATGCGGCGCCCCAAGCCGGCGATAAATCGGCGTTTTCTGCTAGAATCTCGGTCTTTTTCGGACTCGGGAGGGGCCGGCGCGCCCCGGCAGAAAACCACAAATGATTCTGATCCTGGAAGAAAACGTCGACCTGAACGGGCAGGGTTTCAAGAGCCTGATGGAGCACCTGGCCGCGCTGCCGGGCATCCAGACGCGACTTCATCACGAGAAGGGCACCGAGCGGGTGCTGACCGAGGTCTACCTCATCGGCAACACCCTGCAGCTGCCGATCGAGGACATGAAGGCGCTGCCCTGCGTCGAGCGGGCGGTGCGGGTGTCGGAGCCCTACCGTGTGCTGGGCCGCCACAAGGACGACCACCGGCTCTCCCATTTCGACTATAACGGCCTGCGCTTCGGCCAGGACACGCTGCACATCTTCGCCGGCCTGTGCGCTGTGGACACCCGCGAGCACGTCGAGCTGATGATGCGGGCGCTGCGCGACAACGGCCAGGTCTGCACGCGCATGGGGGCCTACAAGCCGCGCACCAACCCGTACTCGTTCCAGGGCCACGGCAAGGCCTGCCTGCCGTACGTGTTCGAGCTGGCCGGCAAGTACGGCATCAAGGTGATCGCGATGGAGATCACCCACGAGGACCACATCGACGAGATCCAGGAGGCCCTGCACCAGACCGGCAAGCCCACCGGCGTCCTGCTGCAGATCGGCACCCGCAACGCGCAGAACTTCGAGCTGCTGAAGGCCGCCGGCCGCCAGCAGGAGCTGCCGGTGCTGTTCAAGCGCGGCTTCGGCATCACGCTCGACGAGTCGCTCAACGCCGCCGAGTACCTGGCCTCGGAGGGCAACCGCAAGGTGATCTTCGGCCTGCGCGGCATGAAGACCAACATGGGCGATCCGCACCGCAACTTCGTCGACTTCTCGCACGTGCCGGTGCTGAAGCGCCTCACGCGCATGCCGGTGTGCATTGACCCGTCGCACTCGGTCGGCTCGCGCGCGTACGCGCCGGACAAGCTGCTCGACGTCATGCACGTCACCGCGCAGGGCATCATCGCCGGCGCCAACATGGTGCTGGTGGATTTCCATCCCGAGCCGTCGAAGGCGCTGGTGGACGGCCCGCAGGCGCTGACGCTGGCCGAGCTGCCGTACTTCCTCGAGGACGTGCGGCTCGCGCGCGAGACCTATCTCAAGCGCTCCGCGCTGGCCGCGAAGTTCCAGCAGGAATCCGTGGGGGCGACGCCCGCCGCCGCCTGAGCGCGATGACCGACACCAAAGGCGCCGACGCGGGCGAGCTGTCCACGATGCAGCACATCGGGGACGGCACGCAGATGCTGGAGCAGATCGCCTCGCTGGTGGCGGTGACGGTGCTGTTCCACGAATTCGCCCGCGCCGAGCTGGAGATCCTGGCGCGGTTCATGAAGCTCTACCGCGTCGAGAAGGGGCAGGCCATCCTGCACGAAGGCGAGCGCGGCGACGTCTTCCTGCTGCTGGTGGAAGGCAAGGTGGAGGTGTTCAAGCAGGACATCCGCCGCCGCCAGAAGCATATCGCCACGGTGACGCCGGGGCAGACGGTGGGCGAGATGGCGATGGTGGACGGCGAGCCGCGCTCGGCCACCTGCATCACCGCGGAGCCCTGCACCTTTGCCGTCCTCACGCGCGAGGACCTGGTGCGCCTGATCGACGAGCACCCGCGGCTGGGCTCCAAGATCCTGATCCAGCTGCTGGAGCTCATGGGCCAGCGGCTGCGCCAGACCGGCGGGATCCTCGTCAACTACCTCAAGGTCGACTGAGCCGCGCGCCTCACGCGCCGCGGTTGCGCCCCTTTTCCCACAGCACGTCGCCGAGGCCCTCGTCGCGATTGAGCGAGCGCGCCAGCACGAACAGCAGATCGGACAGGCGGTTCACGTACTTGATCGCCGCGGGGCTGACGGTTTCCGCGCCAGCGAGCGTCACCATGCGCCGCTCGGCGCGCCGGCACACCGTGCGCGCGTGGTGCGCGAGTGCCGCAGCGCGCGAGCCGCCGGGCAGGATGAAGTCCTTGAGTGGCGGCAGCACCTCGTTCCAGCGGTCCAACGTCTGCTCGAGCCGCGTCACCTGGGCCTCGGTGATGCTGGTGTAGCCGGGGATGCACAGCTCACCGCCGAGATCGAACAGGTCGTGCTGGATGTCGGTGAGCACGCCGCGGCGCTCGTCGCGCAGCTCTTCGGCCAGCAGCACCCCGATCACGCTGTTCAACTCGTCCACCGTGCCGTAGGCCTCGACCCGCAG